>CAYPPG010000026.1:0-62491 GCA_964412555.1 uncultured bacterium
TTAAGTTACATCTTTTGAACTAGTTACATTAAAATATTTTGAAGTTACACACTTAGGATTTTTCAGGTTAGGGATGAATGTGTATTCTGAAAAATATTTTTGTTGGATGCATGTGTGGCTGATTTTTTGAGCTATGATAGGAGATGTTTTTTTTCGCCAGGATGAATGCTGATGAGTATAAGTTTTTATGAGAAGGGAAAGTTTTTTGTAGTGGATTGCACGGATTGAGAGCATGATCGGCAGGCCTTGCTTCGCGCTGGATGAATGAAGAAGCAGCGGCGCGCAGGAGAAAAGTGGATGCTGGATTTTACCGCTGGAATTATTGATTGATCATTTTTCTCTCTAACCGTGCAGAGGACGATTCCCCGGAATTGATTTTCTGCCTTTTGATTTGGGGGAATCGTAATTTGTGCCCTGCGGGCTGATCGATAGAGGCCGCCCCTCACGGGGCGGCAATTTGGTCCTTCGGACGGATCAATTGGAACATTTGGCCCTTCGGGCGGAATCTATCTTCCCGCCCCCTCACGGGGGCGGATTGGAAAGATTTGCATGAGTGGATTGTTGGTTATGTTTTTTGATCGTTGGTGTTTTTGTTAGGGGGGAGTTGTAAAAGAGCTCCCCGCCTAAAGGCGGGGAGAAGTTTTTTTTCACCTTCGGTGAAAAGGGTGCAATTGAACATTGCATTTGGTTTCTAGTGGTGGTGGGGGGGGACAAGCGCTGGAAATAGAAATCAAATGCATAGAAAAAATATTTTTTCTCCCTCGGTTTTAAAAAAAATGTTGAATCTGAAAATGTTTACACCCACAAAAAAAATGGATATTAGATCGATCCCAACTTTTTTTTAGGGAACTTCCGGAAAAAATCTCACCTCCAAAATCAGTTCAAAAAAAATTCCGGGGATCTTTTCCACCGGAATCATATCAGACTGAATTTTTTCTGTCCCGTTATTCCCGCAGAAATCGCTGCGCTTCTTTTTTTTCTGCCGGCTGATAAACCGGAACGAGCTCTTCGTACTTGCTCGCGTCGATTTTTTCCAACGACCAGAAAATTAAAATCCCGGCCAAAACCATCATCAATAGAGTTGTTACCACCGTCTTGAAATCCATGACAAATTGCGGTCTCGATCCGAGATCAGGAAAATCTCCGAACATTTCGATAAACGGCGGTGAATATTCTCTCTCCTCTTGTTCGTCCGATTCTTGTCCATCGTCAGGCGGTCCGGGTGGTGGTACCGGTTGGAATGGATTTCCGTTCATTGTTTTTTTTCACCTCCATCATTCTTGTTTGTCTTCGTCATCGAACTGGATAAAGGGGTGCGGTGGCCGGGGTTGAGAATCCCGATTGGGCGGCTGAAAAAATATCACAATCCCCACGATGATGAGCAGAATAATACCGCCTTTCTCGAACGCGATTTTCTGTACGCCGGGATAGATCAGGGAGCCTACAACGGTGATCGCCATGATCCCGATCAACAGGACACAATGTTCGAACCTCGTTCTCTCTCTCCCACTCTTGCCAGTCTTCAATGTGCGGATGCTCGAACGGAACACCTTGAAATTTCACACTGCCATAGCTGCCCGGTGAGTTCAATATGAACTGTCCCGGCTGAAAAAGAGAGATATCCATGGCGCATTCCTCTCGAATCCCAAGCAGATGGGTGATGGCAATCGCCTCTTCATAATTTTTGGTGCAGCCGGCCACTTTCGTTTCGACCGAAGTCAGATAGCGCGGTTCCACTTTTGCAATGGTTTGAAACGCAAAGAGAAAACCAAGCTGATTTTCCCGCGTCAGATTGATTTTGTTGATGACAGGATCGATCCGGTCCCGCTGCTGGTTTTCCACGAATTCCAGCGCGTCATCCAAGACAAACAGCCAGCTCCTTTTTTCTCTGTCCGGGCGATCCTGATTTTCCTCGACAAACCGGTCCGCCAGATGCATAAGAACCAGCTTCATCCGTTTGACCTGGCCGTCGTCATAATTCACGATGGTTGGATGATCGCGGATGGATTCGTACATCCCCTTGCGGGCACGAAAAAGATTTGATTCCTCCCAGAGCCAACGCAAGATATTTTCAGCGCTGTCGATATATTTTTTTTGATGGGGTTTGACTCCGCTTAACTGGTTCAACTCATTTCGCAGATCATGAAGAGTGGGAAAACCTTCCTTGCGGATTCTCTCTTCCGGCCAATGGCTTGCCATCCGATTTGTGGCTTCGGACAAAAAACCTATGCTGTTCTGCAGTTCCCAAATTTCATGGATGGGTGATACTGCCATTTGGCAGCGCCGATTGAAATTTTGGGTGTCGCGGGTTTCGAACAACGACAATCGCAATTCGTCCACGTGAAACGTGGTGAAAATCGGGCCGGTTTCGGTTTGCAGATTTTCGAACTGCTGGCGTTTTTTCTGAAAGATGACAACGTTGATGCCCCCCTGGAGTAATTGCGAGACCAACACACGCAACAGGGTTGTCTTTCCACCGCCCGTTCCCGCCATAAAAATCATGTGTTTGAAAATGTCATTCAGATGGAGTGTAACCGGCAGTTGCGTCTTGGGATCATAACCGAGCCAAAACTCTCCCTGACTGACCGGATCGCCACGCGTAATTTCCCGGATCGTATGGGGATCATAGGCGGTAATTCTCAACCGCCCGATCACTCTTTGGATTTTCTGGAAGCGTTCTTTATCTGGTCTTTGTAAAAACCACTCGCATTGCGTGCGCAGAAAGGGATGATTCATCAACTACAAGAAAAAAGGTTCACGAAGAGAGAATCATCAAAAAATCCCGAATGTAGCTTGAAGAAATTGAATCATTCCCAGTCATACCAAAAGATTTTCGTGTTTTTTTATGATCATCACCAAAACAAACTCGAAAACACATATCTATATAGGTAAGCGTGAGAGGTTTAAAAAAGAACATGAAACATGGGTTCAGTCTAATGACAGGAAGGTAATTTCTGACTTCTCTCACCGGTAATGAATTCATGGATTAATAAATCTTTTCCATGTTATCTCAGAATTTTTCTCAAATAGACTTTACGAATAGGAGTATATGGATTATGACTGATCAAATTCTAGACAATATTTCAAAGACTCCAAAAAGACCGATTGAATATTTGACCCGCCAAGAAGCCGCCGATTATCTCCGCATATCGGTTCGCTTATTGGACCAGAAAGCCGCCAACGGCGAGATCGTCTATTATAAATTAGGAAATGGTCCCACCAGCCGCGTTCTCTACAAATTCACCGATTTGAAGAAATATATTGAAAATTGCCGTGTGGAGCTGTAAGATAGTTGGTCACCATTTGGTCACCATCACAAAAATGAGGAAAATGGAGAATTCAGTAAGTTTAATTTTTTGAGTAGATTACAAAGTGGGCCATGAAGGAATCGAACCTTCAACCTGCCGATTAAGAGTCGGATGCTCTACCTAGTTGAGCTAATGGCCCATCATTCAATTTCAGAAATGTAAAAACGTATGATAGTTTTTGTGTTTCACTTGTCAACCGTCCAGGATCTTCTCCTTATCCATTACGACATCTCGATCCCATTGTATTACACACACATGGTCTCCTCGTGGTTTCCACCTGTTTGGATCGGAAATGATAAAAAAGGCGAGCGTGGGACATTGCACGGCAGCTGCTATATGTGTGATCCCACTGTCGTTCCCGATGAATAGATCGCAGCAACTCAGTATGTGGGCTACTGTGATGAGAGGGGACTGATCAAGGATATGGACAGGTAGGTTCGATTTTACTCGAAAATCCTCGACGGCTTCATGATCAGCCGGTCCTTTTGTCAATAGGATTTCAACCGGCATCCGATTTCGGAAAAAATCGGCGCAGCGAAGAAAAAGTTCCACCGGTGCTTGTTTCTCGCGGTTTCCCGCTCCCACATGCATTGCCATGAGAAGGGAAGAGGAGTCGATCTTCATTTCTCGAAGGAATGTTTGTGCGGATTCTTTTTCCTTTCTTGTCACGGCGATTCGTGAAGGGGGGATATCGGTATAATCAATGATTCCTTTCAATGCATTACAATAAAATTCGGTTATATGAGACCGATCGTTTTCAGCCGGTAAAGCAGGATGTACGCGAATCACTTGATCTTCCCGTATACGAATACGTTTTTCCATCGTGATTGCTTGTCTAGCGGTATACCATACAATCCTATCGAAAGATTCGAGATAGTGATGTAACTGCGGATGCAAAGTTTCGTTTTCCGTGTAGAGTGATTCGACGCCCGGAAATTCTCCGGAAATCGCTCGGTCGGCCAATCCTTCTCCTACCAGCAAATCCACCCGTTCCTTGACTCCCATCACTTCAATCCAATCATCCGGATACTGTCGCCGAATTTGTTGAAGTACGGAAGATAAGAGGATCGTATCCCCAATTCCCCCGTTGCGCATGATCAGCCATCGTTTCTTTTGATATGAGTGTTTGTTCATTGGATAATATATGCGTACTGTTTTACAAACGAGTTGACGTGCTGGTCTATTCCCAATGTCATCAACGAAACGGAAAATATTAAAAATTTACTTCAATGGAGTAAGAAATGAAAGCCAAAGGGCATAGTCCCTGGAAATATGGAGGAATGTCCGTTACATTCAACTATAAAGGAGAATCCCGTGGGGTGACATAATTCATTTTCAAGGTTTAAACGGGGACATAGAGAACTATCCTATGTGATTCCCCCTGAATTTTATTTTGTGACAAGCAAGGTAGGACAAAATGACGTTAACCAGAGATCAGGCGTGGGAAAAATTATGCGAATGGACAAAGACGGATGCGCTGCGGATTCACGCGCGCTCAGTCGAAGTCGTACTGCGGGCCGCTGCCTTGGAATACGGTTCCGGTGAAGCGGATGTAGAACGATGGGGACTCGCAGGGCTTTTGCATGATGCGGATTATGAACAGTTTCCCGACGAACATCCCAACCGCATTGTGGCGTGGCTTCGGGAACAGGGAGAAGAAGAGATTGCTCATGCTGTTTCAGCCCATTTGACCCATTGGGGCGTTCCTTATGAGACACAACTCGATAAAGCGCTGCTGGCTTGTGATGAAATCACCGGATTTATCGGTGCTTGTTGCTTCGTGCGGCCGGACGGAATCTATACATTGACCCCGAAAAGTGTCAAGAAAAAATTGAAAGATAAAAGTTTTGCCGCCAAAGTCGATCGCGGTGAAGTCCAGGCTGGTGTGGAACAACTCGGAGTGGATTTGGGAGAACATATTCAATTCGTCATCGACGCGCTGAAACCGCATGCGCAAGAGTTAGGACTGGAAGGGAAAGAGAAATGACATTCGTGATTATCGGTTTGCATGGTCCATAGAAAATGCGATCGATAATTGCATAGGATAAGCGCAGGTACAGCCGGAACTGGATTCCGGTAATAGAATAAGCCCCCCGGCAGGAATAATGTTGATCCAGCATCCGGGCCGGTTGACGAGAGTTAAAGGTGTGCCGGATTCTACACCCTCTTGAAGGGGATAAAAACGTGGATTGGAGCCACGTCCGAATAAATAGTTCGCAGAAGCGGACAATCCTCCACAACCACCGCCTCCACGAATCAAGGTATAGTTTTTCTGTTCGCCGGTCAGCAAGTCAAAAGCATAGGGTCTGGAATAAATCGTATCTTCGATGATGACCGGATGCTGCCACTGTTCGCCATGTGTGCCACCGATTTGGTCTCCTTGATAATTGGTTTTCCACTTCAACTCTCCGGTTGCAGCATCAAACGCGAACAAGCCGTAATGAACGTGTTGTCCTTGATTATAGGTTCCGGTAGAAAGAAGAGTGTCATTGGAATAACTGAGGAACATGATATGTTCAAATGGAAATAAAAAAGGCTGTTCCCAAAGAATGTCACCGCTCTTCAAGTCCAGTGCGATTAAATAGGTTTCACTCCCGCAAAACTTGGCCGGCGAGATACGGCCGTCGAAATCGCCGGTCGTCGTTTCATTTCGGCTTTCAACGAGAAAAAGTTTTTCATCACCAATGGCGATGGTATTGTTGAATATGACGCCGTTTTTATAGAGCCACAGTTGTTCTCCCGTTTTTCGATGGAGAGAAAATAAATAATCACAGAGGATCATTTCGCGGAAATCGCCTTCGAGCATACCGCAAGTTTCCTCGCTAAGTTCATAGAAGGAAGCGCCTGCTTTTGTGCAACTACCGAAAATTTGATCCTCGACAGAGGCAATATAGCCCCAATCTTTGCGGATATCTGTATCAATCTGGGGCGCGGACAATGTCACTTCTTCCTGGCCGTCTTCAACGCGAAATGCATGGCATTGGTCTTCCTGGGTGACATATAGATAATCATTGTCGACGACCATATAACCGCAGTCTTTCAGTGCGCCGATGCGGCGGGAAAATGGCACCTCGACTTCCCACAGACGTGTGCCGTTGTAGGCATCGGTGGTAATAATTCGATCGTTTGCAGAAATAAAAAGTCTTCCGTCTTTGAATAAGGGAGACATGGGGCGATGATGGCGGTCAATGATGTTCCGCGGGCCGGGTTTCCCGAACCATTGGATTCCAACTCTGCCTTGAATGGTATCTTGGCTGCAGGCCGTATTTGCAGGGTTCGCATATAGGTGAGTCCATTCACCCTCTCCCGACAGTTTTTCTCGTTGGGCATTGATCCAAACTCCGTTTTGTCTATCGAGCGTTGCATATGGAATTGTCGTTTTTCGTATCCATGTTTCCAATTCATGATGTTCAAGTTGTTGATTGGATGCGTTTTGGAATCTACCAATCGCAAGGATTCCCCCGTTTGGTTTCAATAACCGGGAAATTTCCGGTGAAGGAGAAGGGAATTGTCCCGTCCGGAGGGTCTGATCCGAGAGGATTTGATTTGCGAAATAACTGACATAATGGATATCCGCTAAAGAACCTTCGTGGATGGAGATTCGATTTCCGTAGAGTCGTGCTGCATTCAGTTTCTTGCGGGCACTTCTTACTTGATTCGCATCGTCTTCCAGTCCAATAATCTGCCAATCGGTTTGTTTCGCGAGTTCGTATGCGAGACGGCCTTCACCTGAATCGAGAATCAGACAATAGCCTTGGCCGCGTTCGGATTGTTGAAGGATTGCGCTTACTGTTTTCTTGTATTTTTCACTATCTTTATCCGGTGGATACGGCTGACGATCCAGAACAGGACGCACAAAACCACGGCGGGGGACGGAACGTTCACTGAAACAATACACCATACCTTGATCGGTACTCACATATAGACGTTCGTTCGCGACGGCTAAGCCATAGGCTCTTCCGGAAACACCGGCAGTCCAAAGTTCGGCTCCGTTATAGGCGCGGAAAGCCGCGATCATGTCCTCGCCCCCTACAAACAAGGTGTCGTTGGCCAGGATCATTGCATATGGAAAAGTACAATCGCGTTTCCAGAGGTAGCAATCTTCCATCGATTGGGTAAGGTGTTCAAGTTGTTTTTGGGCTGCTTCGATTTCTTCAATTAGTTGACGGCGTTTTTCTTTTTCAGGGTTTCCGGCAAGAGATTTGATTTTCGTTTCAATCTCGCCACGCTTTTTATTGACCGAATGCCGCTGGCGTGCCAATTCCAGATAGCGGTTTCGATCCAAAGCGGCCAGTTGCCGTTCCGACAACATATACGCAATACCGTTGTGAACAATGATCCGTAATCCATCGAATGATGCAAATCGTTCTTTCGATTCGGAATCGGTAAGCGACAATTTTCCAATTCGTCTTCCGGGTCCGCTGATGACCGCGTCTCCGGTTAACAAGGTATAGGCTCCGCCATATGTTTCGAATGTCCCTTGAAAACTACCGCTTTCACGGTCAAAGACAGCAGGGGAGGTTCGGCCGGTCGGAACAAACAACCGTTTCGGGGAAGCGATTAGATACCCTTGTGGTGAAAGCTCTTCCACTCGTTCATTCCAAATAATGGAACCGTCTTCCGCATCGAGTGCGCATCGGTAAACTCCCTGCATCGGGAAAAGACCGGCAAAGCAATAGGCGATACCGTGATCGACAAGCACGCCACTTCGAATCGGAAACAGGGAAATCATCCTTCCATTTCCCGGAAGTCTACGATCTTCAGGAGCGGGATGGTGCTTCCAAAGGAGTTTCCCTGTGATTGTGTCCAAGCAATAAATCCAACCGTCATCCGAGCCAAAATACACTTTTTGCCGATAGACGGTGGGGGCTAAGCGGATTGGGCCTTCTGTAAAGAATGTCCAACGAATTTTTCCCGTGGCGCTATCCAAGCAGTAAAGTTGGTCATCGGCGGAAGAGCCGAAAAAGAGCGCATCGCCTGCAATTACCGGATGAAACGCCCGGTCGAAAGTAACCAACGGGCGCAGTTTCCGCTGATGATGCCAGTAATCTCTTTTCGCGGGAGCCGGCCAGGCGGGTTGCGGTTTATGGGCCGATTGGAACACCCAAGTTTCTTTCATCGGAACAGTGACGGATTCGCCGGTCACTCCGCTACGAGCGTTGTCGTGCATATAGGTGGGCCAATCTTCGCAGAAAGAAATATTAATCAATAAAAAATGAAAGCCTATCATCAAAATCGAGAATCGTAAAATCATTTTCAATACAGTCCTTCGCTTGTGATACAAATAACTTCATATCTGATTCTGCAAGGTGTTGGTACTTTTCAAAATAGCCACAGGAAAGTCCATCCCCGCATTTAGTAACAAAGGTATTCCTTTTGATACGGTTGGGGAAGATTATTACCGTACCGTTTTTTTTTTCAATGTGTATCGACTTTTGTTTGATCAACATTCAAGAGGGAGAAAAAAAGGAATAGAAGAATCTGGCTGGAAAAACCCTCGAATTCGGAAGGAGCCACCGAAATTCAACGATGACTCCTTCCTCATTCATCTGGTGGCGCATAAACCATCGCTCACCATTCCTTTCAGCCCGAAAAGGGCGTTGGATTGTCACATCCCCGTAGGAACCCCTGCTACGCGACGTATGGCGTCACTGCCACTTCGTCTGCGTCATGGGTTATTCGGCGCCCATCCCGCGAGCTTTTGGATTCTGCCATCCTGCTCTACTTGCACTATATCATGCGTCTTCACGAAAGCCAAATATTTTTCATGATTTCCTCACTGCCTGAAAGATTGGTTTTTATGTTTATGTTTTTTCCCTCCTCTTTGGAAGTTCCTGTTTATATCAATTTTCATGAGGATCAATTCAAACGCAGTTTTGGATCCGATAAATCTAACCGGTATAGAATTTGGTTGTAGTCGTATCGCGGAGTGGCAGAATTGTTCCCTGAAAAGGTTTTGCTATAGGTCCCTTCAAAATAGATGTTTTGCCCATTTTGCTGGTCGAAAAATGGATGATGGACAGGATTGTAGAACGAGTATTGATCATGAGTCACGATTTTGCGGACGGTAGTCCAAGGTCCGGTTACTGTATCACATTCGGCATACCACACTTCTCCTAAAAATGATTTTCCGCCAATCTCGACACCGATCATGATCCATTTTTTCCGGTAATCATTCCAATGTACCGAGCCGGAATGGAGTATCGGAGATGCTTTCGTTTCTAAATCGAAAGGAAGAAAATGAGCCTCTTTTTTTTGTAATAAGCCGGCTTCAATCAACTTCTTTTCTTCTCGGGGACCGATGGGATCCGTGTTGGATTTCCAGGAATAAACGGGTTTTCCATCTTGGATATCGAGCACCGATTCATGGTTTTGAAAAACGAAGCCTTCTTTGAGGCAGGTGTACGCTTCATAGGCCTTTTGATTCTTTGTATTTTTAAGATTGCGCTGCACTCGTATGTTCGGAAAAGGAACTGGGAAATAGACATATTCAATTCCTTCTTCAAACGTGGAGAGAGGATGGGATTGGGGAGACTGCCATGTTTTGTTTTTTTCAAATTTGATCAATTCTACGAATTCTTGTTTCTCGTCATCAAAGAGAACCAGTCCATGACCGATCATTTCTTCTAGGCTTTTTCGGTGCGAATAGTGAGCGATCATTTGTTCCGTGCCGGATGAATCCTTGACAGTCATCAAGCGTATCTCCCCAGAACCAATAGAGTTTTCCCTGATATGGCACAGCAAGAGCGGAATCCTGTCCTACAACTTGTCCGTTGAGCACCGGTTCCTTTAGGGGAACTTGCTTATCCAGCAAAACGCTATCCCGGTAAATACCTTGGCCGGTGATCCGGTACAACCGTTCGGCGATATTTATCCGAGTCATTTGGATGGTAGTGGTTGTTCCCGGCTTTGTATGCAACCGCACTCCTTCCATTCCGAATCCATCTGCCGGATAGGAATAACCATGGCTGCCGACAAAGAAAAACACATCCTGATTCATCAAACCCGGTTCATGGATGGCGGCACACCCATTGCTGTCCGTGTAATAGCAAATTCCATTGACGGTTTTGAGTTCCACAAGCGGAATGCCACGCCCGGTTTGTTCGTCAATGACGTGGATGGCGAAATAGGTTGGTTCTTTGGCTGGGATCGGTGTGATCAGCAAGAGAAGCAAAGAAATAGTGATCATTGAAATCAGTTGTTTTCTGTGGATATGGATCATCGAAAGAATGAACCTCCAAAAAAGTAAAGATATGAATAAAAGGGAACGCAAGTGCTCTCCCTTACCAAAATCATACAGGCTTGACGTCTGCTCTACCCACTCAATTTATATCAATATCCTATCTGCTTGAAATGTGATATAATTCTATTGAATCAATCGTTGATGGTGAGAGGATAACTATGACACCACAGGAAATGGAAAAAGGATTTCAAGAAGTATGGAAATTATTTGCCGAGTCGGACAAGAAATTTGAAAAAATGATGGCCGAGACGAGAGATAGTTTCAGAGAAACATCGAAGGAGTTGGACAAACGTCAGAAAAAAACGGATAAACAGCTAAAAGAGACAGATAAAAAGATTGAAAAACTGATTGGGAGATGGAGTTTGTTCGTCGAAGGATTGGTTGTGCCAGCGGCGATTCGTTTGTTTCGGGAACGGGGGATCGTGATCCGCAGTCTTCATCAACATGTCAAAGTTTCCCGGGACGGCCGGGAAGGAATGGAAATCGACATTCTGGGGGTGAATGGAGAATATGCAATTCTGATCGAAGCCAAAAGTACACTGGGCGTTCGCGACGTGAACGAACATGTCGAACGGTTGAAGAAATTCAAAGACTTGTTTCCGGAATACGCGGACCGGAAAGTCATCGGCGCGGTGGCCGGTATCGTGATCCGGAAAGATGCTGATACATATGCTTATAAAAAGGGATTGTTCGTTATCGCGCAAAGTGGTGACACGGTGAGGATCCTCAATGATTTGGATTTCAAGCCGAAAGAATGGTGAGATTTGAAAGGGAAACTCGTGACAACATTATTCGATCAATTGCGAGAAGAAGGCGAAATCAAAGGGCTGTTGGAAGGTATCCAAATAGCGTTGGAGATCAAATTCGGCAATGAAGGATTATCATTATTTCAACGGGTAAAAAACGTCTCCTCTCTGGAAAAATTACACGAGATCAAATCTGTTTTGCGAAAAGCCGATTCGCTTACCCAGGTTGAATCTCTTCTTTGAATTGAGAAAGAGTTGTTGAAAATCCTTTTTTTAGAATTAGAACTCATTCTATCAACAAATTCTCCTTTCCCCTACAATCCGAAAATGCTCTTTCCCCCGCCTTGGAATAAGTCCAAAATTTTGTTTTAATGGTGGAACATAAAGGAGTGAAAATACACACGTTGTAAGATGCGGGCAGGGATGCCCGCGCTCCAATATTATAGAAAAATGCGGGCAGGGATGCCCGCGCTCCGACCTTATAAAAGATAGAGGGACAACATGTTCAACGATTTTGATCTGGCTTGCTTCATCGGTTATTTCCTCATCGTCGTTGTCATCGGTTTTATCACTTCCCGCAAACAACGAAAATCGGTCAGCGGGTATTTTCGCGGTGGCAACCGGCTTCCCTTCTATGCAATTGGATTTTCCATCGTCGCCGCCGGGATCAGTTCCGAACAATTCGTCGGCGAAGTGGGATACGCCTACAAACTTGGTATGCCCGTTGCCAATTGGGAATGGTCGGTGTTTCCGGCTTTGACGGTCTTGCTATGGATCTTTATCCCGCTCTATATCCGCAATCGTGTCACAACGATGCCGGAATATCTTGAAAGGCGATTTGGCGGCCGGACTCGAACCCTCTATGCCTGCCTCTTGATAGCAAGTTATGTGCTTGTCAACTTCGCGGTCGTTTTCTACACCGGCGGATTTGCGCTGGAAATTATGTGGGGATTCGATAAACTCGTGGCAGTTTGGGTATTGGCACTGGTCACCGGTTTGTATACGGTATATGGGGGATTGACGGCAGTGGCCTGGACCAGCTCCTTCCAATGCATTTTGCTGATGGGGGGCGGGTTGTATGTTTTCTTTTCCGGTATGTCCATGATCGGGTGGGATTTTCAAGCCATTCTCGGTGAGGGAACTCAATCTCATCTCATTACCCCCGCCGATCACGAGGTGCCTTGGACTGCCTTGGCCATCATGCTCTTGACCGTCCATCTCTGGTATTACGCCAACAATCAATATATCAATCAACGCTGTCTCGCTGCCCGTAACGAATGGCATGCGAAAATGGGAATCCTAGTGGCGGTAGGATTGCAGATTTTGCTCCCGCTGGCAACAACGTTTCCCGGGATGGTTTACCGTGTCATCAATCCGGATTTGGCCCACGCCGACGCCGCCTATCCGATGGTGGTCGGTACAGTGGTTCCTACCGGCCTGCGAGGTCTGGTGGCGGCCGCCATTGTCGGCGCGATTATGTCCACCATCTCCGGTCTCGTCAATTCCACTTCGACACTGGTGACGCTGGATATTATCCAACGCCGATTTGGAAAAGATTGGTCGGAAGAAAGGCTCGTACGGATCGGCCGCTGGTCCGGAGCAATCGCTCTGTTGATCGGTGCCATGATCGCTCCGTTGGTCATGAAGTGGGAAAACCTGTTTCGCTATGCGCAAGATATCTGGTGCCCGCTCGCTGCACCGGTTGTCATTGTGTTTCTTGCCGGGGCATTATGGAAAAAAGCGTCTGAACGCGGAGCGCTCATTTGCATTTGGTTTTCCATTTTGACGATCCCATTCATTATTCTAAAAACCATTCTGGCCGATGCAGGGATCGAATTTCTGCCCGCAAATCTTTCCAATCCGTTGGTACTCTCCGGCGCGATCACTCTCATATCTATTGCGTTGATGATCATTTACTCCGGCAAAGGTTCGAATGAAAGGAATTTATTATTTGCAGTCTTGTTCATCGTTCCGATCTTGATCGTTGCCGCTCTAAGCCCCGCTATCATAGCGATTCTTGTCCTCTCGGCGATGCTACTACTGATCCTTTCCTTGTGTTTTAGCCGCCGAACACCGGAAGCGAACATGTGGGATCGTTCCATGGTGCAATCTGAAGAACGGGTTGCCTGGTATGTCAACCTTTGGTTGTGGTGGGGGATCGGCGCCTTAATTATGGCATGTATTTATATCCGGTTTTGGTAATTTTTATGGAATTTCCATGATTCGATGTCATATGAAATCAGAGATGATTCTTTTTTTTGCGGACAGCCGATAATTGTGGTGCGGACATCCTGTCTGCACAATGAAAATAATATTGAACTACTTGGCTATTTGATCATCGTGAAAGTTCGCGGCACAAATCGTGTATCTTACCGGTGAGGATATAGTGAGAGGCAATCCGCCAATTCCGAAGAGTCGTTCGGAGAATCCCTTTCTTCCAATGCCTCGAGGAAACAGTCACTGGGCAATCCAGGTAGAGTAATTTTCCACTTTTTTTCATGCGCAAGGAAAGTTCGACATCTTCGAGATATTCCTGCTGGGGAAAACCCCCGCAACTGTTTACTATTTGTGGCCGAAAAAATTGCGCTTGATCGCCATAAGGAATTTGAAGGTACTTCGCTCGGAAGCGATTTCCCCATTCAAGAAGCCTGAAAGGAAAGGAATCGGCATGAATTCGATGGCCGAAACATCCGCCGGCCGCCTCCGGATACCGCTCGAGAGCAGCGCATAGAGTTTCTCTAGCGGTCTGTGGAAAACGCATGTCTGCATGACCTAGAATGATAATCTCTACTGCAGGATAATCGGCGAGAAGTTGTTTTACTCCTTCGGCAGCGGCAAGTCCGCGTGCAGAGAATGAAGAAGCGAGGACACGGACTCCGCTCTGTGCTATAATAGAAGAGGTTTGATCGTCAGAACTGGCGTCTACCACGATCACCGGGTCTCCGTGAGTGATAAATTCGCTTAAACTGTCTAAACAATCCCGAATATTTTGTTTTTCATTCCTGGAAGGGATGACGATTCCGAATTGCAATGGTATTCCTCATTTTCTGCTTTAAACATAAGAATTGATTTCAGTCGATTGATAACATTTCGATTCCAGGAATAAAGAGTGAATTTCTGTCACACTTCTTTGATGAACAATCCAAATTGAATTTGTTTTCATACGGTTAAAATGAACCGAAATGGCAAAATATCTGGAATTTTTATTGACATTCTTGAATTGGGAGTTACACTTCTTCACTGTTTTGCTGATTTACAGTATATGATTTTGATTGGGTAGTCTACTGCTGTAAGGGCTGATCACGGGGGGGAGTCCCTGAAGGTTTTCATCTACCAGCGTTTATATTTTTGAATACAAGGGAGCCAATGGGTTGTTATGTCATGCCGCTGAAAGCAGGGCATGAAGAATAGGCGTGCGAATTCTATTGATCCGGAGAAGAGGATCTGGAAGAGGACGCACTTGACGTGCGAATTTGAAACAAAGAACTCATATAACTGTAACGGTTCAATGTCAAACTATTGAATACAAGTTTGTACGAATAATTAAAGAGGAAAAGAAAGACATGACACGACAAGTAAATTTGGAAAACGTACGAAATATCGGGATTATGGCGCATATCGACGCCGGCAAAACCACTGTCACAGAGAGAATTCTTTATTTTACGGGAAAAACGCACAAAATGGGGGAAGTGCATGAAGGCGCCGCGACGATGGACTGGATGGAGCAAGAGAAAGAACGCGGCATCACCATCACCTCAGCCGCCACTACCTGTTTTTGGCGTGGACATCGAATCAATATTATCGATACCCCCGGGCATGTCGATTTTACAGTCGAAGTGGAGCGGTCACTACGCGTGTTGGACGGTGCAATCGCCTTGTTCTGTGCTGTTGGCGGAGTGGAACCGCAGTCGGAAACAGTCTGGCGACAAGCCGAGAAATATGAAGTCCCTGTCATTGCTTATATCAATAAAATGGACCGCGCCGGTGCGGACTTTTTCCGCGTTGTGAAATTGATCGAAGATCAATTAGGCGCAAATCCGGTTCCCGTTGTCGTTCCAATGATGAAAGAGGGGGAAATGGTGGCTGTTATCGACTTGATCCATAATGTCGCTCATTACTACGACGATGTAGCCGGTGAAAAACGTCACGATGAACCGGTTCCGGAAGAATTTCAAGAAGAACGGGACCGTTGGTATAAACATTTAGTGGAAAAAACGAGCGAAGTGGACGAACATCTTCTCGAGAAATACTGCGTTGGGGAAGAAATTACGGAAAAAGAACTTTTAGAAGGGTTACGTCGAGCTACTTTAGCAAGAAACATTGTACCGGTTCTTTGCGGTGCGGCGTTCAAAAACAAAGGTGTAAAACGCTTGATCGATGCGGTTGTCGATTTTCTGCCGTCTCCCCTCGATTTGCCTCCGGTTATTGGTATGCATGAAGATAAAGAAGTGAAGCGTGATCCGGCAGATGAAGAACCACTCGCAGCGTTGGCGTTTAAAGTTGTCACCGATAAACATATGGGAAAATTGGTGTATTTCCGTGTGTATTCCGGTGTGATGCGGAATGGTATTCAGGCGTTGAATTTCACAAAAGGCAAAAAAGTCCGTGTCGGCCGTCTTCTCCAAATGCATGCCAATAAACAGGAACAGCGAAACGCGATTTTCTGCGGCGATATTGGAGTCGCCATCGGGTTGAGCGACACGACTACAGGAGACACAATCTGTGATCCGAACCATCCCATCCTCCTCGAAGCGATCGAGTTTCCTTCACCGGTTATTTCTGTGAGTGTCACACCGGCTTCGAAAACGGATCGGGATAAGTTAGGGATCGGTTTGTCGCGTTTGGCGGAAGAAGATCCTACATTCCTCGTTGAGTCGGGTGTGGAAGAAGGTGAAACGGTTATTTCTGGTATGGGAGAGTTGCATTTGGACATCATTGTTGACCGCCTGCAACGCGAATATGGTGTTGCTGCGAATATCGGCCGGCCTCAAGTTGCTTACCGGGAGACAATCACCAAAGAAAGCGAAATCAATCATCGTTTGGTGAAGCAAACCGGTGGTAAAGGACAATTTGCCCATGTCGAATTCAAAGTCGAACCGGTCCAGCACGGAGAGGGATTTGAATTCATCAATAATATCGTCGGAGGCGCGATCCCGCGTGAGTATATCCCCGCGGTCGAAAAAGGAATACTCGATTCAATGCGCCAAGGAGTGTATGCCGGCTATCCGGTCGTAGATTTGAAAGTGACTCTCTTCGATGGTTCCTTTCACGAAGTCGATTCTTCCGAACGGGCGTTCCGAATATGTGCCAGCCAGGCTTTTAAAGAAGCATTCATGCGTTCGAAGCCCCAATTACTCGAACCGGTCATGTCAGTATACGTCACGACCCCCGCTGAATATGCCGGTACGGTAAACGGGAATCTTTCCGGTAAACGCGGCCGCATATTAGGTATGGACACCAACGGCGATGTGCAAATTGTCCGGTGTATGGTTCCATTGGCAGAGATGTTCGGCTATGCCACCGAGTTGCGTACAATTACGTCCGGTCGAGCGTCTTTCACAATGCATTTTGAACATTATGAGCCGGTTCCGCCGTCTATTGCAGTGGAGATCGTCGAAGTACGCCGTGAACAACACAAACACCGCGGAGCGGCATAAGTTCCAGATTTATCATCCGGATAAAAAAACAAAGGGCGGTTTCTCAACCGCCCTTTGTTGTTGTTTTTATTGTGGTGCGGACATCCTGTCTGCACAATCATTGATCATGCAGCTTTTTCACGCCGAATTTCACGGGCAATTTGTTGGATAGTGATATCCGGTTGTTCTGAAACGATTGCCTTTTCGATAAATTCGGGAGGGTGCCAGAGGGAGGGTAGCCCCGCTTTCCCGCGTTTGGCCATTTCCTGTTTCAAACGGTATACCCAACTGAGCAGCATCAATTTTAGGTGCTTAGTCGGTAAAATCCTCATCATTACCTTAGTTAACCAATAAAGCCTTGGGTAACTTACAAATAGGTGCGCACATTGGCCGATTTTCTCGATGATTTCCTTGTTATCGAGTTGGATTGTCGATGCGAGACGATCTTGATATTCACGTGGGATATCTTCGACTTCACCGCTGAATCCGCATTCTTGCGCGATTTGTCCTAATTTTGTGCCGGGATAGGGTGCAAAAAAGTAGAATAAATTGATATGAGTTCTGCCGCGAATATTCATTTCGATGGTGGACAATGCAGTCTCCACAGTTTCGCCCGGCACACCGAACATATTGTGGCCGCAGACTTTGATTCCGTGTTGGTTGAACAAATCACATGCCTCGATAATCTGTTCCGTAGAAATATTTTTCGCGAGGATTTTCCGGCGCAGTTCATCCGAGCCTGATTCGAGTCCCATCGCTACCCGGGCACAATTGGCTTCGGCCAGCAAACGCACTTGTTCTTCATCAGCCAAGTCACCTCGAACATTACAAATAAAGGGAAGAGCGATCTCTTTTGCATAACGCGGGAGAAACTCTCTCAGCCAACGCCGATTCAGGATAAAGGTGTCGTCCTGAAAGGCAACATAGATCACTTTATACGTATCTTTGAGCCAATGAAGTTCAGCGAGGACATTGTCAACACTGCGGTGGCGCGTCCAGCGGCCTTCCTGCGAATCGCGGGACATGCGGTTGAAACAAAACGTGCAGTCGTAAGGACAACCACGGCCGGCCATAATATACCCGGTGCGGTGATTCCACACCGGAAAATCGCGAATCAGTTCGCGATCAGGAAACGGCACATCACTCAGCCCTTCTTTGTTGATGAAGGGTCGGGTGGGATTGCGAATGATTTTTTCATCGATATTGAAGGCCATGGTGTCAACATGGGTAAAATCTCTCCCTTCTTCCATGGCGGTAACCATTTCCAACGTTGGATATTCGCCCTCTCCGGTACAGATGGCATCGATACCTTCTTCTTCGATCATTTGCGGGAAAAAAGTGGGATGAGGGCCACCAAATAGGGAGAATGCTTTATGCTCTTTCTTGATTTTGCGATTGACTTCGACATATCGAGGTGCGTGGCTGGATGCGACCGAGTAGGCGAGAATATCCGGCGAGTGTTGTTTCACTTCTTCGATGTAATCCGGACTTTGATCGATATTGATCGCTGACACCTCATGCCCGGCTTCCTTCAATACGGAGGAGATATAACCTGCTCCAAGTGGTTGATGGAGTAGTATGATATCATCGAAGATAAATGTAATTTTCATATGTTCACCTCGAATTTAATAAACTGTTAGCCCATTGTATATCAAAAAAGGATTTAAATACAAGGGTAAGTTGATCAATTTAGTCAAGTTTGTGTGGAACTCTCTAGACTTCGGGGAGGTAAGCAGGTCTCTTCCTACATATTAATTGTAGGGGCAATCCTATGTGATTGCACGATTTTAATTAATTGGTGAGACATTCCTGTGTCTAATTGCCCAATATTGCTAAAAAGAAAAAAAGCCACCCGTTTCCGGGTGGCTATATTGCATAATGAATAAAAGTTATAGAAACAAGAATGTTACTTCATCAATTCCCAACTCGGGGTGGAGGATGCATCTTCAAAGTTGTCGGAGAAGACGACTTGACCATCTTGGATCACTTTGAAGTTGTCATACCATACTTCGCCCAAATTCGAATTTCCGGCAACACCGGGGAAGCCTTCGGGCCGTGGATCAGTGCTGCCACCATCCCAATCGGCCATCATCCAACCAGGAGAAGTACCGCCTGCAGGGGCAACGGATCCGGACATCACGTTTCCATTGATCGACATGGTCAGTGTATACCATGCGCCAGGAACCCAAGGAATGGCTTCTTGCGGTCCCCATCCCCGTTTGTCGTTGAGGAATTGCACCTGACCGATCGAATTGTGGAAGAGAAGGTTAAGTCCTTGCACTTCATCACCGGGTTGGATTCGTACACCGATACCGGCACGGCTCATATCTTCACCATCGAGCCAGTCGACGATCATCATATCAGCCTGTACGGTATAATCCGGAGTGATATTGATCGGCACCCAGGCGTGTTTCGGATCGGTATCGTCTTCTGCGGTCATTTTCAAGACACCGTCTTCAACGACCCAATTGCCATGATCCATTTCCCAACCTTCGAGCGGTTGAGCGGCTTCATAGACAATAAAGTCATCAAATATTCCAGTTCCTTCAAAGACGGCCTCATTGTCAGTGGAGTGCGGAGTATAGCCAATTCCTAAAAATGCGGGATCAGATATCACCAAAGTGTTATCCGGCAAGTGCCGGTCCATATTGTCATCGGGTGGGAGCCAAGGCCCATCTTTTGATTCGGCGCAGAGGATTTCGAATTGATCACCGGTTCTTATAAGCCGTACCCACCAGCCTGCTTTCGGTCCCATACCGTCATTGCCACGGCGTGAGCGATCCGTAGAACCGCCTTGTTCTAAACGATACTGGGCACGTAGACCATAAGACCTTGAAATCATAGAACTTACATAAGGAGCACCGGCATCGAGCGATTGACGGAAAATAATTCCGCCTTTTTCCCACTGATTTCCTCCTCCAGTGTCTGGATCGGGATTCGTTCCTGGATTTCCGTCAAGATCACCATCGAAACCAGCAACTTTCAAGGCAACATCAAAATCTCCTGCCACGACTTGATAGATAAAGCCCATACCGTCATCATCTTCCCACGCATCCCAACCGTTATTGGTTATTTGAATCTCACCATCTCTCGGCCGGGCACTACCACTGGATGGGCCATCTCCTTTTTTCGGACCTGTACCGAGATTGACAGCGGTCCAGATGTCACTAAGCGTTCGTTCCTCAAAATCATCCGGTTTGGGCGGAACTGAAATAGCGGTTGGACCGATATTTACATCCGAAACTTCCGCTATGACCATTTGATCATCATCGGTGTGAGAAGTGATGATTATACCATACGCCACTTCCGGTTGCATAGGAACCGTACGGGCATTCGCGAAATTCCATTTCATCCCATCATAAGAGTATTCAGACACGAGAACGTTATTTGCCGGATTGCGTGTGACACGCAGCCAGATCCCGTCTTCACTTGCTATATCGTTCCCATCTGGGTCGAATATTTGGACATTTCCCGAGGCCGATCCGGTTTCATCACGCCACTGCGCGTCAGTACGGTCTCCTAGGGCAGGATCCCCTGCACCGCATCGCATTTCAATCCAATAATGCTTGGATGCAGGATCATCGCCATTTTCACGCACCATCACGCCAATTTTGGCCCAATCATTGCCGCCGGCGTCTCCGCCTTTTGCCTGGATCCACTTGACTTTGGCGGAAATGGAGTTGGCGCCTTCCAACGTATTATACGCAATGAATCCTTCATCGCCTTCTTCCCAAATGTCGTGACCGTTTCCGGTAATCGTATAGACCCCATTCGCCTCTGTTATGCTTCCCGGTACAGCTACATGGTCGTTATGGGCGCTGTCTAGAGTGACTTGGTTTTCGAAAATTCCCACTTGTTGCGCGAAACCGGGGCACGCAAAAAGCGCTACAGCCAATCCTACTATCAGATACCTTCTCATATTTTCTTCCTCCCTTACATATTTTGGATTAATCAGTGGGATTACTCCACAAAACATGGGCATTTTCTCATATGTGAATAAGACCTGTCAAGGGTTCTTTCGCATATTTTTTGTCAAAATTTCTAATGATCAATCAAATACATGCTATCGCCAAGTATGAAATGCTGAAAGAGAAACCACAATCAACAAACAAAATAAATATAGGGAATAATAGTTCAATTCTCATCAGGAATTGGCTTTCCAGTTCCTTCAAACAGTTGTATAACTTGATCGATTCTATCCACCTGATATTTTTCCACTTCCCCATGCGGCGAGTACAAGACTATCGATTTAATTTCTGCACATTTCCCCAATCCAAACTGAAATGTCATTTTCGACTATGAGGTATGTCTGTGAACTATAAGCTTGTGTTGTTTTTTGAGTGTTTTCTCTCCATTCTTCTTTATGATCTACTGGATATGAATAGGATTTTATGAATAGATTTAATTTTATGTCTATGTCAGGGACGTGGGCATTCATGTCAGTGATCTTAGTATTTTCACAAGAATTCAACAAAAGTATTGTTACCGAAAAGAAAAATGAGTTATACTATCCATTTTTACCCTTCCGTTGAATGTGTCAACTTCATTTACGTCAGAAGGGAATAGACATTGATAATAAAAGAGGGAATCTCATGCCCTTGCGTACCAAAATACTCGATGTACTCGCTCGCGATGCCCGAATTACCTCGGCGGATATTGCCGTGATGGTCGACGAAGAAGAAGAAATCGTGCAAGAAGAAATCCATCGCATGGAAAAAGATGGGATCATTCTCGGTTATAAGGCTATCGTCAATCCGGAACGAGCCATGCAAGATAAGGTTGTCTGTATGATCGAAGTATCCGTTCAACCGGAACGAGGTCATGGTTTCGACAAAATTGCCGAACGCATATACCGATTTCCGGAAGTGCAATCTGTCTATTTGGTTTCCGGCGGGTATGATTTACTGGTCGTTATCGAAGGCAAAACCATGCGTGACATCGCAGATTTTGTGATCGAACGACTTTCCGTCTTGCCCAATGTGCGCTCTACCGCCTCTCATTTTCTGCTAAAAAAATATAAGGAATTGGGAACCATTTTGGTGGAACATACGGAACGGGAACGTATTCCGGTCAGTTCGTAATAACAAGGGAAAAAAAGCATGAAACCAGCAGTTGTGGAACCGATCTATCATCCAAAACAGAGAATCAACCGGCAGGTGCTCGATTTGCCACCTTCGGGAATTCGCGTATTTTTCGATTTAGTGGCGAATACACCCGGTGTGATCTCCCTCGGCGTTGGGGAGCCGGATTTTCCCACTCCCTGGCATATCTGTGAAGCCGGTATTCATTCCCTTGAAGTCGGGCATACATCCTACACTTCGAATAGTGGTATGCCGGAACTACGTGAGGAAATATCCGCCTATCTCGAACGGGTCCACCGATGCAAATATGATCCACTGGCGGAAATTCTGATTACTGTCGGAGGCAGCGAAGCCTTGGATCTCGCTTGCCGTGCCGTTTTGGAAGCCGGAGACGAAGCGATCATCATTGATCCTTCTTTCGTATCTTATGCCCCCTTGGCCATCTTGACAGGAGCGAAAGCCGTTCGGATCCCGACCGGCCTGGACAACGGTTTCAAACCCCGTATGGAACAGCTGGAAGAAGCACTAAGCCCGCGAACGAAAATGATCATGGTCAATTATCCGAACAATCCTTCCGGGGCGGCATTGGAAAAAGAAGATGTCGAAGCCATCGCCGATTTTGCTCTTCGCAATGGTTTATTTCTGGTCAGTGACGAAATCTATCTGCCACTTAGCTATGAAAAAGAAGGAGTCTCCTTTACTTCCATTCCGGAACTAAGGGAACAATTAATCCTTCTTCACGGTTTCTCCAAAGCCTGGGCCATGACGGGTTGGCGGCTCGGTATTGTGGCGGGGCCAAAAGATGTCGTCAATGCGATGACAAAAATTCATCAATACAGCATTATGTGCGCTTCGTCACTCGCTCAATTTGCCGCGATCGAAGCGTTGAAAAACGGAGACGAAGAAGTCGAACGGATGCGGCAGGAATATGATATGCGCAGGCGTTTCATCACCAATCATTTCAACCGCCTCGGATTGACGTGCATGAAGCCGAAAGGAGCGTTTTATGTCTTTCCCTCCATCCGGAAATCGGGGATGACTTCGGAACAGTTTGCAAAACGTCTTTTGGAGGAGGAAAAAGTGGCCGTTGTTCCCGGTACGGCTTTCGGTGAATGTGGGGAGGGACATGTACGTTGTTCTTATGCAACCTCATTGGACGATATTCGCGAAGCCGTCAATCGGATAGAGCGCTTTCTTCAGAGAAACCTCCCATAAACATGCGGATGATCTCATCTCCTTCCTGATCCAAACGGGAAAGAAGGGCTTTCACAACTTCCGGATCATAAGCCAAACCGGAGTTTTCGGTAAAATAATCCCTGATTTGTTCGAGAGGCCAAGCCGGTTTATAGGTCCGTTCCGTCGCCAATGCATCGAAGACCTCGGATACCATCAAAATGCGGCTGTTGAAATGAATTTGATCTCCAACAAGCCCGCGAGGGTATCCCTTTCCATCCAAACGCTCATGATGCTCATACACATAACGGCTGACTTCCTTCAAAGAAGGAATCGGAGACAGAATCCTATAACCGATATAGACATGATCCTTCATCAAATCGTATTCATTGGTGGTCAATTTTCCCGGTTTTAAAAGGATGGAATCGGGAATGCCGATTTTTCCGATATCATGGAGTTGAGACGCCAATTTTAGAGATTGATGCTCTTCTTGTGGAACTCCCAGTTCTTTTGCCATTCGTATGACCAACTGGCTTACTCGATAACCATGCCCTTGCGTATAGGGATCTCGAGCTTCCAGAGCCAGGGAGAGCGATTGAACTGCATGAAAAAGAAAATTACTCAGTTCTTTCGTTCGTTCTTCGACTTGAGTTTCCAAATATTGCTGATAGGCGAGATTTTCTTTGACCAGTTTCCGGTGATGCAACGCCCGTCCGATGGTGACTTCTACTCCATTCATCTTGAACGGTTTCAATAAATAATCATATGCACCCAGCCGGATTGCTTCGATAGAATTTTGTAAGGAAGGATTTCCGGTCATCAGGATAACCGGCGTATGAGGCAATTCCTTTAAAACACGCGATAGAATTTCATGGCCCGTGATCTCCGGCATGTAGATATCCGTTAGAATCACGTCATATTCATTCTTATGAATCAAATCGACGGCTTCCCGAGGGATCGAAGTCGATGTGCATTCCATTCCCATGTGGGATAGATATTCACGAATCAAACTGCAAATCGCCTTGTCATCATCCACTACCAAAACTTTTTTTCCATGATACAGTTCCGGTTCAAATGCAAGATTTTCTGTTGAATTAGGAAAAGAAGGATAATTTGTCATCGTGAAGCCGGATTTCCCATTCTCTCGAAATACTTTTTTATTGCTATAATACCTCAAAAAGTGACGAGAGGACATAATAGCAAGTCTAAAGGATTTACCACATTATAATGTAACTGTTTTTTTGTATGGTTGACAGAGGGAAAGATGATTTCTACCATGAAATACAAGAAATATCCAAACAGAAAGGGTTTGTGCCAATGTTCAAAGGTTCAGCCGTCGCTTTAATCACTCCGTTCAAAAATGATGCCATTGATTTTCCGGCATTGGAAAAATTGATTGATTTTCAAATCCAGGCCGAGACAGAATGCATCTTGGTTTGCGGGACTACGGGCGAATCCGCCACTCTTACTCACGACGAACATAAACAGATCATTCGCCATGCCAGTAACTATATCCGCAAAGCACGAGGTTCCAATCCGTATCCTCTTCTGATGGCGGGAACAGGGAGTAACAATACAAAGGAAGCGCTGGATTTGACCAAAGCGGCGAAAGAAGCGCAAGCCGATATGGCTTTGTTGATCACTCCCTATTACAATAAACCGACTCAAAATGGCATTTTGGAGCATTTTCGCAAAATTGCTCGGGAAGTCGATATTCCTCAAGTTCCTTACAACATCCAAGGCCGAACCGGTGTGAATGTGTCGATAGACACCATGGTGAAACTCTCGCAGGAAAAAAACATCATTGGAGTAAAAGAAGCTAGCGGCAACATTGCACAAATTTCCGAAGTGGCCCGTTTGACAGACGATGATTTTTACGTCTGGTCGGGGGATGACGGTTTTACTCTGCCCATTCTTTCTGTTGGCGGCGCGGGTGTGATTTCCGTGGCGGCGAATATCGTGCCGAAAGCTCTTCGAGCGATGGTCCATGCTTATTTCAATGGCAATACAAAAGAAGCGTTGGCCCTCCACCGGAAATTAACGCCGGTCAATCAGGCATTGTTCTATGAAACCAATCCGATTCCAGTGAAAACAGCCGTGAATCTTTTGAGTCAACATCCGGAATACGGTCTTCCTCATTGCGGAGAATTCCGCCTTCCAATGGTTCCTATGTCGGAAACGAATGAAAAACGAATGGTAAACGTATTGAAGGAATACGGACTTCCTCTTGATTGAGAAACGAATCAAATCGATAAACAGGGGTATTGGCGAACATCATGGACAATGTTCGAAGATTCGGTTTGTGTCCAAATCCATCAAAAAGAAAATAGAAATTGTACGGTTATGATGAGAACACATCTTTTCCTTTCCTCCACTGTAATCTTATTGATCGCGCTCTTTATGAATTTTGTAGGCGACGGCCTCTTGGCGAAGGAACTTCCTACTCAAACACAACTGACTTTGGAGGAATTGAACGCCGCAAGAAATAGAATTCTTTCTCACTCTGTCAATCTCAATACTCGTATCGAATTGGCGTCTTCTGTGGCCGGTATTCTCGAATCGAAAGGTCTGTCGAACCAGGCGCGGGAATTATGCCTTGCCTTTTTTTCCACTATTTCAGGTACGATTATGTTCGAACCGGCCAAGGAAAAACGAACGGCAATCGGTTCTCCGTTTACTGAATATGCTCAAGACATCGAAAAAGGAAAACGTAAATCCGTTCGGGAAAAAATTATCGGCTATGTCGAAAAGAACAAATCGAATACACTCCCAAAAGTTCTATCTCTGCTTGCACTGAAAGCGGATGATATGGCAACCGCTTATTATGTTCTCTATGATGACTTTGCCAACAATAGACTTAGCGTTTACTCCAATTATGTGTTGGGAATTCTCTATGCCCGGGAACGCCGCTTGGCGGAAGCGGAACGATTTCTGGAACAGGCTCAGGGACATCTCGGCGACGAATTGTTGGAACGATGGTTAACGATCGACCTGGCAAAACTTGCCCTTCTTACCGGCGATGGAGATAAAGCGGAAACGATGGTGACGGATTTGTTGCAATCCGATCCGAACGATGTCCGTGCCTTGAACTTGAAAATCAAAATCGATTTGGTCCGGGATCGGAAGGATTCCGCCCGTCAACAGTTGGCTCGTATCGTTCCTTTACTCTACGAAGACCCCTATTTGTTGGCGGAAACGGCTTCCTATGCCTTGCAGCTGATGGAATTGGACATAGCCGCTAAAATCTTGGAAACCTACAAGGATAAAGTAGAACCCAATCGGGATTTTTATCAGGCACTCGCCCTATTGCGCAAACACCAGGGAAAATTGGACGAAGAAGCGGGGTATAAAAAGAAAGCCCGTTCCGTCCAGGATTCGCGTGTTGTCGTCGGCGGAATGCTTGCTCCCAATGATGATCTCATCAATCTCATTGAAGCATCACGTGAAAAACAACGGCAGACCATCGAATCCATTCAAGGCATCGATCATTTGGCCAAGGTATATTTGTTTCTTCTGTCTCACGACATTAAAAATGCAATCGAAACGTTGAATGATTCCGTGAAACGGCAAGAAGCGAAACCTGAGGAATATTATGTACTCTCCACACTCTATCGGCGATTGAATCAAATAGAACAAGCCATCGAACCGCTGAAAACGCTACGGAAAAGTTTTCCGACCTTTCGAAATTATCAAGTGTTGTCTCAATTAGCGGAATATTCCATTCGAATTCAAAAATATGAGGAAGCGGAAGCCTTCTATCAAGAACTTCAAAAACAATATCCCAATTCCTATCAAGCGCAAGTCGGGAAACGTTTTCAGGAAAACCGAAAAAAGAATATTGATCCTTTTCCTCAAATCGCCTATAAAATTTCCCCGTTTTTATCCCGTTATCCCCAGTACAATCCCCCTTTCGTCATTTCCGAGATCATGAATCATTGGGGTGATCGAGTATCGTTTGCCACGATCAACAGCCAGTTAGGTACTTCCCCAAGACGGGAACTGCGCTGTGATGAATTTTTTACGATCCTGATTAGTGGTACTCCCTATCAAATTGTTCCCTTCGTTGGTACGAAAGATGTTGTGCGGGACTATCTAAAAGAAAAAATTCCGGTTGTCTTTTGCCAAGGAGAAATGTACACCGGTCAGGGGCTTCACAATATTTCTCTCCTCACCGGTTGGGATTCAACACGAGGGCAGTTTTATGCGGAAAGTGTGATTGCTTCAGCTCCCCATTTGTTGACCGAACCGGAGATTCTCGAAGGGATTTGTATTGCGATTTATCCGCGCTCATTGAATATTCTTCTTTCCGATGCAGCAAAGAAATCTGCCGAGTTCGGGAAGGAATATATGGCGCTCAATGCCGGTGCAATTTTGATGGACAAACCGGACGTGGACTTCGATCCCCAAAAGTTCAATGAACGCCTGAAGACCATTGCCAAAGAAAAATCACGAGGATTCATTCCCCATCAAATTGCGTTTGCGCGCTGGATCATCCGGGAAAAAACATATTCTCAGGGTCGCCAATACCTCGATAACATTCGCTCTCTTTGTTCGGAGATTTCCCAATACTGGTTTCTCGACGCCAATCTCGAATTCAAGAACAAAAACGTCGACAAAGCGATGAAATCACTGGAACGAACGATCAGCATGAATCCCAATGTTCCACGTTATGAGCTCTCACGGATACGAGTGCTCTATATGCAAAAAAAATTGAAAGAGGCAATCGCAAAGACCGAGCATCTTCGCGATCAATTTCCCAACGATCCCTCTGTTTCCGCCCATCTCATCGCCCTTTACAAAAAAATCGGCGATATTCAAAAACAAGATGCGGAAGAACAACGTTTGAAAGACCTGCTTCATATCGAAAACATCAATATCGACCTGGACAGTGCCGCACAAACACAAACCGGGGCGAAGTAGGAATCGAGTCAAAGATGAACCGCTATTGTTTTTGAATCCATGCCTTCTGAATGCGGGTTTCCATTCGTTTTTTTTCAGTCATCCAAATGTGCCGTTTTTTTGATGATTTTCGATAATTTTCTCACTTCCTCCGATTTTGATTCGTCTAGGGTAATAATTAATTCCAGTACATCGATATAATGTTCGAGATCATGTATACATTTCCCCCAATCGACTTCTTTGTAGGGACCGAGTTTGTGTACGGCGATCTTTCGCCCGCTTTTTCCAAGTGTAATCAGTTCCTCGGCCGAAACAAAAAAGAAAAGTCGGGAATCATCCTTACTTGTTTGCATCGAGAAATAGGTTTCGTTATAACGGTTGCGATGATTGATTCCGGGGACAGTCCCAATATAGTCACCTTTCATTTTTTTGGTGAGCGTCTCACTATAGATATCGAGTAAGGAAGGTAGTTTTGTTGTTTTCCGGTCTTCGGAAGTGAGCAGTCCACCGGTCAAATCGTATATTTTTTTGTAAATATCTTTTGCGGATAAATTCGCCAGTTCATGGATTCGGTAAGTGTTTGTTCCCTTAGGTACAGCATAAAACAACGTCCAGGTCTCACCGGTTTGCGGGACAAGAGAGACGACGCAACCGTTTTCTTCCGGATTTTGTTTTTCGAGGCGACGGCCGGGAAGTTCTTGAAGAACCTCCTGCCAAGAATCGGCGTGGAGTACACATAACTCGGCATAGTCGTCAGGATAAAATCCATAAATCCGTAACTCTTCAAGTAAATCATGCAAAGGAAATACACCCAACTCTTCGATTTCCGGTTCAGCGAGAAAATCATCATCACTGCGAGCGCTGCACGAAAAGAGGGTATACGCCCGTTTCGGTGTTTTTTGTACCGAATAGTGAATCTCCCAATCCATGCCGCTCTCCGCAACTTGCTGTGCACCAATATACAAACCGGGCAGATGTTCAAAAACACGTCGGGAGAAGACATCTTGGGAACTGGGGAGGCCAAGTTTCTGCAATTCTTCTTCATTCAACTGGGGGGTATAACCAATCTCGCGATACAGTTCCTTCAGCTTCTCATACAGACGGCTCGCTGGATAAGGGCCGTATGTTTCCACTTTAAAATTATCACCCTGTTCGCGCGCAGCATGAATTGTCCAAGAGTCGTTTGTCTTTTTTTCAACGCTGACCGCAATGCCTGAGCCGGGTGGGTGTTGATCTGATAAATAAACACCGGGGAGTTGATCGATTATTCGATTCCAATTCATGTTCATGGTTTTTTCTATGTCCGTATCGAAAGAGTTCAGTGTGAAAACGATAGTGGAAATTTGGAAAGAATCGAGTGGAAAAGAGGATTCCGCTATCACACAAAAAAGAAAAAAGTGGAAGTCCAATGAAAAATAGGATAAAATAAGCCGTCTTCTTCATTTTTTGCTGAGGAGTATGGAATGAAAAAAAAGGAATCGATAAAGGATACTCAATGGGGATTTACTTTGATTGAATTGTTGATCGTTGTGGCCATTATCGGCATTTTGGCAGCCATCGCCGTGCCGAATTTTCTCAATGCGCAATCCAAAGCGAAAATCGCTCGCAGTTATGCGGATATGAAAAATCTTGGAACGGCGGTCGAGATGCTGCGTATGGACAAGAATGTCATGCTGGTCGATTTGTGGGATGACGACTACGAATGGGCTACCAAACGGATTATGGAAGTCTTCAATGGAGCAGGATTTAAATCCAATCAGTTGGAAAGAACGGGGCGGGATGTTTTCGCTGCGTTGACAACCCCCATTTCGTATATGTCCTCGATTCCTAATGATCCCTTCATTGAACAGTTCGGAGTGGATGTGCATGGCGGGAACAACGTCAATTTCCGGTCCTATATTTACGGCGATTTGGAAATTCTCGATGCGGATATCGGTGGATTTTACGTTCCACTTTACAATCCCCTGCAAAATACAACCAATATGCACGGTGTTCGTCCTCTTCGGACGAATGAATGGGTCATTTTGGGATTTGGGCCGGACGGAGATATGCCGAATACAACATGGGGTGTCCCATATGACGCCTCGAACGGTTTGCGATCCAACGGAGAACTGGTAGTACGCTCAGGCGGTGGAACAAAATGATGGAATGGGAGGATACAGATGATGAAAAAGAAGGGATTCACGCTAATCGAATTATTGATCGTTGTGGCTATTATCGGTATTCTGGCAGCGATCGCCGTTCCAAACTTTTTGCAGGCGCAGACGCGGGCAAAATTGGCGCGAGTACAGGGGGAATTCCAAAGCATTCGCACGGCGTTGGAGTCCTATCGAGTTGATAACAATACTTATCCGCATGACGGCTGGCGGGGATTTCAACGCCGCCCTAGTGGCTGGATTGGTTTGACGACACCGGTTTCCTATATCAACTCCGGCTCGCTGCACGATCCATTTAAAGCCAAATTTGTAGTCCCCGGTGATCAAGACCCCGGCACGACATTGTCTTTATACGAGCTCAGTACCGGAAACCACAATGCTAGTTCCTATAACGAAATGCCGTTGGATGACTGGATGCTGAACTCCATCGGAGCGGATTCTGCTTTTGATGAAGCAGGATTAGGTGGGTTGGCCGGAGATGATACGCAAGGTGCTATGAATTATCCATTTACTACTCGGGTGCTGCGGTTTGACGTTAGCAATGGATTGACGAGTCAAGGCGATATTTACGCGTTTATGGGCGGTCAACCGGCAAGAGAAGTACAGATCGTCGATGATAAACCTTGGGGAAACTAATTTCATTCATTTTTTACTTGATTTCGGTTAAAGGTTGAATATTTTATTGACGAGCAGAGTTCAATTTTATTGGGAATGAAAAGGATATGAATCAGGCCAAAACCTTTTTTATTTTATCGATTCTTGTCGTGATTGGATTGTGCGGATTGCTTTTTTATCAGCAAAACGAGAAGAAACAATCCGTAACGGAAAATGCATCCCTTGGGCAGGAAGAATCTCTTGTTTTTTACTGTGCGGCTGGAATCAAGCCTCCGGTCGAAGCGACGGCGAAACAATATGAGAAAGAATGCGGTGTTCCGATTCAATTGCAATATGGTGGTTCGGGAACCTTGTTGAATAATTTGACGGTTTCCCAAAAGGGGGATTTATATTTAGCGGGAGATGAAACGTATATTGAAATTGCCAAAGAAAAAGGATTGGTTGCGGAAACCTTACCGGCAGCCTATATCACACCTGTGATTGCCGTTCGCAAAGGAAATCCGAAATCGATTCAATCGATCGAAGATTTATGGCAAGGCGATGTGAAGGTCGCGATGGGAAATCCATCCGCGGCGTCAATCGGGCGAACGGTGGAACAGCTTCTGGAACGTTCGGGAGATTGGGGGACGCTTGAATCCCGCATTACCGTCTTTAAACCAACAGTCAATGAAGTGGCGAACGATGTGAAAATTGGTTCCGTGGATGCGGGGATTGTGTGGGATGCGGTGGCGAATCAATATCCGGAGTTGGAGATTGTTCGCGTCCCGGAACTCGATACGGGCCGGCAGCAAATAACCATTGCCGTATTGCAAAGTTCGGCGAATCCCCGAAAGGCACTGCGATTCGCACGATACTTGACAGCGCGGGATAAGGGATTGCTCGAGTTTGAGAAATACGGTTATGATCCGGTGAAAGGGGATGTTTGGGCAGAGACACCCGAAGTGGTATTTTTCAGCGGAGGGGTCAATCGGGTAGCGATTCAAGAAACGATTGAAGAGTTTGAAAAACGGGAGGGATGTATCGTCAATACTTCTTATAATGGATGCGGCATATTAGTCGGGCAAATGAAAACCGGCACGATTCCGGATGCGTATTTTGCCTGTGACGTATCATTTATGACACAAGTAGCAGATATCTTTCTGGATTCCATCGATATTTCGGCGACCGACATGGTGATTGCGGTTCCCGAAGGCAATCCGAAAGGAATTCAGGCGATGAAGGAATTGGCGGCTTCCGGATTGAAAATCGGTGTTGCCAATGAGGAGCAAAGCGCTCTTGGAGCTCTTACAAAACGGTTACTCGAAGAGATGTCCTTATACGATGCCGTCACAAAAAATGTGGTAGCGCGTACCCCCACGGCGGATTTATTGGTCAATCAAATTCGGACCGGTTCGCTTGACGCTGTCATTGTTTATGAAGCCAATACGGCGCACGTGAAAGATCAATTGGATATACTACGAATCGATCATCCGGCAGCCAATGCCATTCAACCTTTTGCCGTGAGCATGGATTCCGATCATCGCTATTTGATGGAGTGTTTGTTGCGGGCGATTCGATCGAAAACGTCAAGAGATCGTTTCGAATCCGTTGGTTTTCGATGGCGCAATCAGTAATCCTCAACTTGATATGAAGCAAAAATCAGATTTTCCTTTTCTCCTCTGCCTGTGGATCATCGGTGGTTTTTACATTGTCATGATTGGCGCGATGCTATTCGCGGATGCGACATTCGAACAGATCAATCCACGGCAGGAACAAGTGGCGTTAACGCTGGGATGCAACCGCAGCCAGGCATTTTGGTTGGTTGTGCTGCCGGAAGCCAAGCGAGGGATGTTGACAGCCGCGACATTGGCGTGGGCGCGTTCATTGGGCGAATTCGGGCCGATCTTGATTTTTTCCGGTGCGACTCGTAACAAGACGGAGGTGCTCTCGACGTCGGTGTTTCTCGAATTGAGCATTGGCAATATCGAAGCGGCGGTGGCGGTCTCCATGATTATGGTACTTTCCGCAGTGGCGGTCTTGATTATCGTTCGTATTTATGGAGCGGAACGAACGTTCGGGAGGTTGTTTTAACGATGATCGCTGTGCACGACCTTTCGATTCACCTGGGGAATTTTTCATTGGAGAAGGTCCATTTTCAAATCGACAAAGGCCAATATGCCGCTTTGATGGGGAAAACCGGTTCCGGGAAAACGACGATTCTCGAAGCGGTTTGCGGATTGAAGAAAATAACCAGTGGCCGTATCGAGTTGATGGGCCGCGACGTTACCCGCTTGAAACCCGGCATGCGCGGCATCGGTTTCGTCCCTCAGGATGGTGCGTTGTTCACTCATATGTCGGTCAAAGAGAATCTGGCTTTCGCGCTGGCCATCCGAAAACAAGAGAAGAAAGTCATCGATGCCAAAGTGGAGGAATTGGGAGAACTACTGGGATTGAACCGTTTGATGGATCGTATGCCGTACGGATTGAGCGGCGGTGAGAAACAGCGGGTTGCGTTGGGACGAGCTTTGAGTGGGCAACCGGATATTCTTTGCCTGGATGAACCCTTGAGCGCACTCGACGACGAAACGCGTGAAGAGATGTATGTTCTTTTACATTCTGTGCGCGAGCATACCGGTGTGACAACACTGCACATTACCCATAATCTTCACGAAACCACAATGTTGGCCGACGTGGTATTTTTTCTCAAACAAGGTACGATAAAAAAATGTCACCGGCTGACATTGCTTGAAGGAGATTCCCGATGAAAATCCGAGTTGAATATTCCGCACAGGCCAGACATTTAGTGGGTATTGCATCCGAAGAGGTCGAGGTGATTCCTCCCTGCCGTATACAGGAACTGATCGTCCGCCTTGCAGAAACACACGGAGATCCTTTTCGAAGTTTTGTAATCGATTCACAAGGAAACGTATCCTCGACCGTGTTGATATCCGTCAACGGAGAACATGTGTTTCGCGAGGAGATGTATGAGTTGAAGAAGCAGGATGTCGTGAGTATCTTGTCTCCGATTGCTGGTGGTTGAGGAATTCGCAAACTGAATATAGTTGTGATTGTAGAGGATGATAATGGCACCTTCCGTCGATCTAACCGATCTCGACAGGAACATTTATGAATGGCAGATGTGGGTATCCGATTTCGGGGAAGAAGGGCAGCGAAAGTTGAAAGGATCGTCTGTTCTTGTTTCTCGCTGTGGTGGATTGGGAAGTGTTGGGTGTATGGGAGCGATGGAAGCGATCAAGCTGATTGCCGGGTTTGGCACACCGCTTACCGGCTCGTTGTTAACCTTTGATTTGCGGGAAATGACGTTTCGGAAGATTGGAATCAAACGTTCACCACACTGTCCTGTTTGCGGTCATTCGATTTAAATTTTTCAAGGAGTATTGGAATGGTATTTGAATTCACCACAAATTTTGTCTTGTTTTTTTTAGGTTTGGGATTGTTCGCTGGGATTTTCAGCGCGACTTTTGGAGTAGGCAGTGGCATCGTTGTCGTTCCGTTGTTGACATTGATGGCCTCCATGCCCCAAAAGGAGGCACAGGGAACCGCGTTGGTGGTGATGATTCCAATGGCGCTGATGGGCGCTTTTCGTTATTACATCAATCCGGAAATTCCATTGGATTGGAAAGTGATTCTTTTACTGTCAATTACCTGTGTCATTGGCGCAAATATCGGGGCTTCAATCGCGGGTTATTTATCGAATCGGACACTCCAGTTCGGATTTTCGGTCGTTCTTTTACTGGCGGCAGCGCGTATGTTTCTTACGGCTCTGAAAACGGGTAATTAAATCTAAGAGATCACCATGAAACCATTTGCTCGAATCGCGATTTCACTTCTTATTTTCAGTGTATTCCAATCGGTGGCGGAAAGTTGCCGGTACAATGTTCGGGATGCCGGTTTTGTCGATCTCAATGACGCTCATTATTCTTTGTATTTTTATCACGACAAGAATATATCCACTGAGCAGGTGGAAACGTTTCGGCAAATCTCATTTGCGGCACTCCTCGATTCCAATATCGAAGTCGAGTTGATCGATATCGAAGAAGGGGAAGAACGTTCCTCTTCGGTTTATCCAGGAATGAAGGAAGTACAATCCTATCCAGCCGCTGTTCTGGTTTCACCGGAAAAGAAATCGACGCTCATCCCCTTTCTCACGGAAGCCGATACTTTTCAAGAATCGGTATGGTCATCCATGAACATAGTTGTGTCATCGCCGGTGCGAGAGGAAATCAAGAGCAACATCATTCAAGCATATGGGGTTGTACTTTTGATCCATGGAAAGGACAACGATGAAAACCAAAAGGCTCATAACGCTGTTTCTACGGCTATCGAGGAAATCGCAAAAGTGATGAGCCGGATGCCGAAACCTCTCGAATATCCCCCCCATATGATCGAAATCTCTCAAGATCAATTCCCTCAAGAAAAAATATTACTGTGGAGTCTTGGACTCGATAGTCAAAACATCCAGGATCCCCATGTCGCAGTGCTTCACGGCCGGGGCAGACAGATTGGCCCAGTTCTCAAAGGTCACGAAATAACAAGAAACAGCGTGTATCATACTCTCTCTGTGATCGGCCAATCCTGTGAATGCGGTTTGGATCGCCAATGGATGCAGGGAACCATGCTGCCATTGATCTGGGGACAAAAAGAACAGGCGAAAGTCGTTGACGCACTCGGCTTCGATGCGGAAAGTCCCGGAGTCAAGATGGAAATCAGCCAAATCCTCTCGATGGGTTCTTCCCGCCCGCTCTTCGGACAGACAGCAAATTCTATGGGCAATATTCTTGACGGCTATAGTGAAATCACGTTGGATTTCGGTGAGCAAGCCGAGAGTACCGATGTCAATACAACAATTCAAACCACCTCTGTTTCCCTAGACTCCCCTTTGCAGAATGAACCGAAGCCGGAGGTCCCTCACCCATCCACCACTGTGGTTCAAAGTGTAATTTATGTTATGATTGTTTTGTTTGCGTTCGTTCTTGCCGGAAGCGGGTGGATTTGGCTTCGCAGCCGACGAACGCAATGATTTTCAAATTTGCAGAAAAAATCGCGTCAGAGTGGATTAGGAAAAACATAGAAATATTCGCATTAAAAAATGCGGGCAGGATGCCCGCGCTCCCAGTGTCCTGTTTTTTGAAAGAAAGGAATCTCCATGAAGTATTCATCGTTGTTTGTCCTGTTTAGTCTAATTGCCAGTATCCCTGTTGTTTCCGAACCGTTAACCGTTCCATCGTATGATGAATACACACAAGAGAGGGCAGACCGATTCTGGAATACCGCGACCAACGGCGCTCTTGCGCCGGTTTATGCTCCGTTGGCCGAATGGCTGGTACAAGAATTTCAATTGAAAGAACAGAAAGGAATTGGAATTGACCTAGGTGGAGGGCCTGGCATCGTCAGCACTGAACTCGCCAAACGGACCGATTCTCTGTTTTGGATCAATGCGGATATCAATACATTTTTTATTCCCTATGTTCATCGATATGCAGAGAAGGCAGGTGTCGCTCATCGAGTCAGCGCCGTATTCGCCGGCGCCCAGGCGCTTCCTTTCCGGGATGAGTATGCCGTTATCATTGTTTCCCGCGGTTCGTTTCCTTTTTGGGAAAATCAACAGCTGGCTTTTGCGGAAATTTATCGCGTGTTGAAACCAGGTGGAATAGCATGTATAGGAAGAGGGCTTTCCGAAAATTTACCGGTGGAAACAGCCCGTAAGGTTCGTACGAAACAAAAAGGCGGCCCGGAGTATAATATGCAGGAAACAGAAGAAAAACTCCGAGGATTCATGAAGGAACTTGGAATCACAACCTATCAGATTCACAAACCTCAGCCACCGAACAGTGAAGGGATCAATTACGGGATTTGGATCGAATTTCATAAAAAGAAACAGTAATATTCATAAGTTGCATATTGATTGGAAAGGAGAAATCATGGGAAAAAGAGAACAGGTATTGATCTTTGTCACCGTTCTTGCAGCCTTGTCGCTATACACACCTTGTCTATCTCATTCCAAAGGTTTACAGGATGATATCGGCCAAGCGGTTACGATTTTAGAAAGATTTCAAGAGATTCCTGAGCAATCAATCCCACCTGCGATCGTTAAAAATGCACGCGGCTTGGCGATCCTGACCGTCATGAAAGGCGGTTTTATCTTCAGTGGACGTGTAGGCAAAGGAATCGTAATCGCTCGCATCAAAGAGGGTTGGAGCGGCCCTTCCGCGATTGGGACGGGTGGAATCGGATTCGGTTTGCAAATCGGGGGACAGGTTTCGGAATTCGTGATCGTGCTCAATACGGATGAAGCGGTAAAGGCTTTTGCGCAAAAAGGAAACGTTGCGCTGGGAAGCGACCTCAGCGTTTCCGCCGGGCCGGTAGGACGGTCACTCTCAGCCGACGTAGCCCCTATGGCGGCAGTCTATTCGTACAGCCGCAGTCAGGGTCTCTTCGCGGGAATATCTTTGGAAGGCACCGTCATTGCCACACGAACCAAAGAAAATACCCAATATTACGGGAAGAAAGTGGATCCCGAAGATATTTTATCGGGGAAAGTGAAACCACCTAAAAGCGCAGAGCAACTGGATAAAGTTCTCAAGGAATTCTGATATTCGTCATAATATTTATTATCTCACCTTACGCACGAGTGTGAAAAACAAAAAAGGGTAGTCAGGGCAAGACGTCAGGTCTGCCCTGGCGGAATCGTTCTCGTAGGGGCGGTTCGCGAACCGCCCCTACCGGCAAGGGTAGACTTCGCTTACCCTTGCTACCCATACTGCTACGACGGAAGCAGGCTGATTCCAATAGTGCGTAAGGTGAGTTATTATTTTAGTGGAAGAACAAACCTCGTGTCATCATTGCAAGGGAGGAATGACGATTATGAACTCAAGGTGGAATCGACGGTCTTTTCTTAGAACAAGCGGAGTGTTAGCAGGAATGTTTTCCATGCAGCAAAGCAATTTTGTGATTGGATCAACAAAAAAGACGTATCGAGCGGCAGTCATTGGCCGGACCGGCGGTGGAGATTATGGTCACGGTTTGGATACGATTTTCAACGGCCTGGATAACGTTACCGTCGTAGCAGTCGCCGATGAAAATCCGGAAGGCTTGAAACGCGCGGCGGAACGCAGTGGAGCGAAACAGACCTATCCCGATTTTCATGAAATGCTGGAAAAGGAAAACCCGGATTTGGTCAGTATCGCGCCGCGCCAGCCGAATTGTCATCGCGAGATGGCACTGGCCGCGATCGAGACCGGCGCTCATATTTACATGGAAAAACCCATTACCGAAACACCGCAAGAAGCGGACGATATTCTGAACGCCGCCAAGGAAAAAGGAGTGAAAATCAGCGTTGCACACACGAAACGGTATATGGACCAATTCTTACTGATGAAAAAATTGATCGATACCGGTTATCTCGGCGATATTTTGGAAGTGCGCTTTCAAGGGAAGCAGGACCGCCGGGTGGGTGGTGAGGATTTGATCGTTCTGGGAACGCATGACATGGACATGATGCGCCTCTTCTTCGGTGATCCCCGCTGGTGTTTTGCAACCGTGATGGCGAATGGGCAAGACATTACCGCTGACGACGTTCATCAAGGCTATGAACCGTATACCGTAGCGGGAGATACCATCCACGCCGACTATCAATTCGATAACAACCTTCAATGCCGTTGGTCATCCGTAAAAGGCAGCGGTGACTGGAACACTAATTATGAGCACAAAGGCAAGCGAATTTCCAAGTGGGGATTCGATATCTTCGGCTCCAAACGGGTATTGGCGCATCAGGAAAGCATCGGCACATTCGTCCAGGATTTTCCTTTTTTAGCAACCGGAGATTCGGACATTCAATGGAAGCCGATCGAAACAATTACGTCTGTCGAGAAGGAAGATCATTTACGGCACCCCATCGTGAATTTGATTTACGCCATTGAAAAGGATGAAAAGCCACGATGCAGCGGAGAAGATGCCCGATGGGCAATTGAAATGGTCAATGCCGTGTATTGGGCGCAGTTAAAGAAGGCACGAGTCGATTTCCCATTGGAGAAGCGGGGGCATCCGTTGAAGAGTTTGTAAAAGAAATGTATTCGTCAGAATCGGGATTGGCCGGGATGGGAGGATTTCTAGGATGAAATACATGAAAGTATTTCATCCCGACTTGAGAAAACAATTATTGGTAGCAGAATACGTATCATTTTTTTGCATACCGAACAGCAAAACAAATCCTGTACATCCTTGAATCCTGGGTATCCTGATTCAGACACAATTTAAAAAAACGAAGGAGACACTTATGAAAAATGAACGATTACTATTAAAAGTTTTATTGATTGCTTTTCTTTCTGTTTCTACCAATCTGGGATTCAGTGATATCCCATCCTTTCAATATCACAAAATCGCCGAAGTCGGCCGCAGTATGGGGCAAACCTCCCTTGTCGATATCGACAAGGACGGTGACCTGGATTGGGTTGTGGGGCAATCGGGTAAGATGTGGTGGTTCGAATATCGATCTCCGGATAACTGGATTCAACATGATATGGGCGAGGGCGCCAAAACCGATGTCGGCGGCTGCGCGTTCGATATCGATGGAGACGGCTGGATCGATCAAGTATCCGGCACAGCCTGGTACCGCAATACCGGTAAGCCGCGCACGGAACGATTCGAAAAATACGATAACGGAGCGATTGAATGCCACGACAACGTGGCCGCCGATATCGACGGAGACGGCAAGTTGGATGTAGTCGCCTGCAGCGACGACAAAGCACACGTCCTGCTCGTTTGGTATTCGATTCCCGAGAATCCTAAAGAAAAATGGATTGAACACAAAGTGGGGAAAGGCATTCACGGCGGCGTATCACCAGAGGGAACGGGCGACTTGGACGGCGACGGCGATACCGACATCGTTCGCGGCGATGCCTGGTTCGAAAACCTGAATGGAAAAGGAACCGAGTGGAAAGAACATCCTGTTTTGATACCGCCCGGCGGGAATCGCCCGGATCGCTATGGCTTGGCTCTCAAAACGTGGGTATACGATATGGATCGGGACGGCGATCCGGATATCGTGGAAGCGGAAGCCGATGCGGTCGATGGCCGGGTGTTTTGGTTTGAAAACCAAAACGGCGGGAAAAAATGGAATTGCCATCTGATCTCCGGTAATCACACGAAACAAGATTTCCATTCCCTCTGTCTAGCGGATTTTGACAACGACGGCGACATGGATGTTTTTTCCGGTGGAGGCCCGTTATCTCAAACGGACTTCCAATGTTTTATTTGGGAAAATATGGATGGTAAAGGCGGGCAATGGAAAGAACATGTTATTTTAACCGGCAAACGCTGCCACGAAGCGGTGGCCGCAGATGTGGACCAGGATGGCGACGTCGACATCTGCTCAAAACCCTGGCGAGGCAGTTTGCATTTTTATTTAGAAAATAAGATGAAATAAGAGTAAGCCTCCACCCTGAAGGGGTGGTAGATGATAGCCAGTGGGCAACGCCCCTGGAAATGTGTACCAAGATGTAAACCTCACCCTGAAAGGGGTGACAGAAGACTGCTAGAGTGTAGACCTTTTTTTTCTGACACCCTTTCAGGGTGGAATTTCACGATTACCGGCCTTTACCAGGGGCGTTGCCCGCTGGTTGTCTTCTTTGAACCCGTTGGGGTATGGTTCCTGCTTTTGCCGGTATACTTTTGATGGATCAGTACATGCAATCCTTTCTTTCATTCCCCCAAAAAAAACTCCCCTGTATACCGATTCTGATAATCCTCCAACACCTGCCGATGGACAGGAACCATCTCTTCGGGCAATTGATCAAATGCAAACCATCTCACTTCATGGCCTTCGACTCCGTCCACTTGCGGTTCCCCTTCCCATTCCGTCACGAGAAACGCCATCGCAAAAGGCTGAATTTGATCCCCGTTTGGATAGGAAAACTGCTGCTTTTTCCCGGAATAAAGCGCCATGGGTTCTGCGGAGATTACCGTTAATGATGTCTCTTCCATCACTTCCCGTTTCAACGTATCCATGACAGTTTCTCCGATTTCCACGGCTCCGGCGGGTAATCCCCAAATATTCATATCCGTCCGCTTTTGAAGAAGTACCTGATCGAGATCATTCAAGAGAATCGCGCGAATCCCGGGCAGGAAAATGCGCGTGTTCCCGACCATTTTTCGGATGGTTTTGATGTAATTATCCATAAGTCCCTTATTGTTTCAATTTCTGAATGAAGAAATCTTCTCGCGACACATAATCCGTTTTCATACCAGGATAAACAAGATTCGCTTCCACGCCCAGTTCATCCATTTTCTCTTTCAGTTTGATGCCAAACATGACATGGTGGACTTTCCACCCTTGGGCTTTTTGGGGATCTTCGGGAATAGGATCATCCGGTGTCATACCATAACTCATATAGATCGGTGGATCATCACGAGAAATGAGAGACAGCGCGGAGATGTCATTAACGAGCGCTTTCATTTCTGCATCACTTTTTACCCCAAACACCTCTGTTAGATCGCGATGTGGCTTGTCATAACCAGGAATCCATTTCTTCCACCAATCGAAATCCATTGTTGTTTGTCCGCCGCTGGTTGCGATGCAGGTTAAACGGGTTGATTCCTTTTCAATAGGATCACTGCTATTTTGATTCACCATATCGTCATGAAATCCCAGCCACATGCAGAGCTGCGCACCGGCCGAACCGCCGAACGCTCCGAAACGGGTTTTGTTGAAATTCCATTTTTTAGTGTGGGCGCGCAAGAACTGTACGGCTCGCTTACAGTCTTGATGAGCCGTTGGAAGTGTATGTTCAGGTACAAGACGGTATTCAATCGCCGCTACGGAGATACCGGCTGCAAGGAACCGGTTTAATGATCGTGCACGAATACTGGATTTGCTCCCACCACGGAAACCGCCGCCATGAATATAGAGCACTACGGGAGTGGGGTGATCTGAATTGGCCAACCAGAGATCGAGTTTTTGGCGCTCATGTGGGCCATAGGAAACATCTTTATGAGTTGGTTCCGGTTGGTTCCGTTTTTGTCCATGACTGAGGGGGATTGTTATAAATAGGATAAATACAAAGGTCCAAGCAAATCGGTTCATTTCTTTACCTCCGGGAAGAATACTTTATCATATTGGAAATTGTCGCAAAGTAAATCAATACAATCAATATGCTGTTACCAGGCATTGAAATCTTCCTGTAAATATTGCATGATAAAACATATTCATTGATGCTTTTTTGATCAAAAAACAGAGAGGAAAGTGTTATGAAAACCATTTCAATTGATTTGACGTGTGTGTTTCTTTTGTGTTTATTCAGCCTAACCGCCTCAGCGCAATACGGAATCTTCGAAGCGACAACCAACTGGAACCTACCGGATTCCCCCTTCGTCGAAGGAACGGTGGAAGTCGAAGGGGAAGGAATCGACGCAGTATATACCCTGACAGCAGCCGGCGCCGATTTCACTCGTGATTACGATGAAGGCTTTTATGTATATAAAGAACTTACAGGCAGCTGGACGTTGAAAGCCCGCGTGGATGTCGTCGAAGCCCCCAACAACAATGCCAAAATCGCCTTGATGGTGCGGGAAATCGCGAACGACCCCAGTTCAAAGAATTTCAGAGTTGTGCAGCATTTCGCCAATCGTGTAGCCGTGCAGCGGCGAACGGAAAATGCCGGAAATACCGCGGCGGCTCCGTTGAAATATGAGGGAAGCAACGTGACCGATCCGACCGGGGAAGGCATCTGGCTGCGATTGACACGCCTTGCGGACGAGCAGTTGTTCGTTGTCGAATGGTCCGATGACGGATTTACCTGGTTTTTCGGAGAAAGTTTTGTGCTCGAGATGCCGGAAACGGTAGCGTGGGGACTCGCGTTTACCAGTTATGTCGACGGGGAAGTCGCGACGGCAGTCGCTACGGAAGTGGAAATCACACCCCCAACCGGCGTCGTCGTTCAGAGGCATTTTTCAAAGGAAATCTTCACCGTCGGCGATCAAATCCAAGTGGATCTTGTTCTGAAAAACGCAGGTGACGAAACCGAATCGATTTCACTGTCCGAGAATTTCCCATTTGACTGGCCGATCTCCAATGTATCCCGTGACGGAAGAGATTTTAACGGCGGCATTGACTGGGATGTGGATGCGCCTCCGGGGGAGACAGTAGTCTCCTATACACTGACAGTCCCCTCCGATCCCGTCCCTGTGGCCCGGTTCGATGGATATGTGAACATTTTCATCCCGATCGCCGGCAGTTCAGCCATCGTGCTGGAAGGAACTGCATTGAAAGTCGAAATCCCCTTTGCACAAAATGCAGTTATACTCGACGGGATCATCAATCCCGGCGAATACAGCGGCGCATACACGGAAACAGTTACCCGAACCGATACCGTTCCCGCCGGTGTGATCCTTGAAGGAGAACCGGTGCCGGAAAGCGAATCGAATATGACATTCTATGCGTTTCATGACAGTAAATCTATTTACATCGGCATGGATGTGGATGATCCGATATTAGATTTCTTGACAGGAAGTTCCATCCAGGAGAACGACTCGATCGAGTTGATGATCGACGGCAACTTTTCGCGGCTGGAAGACAGAGAAGATAACCAGCACGGAATCCGCTTTTCCGTGCTAGGAGACGGCTCCCAGCTCAATCACGCCGGCTTGCAGGCGATCGCGGAACCCATGGCGGACGGTGTTGGATATCACACAACCACCGGTCTCTTTTGGAACTACGGCGCACGCCCCAAAGCGGACGGCAGCGGGTATGTGGTCGAACATCAGTTGAACAAACAAGTACTGATCGATTCACCGGAACGCACGTTGATCGGATTTGATTTCTACATCAACGACGCGGACGGCAGCGGAGTTCTAGCCGGGAAATGGGCGTATCATTCCGTCGACGCAGACGGCAATCCCGTCAACGCATGGGCAAACGAAGCCATCAACGCGATTTTGGAATTAGGAGAAGGTACGGTTCCGGTTAAGAGTTGGGAGATTTATTGATTTTGACTAATTCGTAAGATTGGGTAGCAAGGGCAAGACGTCAGGTCTGCCTTTGCAGGTAAGCGCGATTCCACAAGGGGAGACTTCGCTTCCCCTTGGTACCCGACGCCAAAGCTCTTACCGGGTAGCAAGGGAAAGACGTCTGGTCTGCCCTTGCAGGAATGCGCTCTTTCACCTCAACATGGGAAAACAACTCCAGTCCAAGGAGAAGCGCTTCAACAATTGGAGTCTTTTTTGAAACCGCGCATAGAAGAAGTCGAACGTGGTGAATTTTCCGGTAAAACCGTTGAACAGATCAAACAAGAATCAAATATAAATAGTAAATCCTGAACATGCCTTCCTACCGACTCACAAAAGCATAGAAATTAGGGTGTGACATCAGCGTTGGGAACTTCCCCCCGTTTATGGCGTTCTTTCGCGTTCTTTTCGATTTCCTCCATCAAGGAATCCGTCAACAAAACACCCTCCCCTCGATCCAGCTCTTCATCACCGGCACGCACAGCCTCACGCAAGGCTGCCAACTTTTTCTGTTCCTGTTCCATACGGCGAACCGCATCACGAATGACTTCAGACGCACTCTCATAGGCGCCGCTCGCAATTTGATCTTGAATAAACGCTTCCAGTCTTGGAGGGATGTCCACTTGCATCTATGTTTCTCCTGTACTCTATCTGAACATAAATTATACAATGATGCCCACCAATCGGTAAAGACTATTTTCTCCTCTGGCAAGTGTGTCAAGCGACAACTGTTAAGTTCCTTCGGCGACAATCTATCCGTCTCCCAACCCGATACTACTTTTCCCCCCGATACCCGCGTTTTAAACTGGTCGTTGTATTAAGGAGATTTTGTATCCCCACTTACACTTCGGAAAGGAAGGCTCCGGAGGAAATAGTATCCCCCAGTCCCACGGTGAACAGTGGATTGGCTACGATTTTGGCCGGTATAGCGGCAAGTGTCAGATGATCATATTCCGCGATGCCTTCATTGGCTATCGATTCCTGCCCCAACGTTTCACCCAACGATTTCAACTGATGGAATCCGACTTCTCCGATTGGTACGCTCAAGCCCGCTGCGATATCGTATTTTGATGAAAACAGCCCATTTCCGGCACGGGAGGCGGCCATCGTTGCGGCAAAAAGCAGGGCGTCTCGAGCGGCCTCGGGAGAAGACCAACTTGGTTGTTCGAGGCATAGATAATAACCGAGATTATGGAAGTGTATGCGTTGAAGACCGGTTTCATGCTTGAGTACCGACATACCCTGACAGTAATTGGAGGGGGTAGGGAGTTCACGCAGGGAGAGAGATTCTTTTTCCCGTTCCAGACTCTGCAAGAGAAGAGGAAGTTCTGTTTCATTCAGCCCAAGGCTATGGACGTTGGGTATAATTCGATTCAGGAGAGATTCCCGAACTTTCGAGGAGGCGATCGAGGCCATTTCAAGATGAATCTTTAGATCCGGAGCCGTTAAGCGAACTCGTTTGAGATAAGCTTCGAGCGGTTCAATCACGTCGTCGCAAGTACTGCCGTCAGGATAGGTTTCCGACAGAATATGAAAGCCGGAAAAAAACAAATGGCTGTAGGTGTTGACCAACGAAAGAAAGCCATTGGCAAAGGTTTCGTTCATCTTGAACTGATTGTTGCGTGGATTCCAGGAAGGAATGTAACGATTGGCGCGATTCGGACGCACCGTCAGCCCATTCACATTCATTTGAAAATCTTTATCATATTCAAAAATCCAATGAATGGCGAAGATGCCCCGATCTTCAGCTGCCTCGATCGGCTTTTTCAACTCATACCCATTCTCGTTTTGGCAAATGACCTTCAAATTCTCATACTCGCCGAATTTTTCCGCCAGTTCGACCGTCAAGGGATTGGCGTATACAGTGACCGGCATTCCAAGCGGCGCAAGAGAACGTGCCATATTTCCGGACGTCCCACCCAGCCGCAGTTCACCGGTTCCGAATGTGTCCAATGCCCATTGATAGGTCTCTTCGGCACGAACCATCAACTGAAACGCGCAGCCGGAGAATAGAGAATAAAACAGACCCCGAATGAAATCCGCGGGCGTATAGATTTCCGTTGGATACCGTCCTTGACAGCCGTCGACCGCAGCCTGTTTGAGTTTCTCGTCACCCTCGAGTAGGGGGTGAAGAAGCTCGGGAGTCAGACGGACGAGACCATCCAAGACGGAATGGAAGGCACAGGCTACGCCGGGTAATTGAGCCAATCGCTGCAAACCATTTTCATGGGCTTGCTTGTATAATTCTTCCCAGTGGGAAATATTCATTTGCAATCAATCCCTTGTGTAAATAGATGAAAGATTGGGGAGACACATAGGCCTCTCCTAACAAAATTGTAGGGGCAATCCTGCGTGATTGCCCAATTTGAGAGGAAACACACAGGTCTCCCCCTACGATGCTAATGGAAATGTAACCTTTGGAGAGATTGGATTCAACCGGAATGAAGCAAGGTTGTTTTTACCAAACCATTGTTGCTTTGATCAACTCATCCGGCGTTGTAATGCCTTGTTGAATTTTTGTAATACCGTTTTGCCGGAGAGTGGGGATATTATGGCGTGCCACATAATCGCGCAACTCTGTCGGATTCGCTCCCTTCACGATTAAATCATGGAGTTCTTCCGTGACGGGTAATATTTCAAATAAACCTGTTCTTTCGTAGTAGCCGGAACCGTTGCAGTGATTGCATCCTCTTCCATACCATACTTTTTCTAGATCACTGGGTTGCAATTTAAGACCTTCGAGTTCATCTTCATGGGGGGGACGTTCGGCAGTGCATTCCGTACAGTTTAACCGGACCAATCGCTGCGAAACCACTGCCCGGATGGCGGATGCAGCCAAGTAGGCTTCACACCCCATATCGAGCAAACGGGTAAATGCGCTTGGGGAATCGGTTGTGTGAAGTGTCGCGAAAACCAAATGCCCCGTAATAGCTGCACGCAAGGTAATCTGTGCCGTTTCCAGATCGCGGATTTCTCCAATCATGAGGATATCCGGATCTTGCCGCAGCAATGCCCTCAAAACTTGTGGAAAGGTCAAACGATTCAAGCCGCCGATTTGGAATTGGTTGATGCCACTCATTAGGATTTCGACCGGGTCTTCGATTGTCGAGATGTTCATGGCATCGCTTTTCAACATGTTGAGCAAGGAATACAGAGTTGTCGATTTACCGCTTGCAGCCGGGCCGGTAATGAGCACCAATCCATGGGGAATGTGAAGAATGGAAAACAATTGCTCCATTTTTTCGCGCATCATTCCCAATTCTTCTACGTCCATGACATCGTCCTGCGGCGGAAGCAATCGCAACACGGCCTTTTCCCCATAGGTTCCGGGGATCGTACAGACTCGGATATTGATGGGAGCTCCGTCCAAATCGGGATGGGAAAAAACGTAAGCACCTTCCTGCGGTTCAAGACGATTGGCAATATCGATATTGGAAAGTACTTTTATGCGGGAAAGAATCGGAGGCGTCAGCATTTTGGGGATTTCTAAAATTGTATGAAGTACCCCATCCACCCGTGCGCGAACAAGACAATGTCCGTGTTCCGGTTCGAAATGAACATCCGTTGCCCGCTGCTCGAGCGCTTCCAGCACAATACGATCCACTGCCTCTATAGGCTCCTCAAGGAACTCTTTCGATTCGGAATAAAGAATGTCTCGTTTTTTGCTCTCCGGATACGCTTTCCGGTATAACTCTTGGAAATCTTCTTCACTTACCAATACCGGTTGGATATCCTTCACGATCGTTTTCCGTAAATTATCCAAAATAGGCGAAGGGATCGGTTCCGTGCAGGCGACCAATAACTCGTTTTCCCCGCGCAACAGCAGTGGAATCAATCCATATCGGCGCGCCTGCGGTTCGGGAATATAACATAAAACGTCTTCGGATAAGTCGATATGTTCGGGCCGTACAATTTCGAGATTGAAAAATGTGCTGATCGCATCAATGAGCTCGGTTTCTTTCAGGTAATACATATACCCTTCTTGAACTTGCAAATGATCAATGCCAGCTGCCGTTTCTTTCTGTTTTTCCAAAGCCGTAATCAGTTTCTCTTGATCCAGCAAACCTTTTTCAACCAAGAATTCACCCAATTTTTCGCGTTCCATCGATTCTCCCTTTCTAGTTCTTCACCGGTTCTTCATTTGAGTTTGTAACTTCTTTTTCGTGCTTTTATGATTTCTGAAACTGTTTTTGCGCCACAAAAGAAGGATTTGTATTCAATGCTTTATCTGCTTGGAGTCCTTTTAATGCGGATTGGATCATCACAAATTCACCGACATTGTCCATCGTGACCAAGCCAACTAATTGCCCGTTGGAGATTACCGGAACGGTTTGACACTGACATTCCTTCAATTCCGTAAATGCCTGTTCCAACGTGGTGGTCGGTTCCACCGTGTGAAACTCTTTTTGCATCACTTCTTGGATAGGGAATTCTTTTCCTTGCTTCGCGAGAGTCACCATCAAATCCGACCGGGTTAGAATCCCAACCAATTGGTCGTTTTCCATCACAGGAAAATCATGTTGCGACCCCGATAAAATCAAATCCGCCGCTTCGGCGAGAGTATCATGGATTGAAAGAGTTTTAAAATCCGTAATCATCGCCTGATCCACTTTCGTGTCGCCGAGTACGGTTTTCATTTGCACCATACTCGCTTCCTGTTCCGCCCCGATCCAAACGAAGAAAGCGATAAAAATAAGAAATGGATTGATGAAAAAGCCGATAAAGCCGAATAAAAGCGCCATTCCTTGTCCCAAGGTCGCTGCCACTTGCGTGGCTTTGGTGTATTCCAATTTCGTTGCCAATAGCGCGCGGACAAGACGGCCGCCGTCCATGGGGAAAGCAGGCAGAATATTGAATAGGACCAAAAATATGTTCACGAGCATCAACCGTTCCAAAAAAGGTCCGGTTGTAACCGACAATTCTTTCAATGGTTCGACGGAAGACGTAAACCAGAGCCACAAAAACAATCCTATAGCGATCACCACGTTCACAGCAGGACCGGCAGCCGTTACCAAAAACTCCTGAAATGGTTTTTCCGGTATTTTTTCAATTCGCGATAAGCCCCCAATCGGTAGTAAGGTAATATCTTTTGTTTCGATTCCGAATTTCCGTGCCATCAACGAATGGCCGAATTCATGAAGTAATACACACACAAAAATCGCCAAAACAAAACCGACACCGATCAGCATGTCTCTCAAGGTATCACCATCGATCCAATGGAGAAGCATCACCCAGGCGATGATAATCAGGAATGTCGCATGGATCGCGACGGGAATCCCAAAATAACGACCTACATTCCAAGACCATTTCATACAAATCGATCCTTTCTTCAAACGGTTTTTATATTATATTTATTCCTTTGATCATCACAGTTGTCTATCTTTTCATTGTACCCGAATTCAGGAATTTGTATCTACACATCAGGTTGTTGTGATAAGGGATGGATGGGTATAAGGATTACGCCTTTTATAGTGGGTCACCAAGCGCCAACACATCGTTCCGAATACGATCCATGTCAGCAGTTTCAAGTTCGATTTCACCTGCTTTGGCGTTGTCGAGCGCTTGTTCCTGTGTACGCGCTCCGCAAAGAGCATGGGTCACACCTTTTTGGCCGACCGTCCAGGCAATGGTCAACTGGGCGAGAGAGCAGCTGTATTTCTCCGTCAAATCGGACCACGAAGCCAGCATATCAAGCACTTTTTTCCGATTTTCCGGTTTGAACCAAGGATTCCAATTCTCATTACTGCGCCATTCATTCGGATCGAATTGGCGATCCATAGTCACCTTGCCGGTAAGAAGCCCCTGTTCGATCGGCGAATAGGCCAATGTGGAAATTTGGTGTTGAATACAAAACGGGAGTATGTCCTCTTCTATATTCCGATAGAGCATGCTATAGCGGGGCTGGTTGGTATCCAGTTGGCCGAACATATCATATTCCCTCAATTCCTCGAGGCTGACGTTGGAGACACCGATGGCTCTGATTTTCCCTTCCCGCTTCAGATCTCTCAGGCAGCCCATCGTTTCTTGAATCTGTGTTTTTTCCGGTTCGATGGCCGGCCAGTGGACTTGATACAGATCGATGACATCGACATCGAGCCGCTTCAAACTCATCTCGATTTCCTCGCGAATCGTATCCGGACGCAGCGAACGATAGATACTCCGCCCATCGAATTCGCAAAAATACGAGCCGCGTTCATCTTTCGACCAAAGTCCGCATTTGGTGGCGATGATCACCTGATCGCGCCGGCCTTTAATGGCCTTCCCGACGACCTCTTCACTGCGGCCGAAACCATATGCCGGGGCGGTGTCAATCAGATTGATCCCGGCGTCGATAGATACTTGGATGGCGCGGATCGATTCACTATCATCCGGGTCTTTCCCCCACGGTGTTCCACCCCCGGTTACCCAGGTTCCCAATCCGACAACGGATGCTTCCAGTTCTGATTTTCCCAAGGTACGGTATTTCACGATGGCTCCTTTCTTTCGTTGAAAGATGCGGGCAAGATGCCCGCGCTCCGACAATGAAAAGGTTCTAATCATTTCGGATTCCTGTCAAGGATGAGATTTTGCTTCTATTGACCAGTTTCGATTCGAGTCATTCTATGATACTATTGCTCGATTGAAAGAAACACCTTACTGTTCAGAGAATATCCGAGGGAGGAAAGAAAACATGAGTCATCCCATCAATCGCCGAGATTTTCTAAAAACAGCCAAACACTCAGGAACGGCTCTCGCCGCTACGGCATTGTTAAGCAATACCCAAAAAGTAATCGGTGCGAACGATAAAATCCGCATTGGATTGATCGGTTCCGGAGGACGTGGCTGCCGGCTCATGGTCTTAACCAAAACCATCGAGCCGGCCGCCGACTTTGTCGCTGTTTGCGACGCCTATGAGCCGAAACGGAAACGCGGATTGGACATCGCCGGACCGAATGCCAAAGAGTTTGTGGATCACCGCAAACTGCTCGAAATGAAAGACCTCGATGCCGTCATTATCGCCACACCGGAGCATCTGCACGGTACACAAGTGATCGACGCTGTCGAAGCGGGAAAAGACGCCTATGTGGAAAAACCGATGACCTACTCGATTGCAGAAGGCGTCCGCATTATCAAAGCAGTTCGCAACACGGATAGAATCGTACAAGTCGGTATGCAACGGCGCAGCGCACCGATGTGCATTGAAGCCAAACAATTGGTCGATGAAGGAATCCTGGGCGAAGTGACATTGGTCCGATGCCAGTGGCATTGGAACGTCAATCCTTTGAATCCCAATGTCAAAGTGCAGGGCGATTTCAATTGGGAACTATTCCTTGGTCCCGCCCCGAAACGGCCCTTCGATCCCCGCCGCGCATTGCAATGGAATTGGTACTGGGACTATTCGGGGGGGATGGTCACCGGCCAGGGCGTTCACTTACTCGATCTCCAACAATGGTTTATGGGTAAAGGCACTCCGCTGTTGGCCTCCATGCATGGCGGATCGTATGTCTTGGGTGGCGAATGCCCCGATGTCTTCAGCGCCAGCTATGAATATGATGGATACACGGCCTCCTGGATTCTCACCTACAACAACAGCTACGACAACGGTTGGAAAGTGATTTTCCAAGGCACCAAAGGTACGCTGGTGATCGGCGAACCGATCTTTGCGGAAGGAGAACACGGGTATCGGGTGTATAAGGAATATTGGCGCGACGTGGAAAACCGCACTCCGATTTACAAAAACGAAGAAGGACTCCCAACGGAACCACACATTACGAACTGGTTGGAATGCATGCGCACGCGCAATGAACCGAATGCTCCCGTCGAGGTCGGCCACACCGCCGCCGCCCCGTGCCATCTCGCCATCGCCGCGTATCGCAACAAGGCAATCGCGAAACTCGACAAAGAATGTACAACCTTAACTCTAGAATGATGGATCTCATTCGATTACAACAGTTCGGCAAATAGCTTGTATCTGTTGATATTCTCTCTGTACCGAAAATAATTCAAAAAAACCACTAAAGTTTTTCTCAATCCTGCCGATAATAATACCGACAATTGAAAAGTCTGTCTTCTTGCTAAATTTATCTAGCAAGAAGAAGATATTGTTTATTTGCATTTTATGGAGATTACGTAACGAAAGAATGCAATGTGAGTAAGGTTGCTAACCCGGCCAAATATTGTAAGAGTAGCAGCCTCTCATTCAGGCCATCGCAGTAAAAGGTAGGAAGAGTCGAGATCAAACGGCTGCGCTTTCCCGCGAATTTTCAGCCTTTCCCGATACTTCCTCAAATGATTTCAGTAGAGTTGGAGATTTATACACGAATTGATTTTTCTTTATCATATAAAAACCAAAAATTCTTATGTACATTTCGTTGGATTCTTGTTAGGATAAGAAGTGTTTGAATAACTATGCTATTGAAAAGAATGATATTATGTCATTTTTGAGAAATATGATTCTGGAATATTTTTGATTATAGTTTAGGCTTATCAAAATATGACTTTTGAGCCACTCATCCACCGGAAGTTGGAAAGAAGGGGGTAATTCTCATGCCTGCACGAGCCGATTTTCAAAGTCAGCAGAATAACCAAATCTATCAGCAGTTATTTCAACAATTGCAAGACCGCGGCATGAATATGCGCAATCGAAGAGTTGGGCTGAACAATACCCGCGATACTCAACAAAACAATCGAATGTTCGGCAACCAACGAACTCGTGATCTCGTTAAAATCAGCCCGGAAGCTCTGCGCACTTTGATCAACATGCTTCAGTCGCAAAGTGCTTACAGCAGAAGCGACCAAATGCAGGCTCTTCGGCAAGGATCGCAGTTACTGACGTCCACCCAGGCTACGCAGTCGACTGTCAATATTCCCCCTCCTACCGATCCGGGTGCGGCTCCGAATTCTGCTGCAACAGCGGCCACGGCAAATCAACCAGCTGGCAACACCAATGCTGCCGCAACAGTTCCGACAGGCAATACAAACACGACGGCTCCCGCCGGTAATACAAACGCGACAGCCCCGGCAGGAAATACGAATGCTGCTGCACCAGCGACTCCCACCCCTGTTGAACCACCGGATTTAACACCGGTCCCTGAGTTTGGGGGAACAACACCTGCCCCTACCGAACCACCGCCTAGCGAGGCACCTGCTGGTACAGAACCTCCTGTTTTCACGCCTGAACCGGTTTATGAAACTCCGCCACCTCCCGAAACGCCTGAAGGCACAGAACCGCCCGAATTCACACCAGTGCCTGTTTATGAAATTCCACCCCCTCCCGAAGCCGGAACAGAACCAACACCGGAGACGGAGACAACCGATGGCGCGTTCATTGAACTTGGTAATACAAGAGTCGAAAACGTTCAATTCATTCAAGACGAAGAAGGGGGCATTACCGGTGTCGGTGGGGAAGTGGATTTATCGTCGGCGGGGATGGGAACTGTAGCCGTCGATATTCAATTCGGTGAGGAAGGAGAGGTTACCGCTACTGCTCAAGCGGAATCTCTCGAATTGAACGTCGGTGGGAATACGATGACTGTAACCGCGACTGAAGGGGAAGATGTTCTGTCCGTCGATGAGCAAGGAAATGTATCGGTTTCCGGCACAATTCAGGTTGGCAATCAAACCGTTAACGCCAATTTTCAAGTTACCGCCGATGAAGAAGGAGCGTTCACGGTAGAATCGGCGAATTTTGCTGAGCAACCAACGGAAGAATCAGCAGAAGGTACGGATGCGGCTCAAAATATCGCCGCCGGGCTGAATACCGCTTTTGCAGCGGGGACGGATGTTGGTATGCAGGCGCTCGGGCAGGCTAACGCATTGGCGAATCAAAATCCGGAAGCCGCTCAAAACTTTGCTACAGGTCTGAGCAATGCCGGAGAAAACATCGGACAATTTGTCAACATAACAGGTCAGCTAAACGGCAATGCACAAAGCGATTTTCTTTCAGCCGCTGCCAATGCCGGGGATCAAATGGGGGCATTCATCACACAAACGCAGGCATTGACCGAGCAGGATCAAGCCAACTTCCTTCAGGCGGCCTCCAATGCCGGCGAGGACCTCGGACGATTGATGGAAACTACCTCTTCTATGAGTGGAGGGGAATTAAGTGCATTTCTCGGTGGCGCGGCCAACGTCGGACAACGGCTGGATACTTATTTAAATGCAATTGGGGACTTAGGCGGCTCCACTCAATCGCGCTTTATCCGTCAAGCCAACCGGCTGCAGGGTGAACAGTTGGAACAATTCATGAACGCAGCGGATGCCCTTGAAGGAAACGCTTTTCAACTCGGAAATTTCGTCAATCAGTCAAGCCGATTGGGCGGACGGCAACTCAACCAATTTCTTTCCGCCGCCGATACGGTTAGTGATAATCCAGGACAGTTGAACCGGTTTGTCAATCAAACCCGCGATATGAATATCCGTGGTGGTGGATATCTCCGGCGATATTTATCCGCAGCAGAAGAGTCCGGAGAAAATCTTGGATCCTTCATGAATCAGACTTCCCGAGTATCACGAATGGGGGATCGCCAACTTCGTAACTTTTTAACCGCGGCTGACCGGTCCGGAAGTAATGTAAGTGAATTCGTAAATCAAACCTCTCGGTTATATGGTTCGGAACTGAATTCCTTCCTGCAAACCGCCTCCAGAACCGGCGGGCGAATGTTAAACAATTTTGTCGATCAAACCGCCTCCCTGGAGGGACGCGAGCGGTACCAATATCTGAATCTCTCCACTCGATTCGGCGGAAGAGAATTGACGAATTTTATGAATGCAACCGCTGCAGCTGGGGAAAACCGGAGTACGTTCTTGGATGCCACGATGCAGTTGAACCGTTCTCAAGCCAACCGCTTTATGGAAACTGTGGTTAGCGCTGGTGAGAATAGGGGACAATTGATAGAACAGGCAGGACAACTCAGCGGAAGCGATCTAAATAATTATGTGACCGTAGCGGCGAATGCCGGTGAAAATTTGGGAGAATTCCTCAATCAAACTTCTCAATTATCAGGGGATAATTTGAGTAATTTTCTGACCGCGGCCGCAGGAGCCGGTGAACAGTTAGGTACGTTTTTGGATATGAATCAGGAATTAGGAGAAGGATCACCCCAAGTGCAAACCGCATTTCTCGATCAAACGGCACAAATGAATGATGAGCGCCTCAATCAATTTCTGAATACGGCCGCGAATATCGATACAAGCAATCCGGAAAATCAAAATGACCGGCGATCGTTTGCCGTTGTCGCGACTTCCTATCTCTCCGGCGATACGCAAAATCAATTTCTGGATGTTGCCTCAGACGTTGTCGAGAATGGTGGAGATATTAGTCGATTTTCGGCGATGACGGCAAATTTACAAATTACAGCAGAAGAAAGCGGCAATACTGAAATCGTGAATTCGTATTTGAACGCGGCTTCGGCTGCGGTTGATGAGATGGATCGCTTCATCAGTGTGACGAAAGGTTTGAATGCCCGAGCAGGTGATGAGACGTTGACATCATTCTTCGATACGGTATCCGCCGCGGGAGAGAATATGGGAACATTCTTTACACAGACCGAACGAGTATTAGGTTTGTCAAATGGGGAGGGGATGGCATTGAATCAGCTGTTTTCGACAACCGCAAATGCCGGAGAGAATACTGCATCTTATCTCAATCAATTGTCAGAACAAAGTGATAGTGATGTCTTGAATTTCGTGTCCTCCGCCGCCAATGCCGGCGATCAGTTAGGTAACTTTTTAACGACGACGGAGCAACTCACCGGAACGAATGAGAGCAACTTCCTTTCCAATACTGCAGCCCAAGGGACAAATGCCTCCCAATTTGTCTCCGAATTCAGCGGTATGCTGGAGGATATCAATACCGTCAGCGGAGGCGTGACGAATCTAACGATCGGTGAGGATGGAACCGTCAGCGGTACAATCAACGTGCCCGGCGCCGGAACGATGAACGCCGAATTCAGCCGAAACGATCAAGGTCAATTGACAGCAACGGGTACACTGAGTTTAAATGGAAACGAATTTTCCAATGCAACCGTCACCTTCAATGAGGAAGGAGCGATTGAAGATGTATCCGGTTCAGCCATGCATCGCGCGCATGGTTTTTCTATTGGTTTTGGTAATGCGAACCGTTATAATTTTGGAAGCCGTAACCTCAATTTTGAATTAGGTCTCAATCAGCAAACCGGCGAAGTTCAAGCCACTGGCTCTTTTCGATTCTATGTTGAGGAATACCGCAATGGATCAACGTTCCAGGCCAACTATACTATGACGGATGAAGGGATGAATTTGGGAATTCAGAGATTGAGGTCTAATCGCAGTTAGATTCAGAAAGGGTGTCCATGATAGTCGATCAAATCACGAATTGGCGCAAGTATTCTCTCGGAACGGCATGGGAGTGCGCGTGCGAATTTTTGCAGTCGCTGACTCCGAATACAGAAGAACAGAAGCATTTTCTGATGGGCGAAGATGTCTATGCGAATGTCATGAGTTATCAAACCCGCACTGTCGTCGAGGCCAAACTCGAAGCCCACCGGGAATATGTCGATATCCAAGCCGTCTTGAGCGGCAATGAACTGATCGATTGGTATCCGATAGAAGGTTTACAGGTAAAAACACCCTACGATCAACTGAAGGATGTCGAGTTTTTCCATCGCCCCGAACCGCATCCCGCACGAGTTCGATTGACGCCGGGACTCTTCATGCTTCTCTATCCACAAGACGCCCATATGCCGCAATTGATGGCCGGTGAAAGCCCGGAAATGATCAAAAAAGTCGTCATAAAAATCAAACTGGCTCTTTTGAATGAATAATCAAGCATCCCGAATATCCTCTCAGGGAAAAGGTTCGGTTTACGATCACTCAGAAGAAATCGTTATGGAGAGCAATGCATGTAGAATGTTATTAAATTATTCATATTTTTGATTATGAGGGCATATTACCGGTATGCGTCAAATAGAAATATCCCTGAACCCTGTTTAAGAAATTCCCGCACATCTTGTGCCGCCTGATATCCTGAATTCACCATCCCTTCGAAATCCGGATAAATCATATAATCGCCGGATAAAATCAAACCACTTTGAAACGTTTCATGAAGGCGTTCCAGCCGATGGTAACCCCCTACCGGCATGATTGGATCGATTTCTGAAAGATTGTAGGTTACATAACCAAGCACTTTTTCTCGTATTCCCGGAAACATTAAATTCATTTCTTGATAAAGCCGATCGAGCAATACTTCTTCATTCTCGAAGTTGAAAAACTCTTCATCATTGAAACTCGGTGGAGCAGCAATCACTGTCACTGAATTCATCTCCGTCGCGAAATCCGGATCGGTATTTCGTTGTACCCATAAATCATCATACACATCGGTGAACAGCAAATCATTTGGAGCGGAAAAATCGAAAGTTCGATCAAATATGGGGAGTTCACTATACAATTGCAACGTCATGTATGAACGATACGGGATTTGCTCTAAAAGCTCCACTTGTTCATCCGTGAGAATGGATGGAGCCAAACGTGTTGCGATGAACGCAGGAACCGCCAGGATCACCGCCCGGGCCGATTCCATATGTTGCTGCTTCTCTTGATCTTCATAAACGACATGGTAGCGGTTTCCTGCTTTTGTCACTTCCACGACATTCGCAAATACGTGAATGGCGTCACCAAAGTAGGTAGAGATTTTATCAATCGTTGCATCGTTATCGGCAAAGACATATGCATTCGTTTCATCCTGCTCGAGGGGTAACAAAGGATTCAGAGAATCGACAATCTCGACAGGCTGGAAATCCACAAACTCTTCCCCGATTTTCGCCAGCAAGCTCAAGGCAGATACTTCACTCAAATTTGCACTGAAGTAACGGCGGCAAATTACGTGATACCTGTCCGAATACACCGGCGAAAATTGGTTATCGGCAAACCATTGCGCCGCTTTGATATTGTCCAATTCTGCCAAAGAGGATTGGAAATCGAAATGAGGAATATCGCGATATTGTTTGTAGATGGACTGAACCGTTGTACCGAACCGGTTGAATTCCTCCAGACTGCTTTGTGCGATCAACATCGCGGCCAAACCATCCTCTCCATCATAAAACTGATTGCTATAAAAATAAGAATGGAATGGCGAAGGCACTTGTCGAATATCCAAACCCATCCCGTCGATCATTTGACTCAATGGACTTTGCTCCTCTCCATCCGTTCCGGATTCATACTGAAATGTATGAAAGGTTTGCGTCAACGCTAGTCCCCCGATCTGGTATGCTCGTTCGAGCACCTTCACATCAAAATCCTGCAAATAGTAAGCCGCGGTGAGACCCGACAATCCTCCGCCAACAATGATTACGTCATGCTCGGCTTCAATTTTTTGCGCAAATATTGGTATTTCTCCCAGGGGCAAAATCGATAAGATGATCAACAGGTTGAACAATCGATAAAACATACAAACCTCCATCCTTTATTTTTCGATGCATGATGCAATAAGATTATACAATTCTACCTCAGATCGATTGCAAATGGAGCTCCAATAGAAAAATGAAAATAATCATTTGTATCTCTTATACGACCAATTATCCTCCCCTTGACCGGCTTCCCTCCTTTGCCATAGCATTTGATCAATTGATTTTATATTCTGATGAAATGGATTGACTACTCTTATTGTGTCTACACAAACCGAATCCAATACCTTGGCGATCATCCCGGCTCGCGGCGGTTCGAAAGGACTTCCGCGAAAGAATGTTCGTCTGTTGGGAGGAATCCCGCTGATTGCCCATACTATTCAAGCGGCTTTGAAAAGCCGGATCGAACGGGTGATCGTCAGCACCGATGATGAGGAGATCGCCGAGATTTCGCGGGAATGGGGAGCGGAAGTGCCGTTTCTCCGTCCACCGGAATATTCTACCGATCAGTCAACTTCTCTTTCTGTTTTGCTGCATGCCTTGCATTACATGGAAAAGCAGGAGCAATATGCTGTCGAGCATGTCGTGTTTTTGCAGCCGACTTCTCCCTTTCGGACGGTGCAGCATATTGACGAAGCGTTGGAAAAATATCGTTTTTCCGGGAAAAATTCCTTGATTTCCGTGACCGATGTGCAGGAGTTTCATCCGTATTTTATGTTCAAACTGGACGGCACGGATTCCTTGGTACCCTTGTTTCAGCTTGAGAAACGTCCTTTGCGAAGGCAGGATTTACCGGCATTTTTCCGGATCAACGGCGCGATCTATATTTCGCACCGGGATTATTATCGGGATATTCAACCAAACGCGGCGATCTTCGATTGGAATTCTTTGATCGCTTATGTGATGGATGCGCCGAGTTCGATCGATATCAACGATTACATCGATTTTCAACGGGCAGAATTGATGCTGCAACAGAAAACGTAACGCCGCCGTCCCGGCGGCATGTATAGAAAAGCCGGCAGGATGCCGGCGATACATTTATCATGATACGAATTGCTATTATCACCGGAACACGCGCGGAATATGGGATCTTGAAACCCGTAATTCAAGCGATTATGGATTCGGATGCGCTCAGCTGCCATTTACTTGTGGCGGGAGTACACCTTTCTCCCGAATATGGTTTGACTGTCCGCGAAATTGAAGCGGACGGTTTCCCGATTGATGCCCGTGTCGATATGCTGCTCAGCAGCGACACACAAGCGGCGATGGGGAAGGGGCTGGGAATCGGCGTTTATGGCTTGACCCAAGAAATTGAGCGGCTCAAACCTGAGGTGGTGATGGTGCTGGGGGATCGCGTGGAGATGTTCGCGGGAGCGATTGCGGGATTGTTTGGTGGCGCGGCAGTTGCGCATATCCATGGTGGTGAAGTGACACAGGGCGGATTGGATGAATATATGCGCCATGCCATCACAAAACTGAGCCATCTCCATTTTCCTGCTACCGAGAAAAGCCGTGAAAGGATTATCCGTTTGGGTGAAAATCCCGATTGTGTCTATACCGTCGGTACCCCCGGTTTAGATGCACTCTTGAAATTCCCACAGTTCTCCGACGATGAACTATCCGAGCATTTGGGGATACCATTACCCAACCGGTTTGTTCTTGTCGTGCAACATCCCATTTCCACTCATCCTGAAACGTCGGCACAGGAGATGACGGAAACGCTGCTGGTACTTCAAGAATTGCAGTCACATGTCTTGCTGTTTTATCCGAATTCGGATGCGGGAAGCCGAGGGATGGCCGAAGTAATCCGTAAATTCGAAAAGGAAGAATGGCTGCACACCTTCATGCATGTTCCACGGGATGTCTATTGTAATTTATTGCGGCGCGCGGATTTGCTCATTGGCAACACCAGTTCCGGCATCATCGACTCCCCCGCCTATGGAACCCCGGTAGTGAATATCGGAGAACGGCAGGAAGGGCGGGAACGCGGAGAAAATGTGATCGATGCTTTGCCCCAGCAGGAGTCGATCAAAAAAGCGGTACAAATCGCGCTCTTCGACGAAGAATTTAGAAAAAAGGCAAAACAATCCAAAAATCCATACGGCGACGGCCGCGCATGTGAACGGATTTGTACGATTTTAGAAACAGTTGATCTTGCAGCAGCCAAAAAGGCAAAACGATTGCCCTGGTGAATATGTCTGAATCTGGATTGGCCAGGATTGGAAGATTTCCAGGATGAAAAAACATGGAAGTTGTTCTCAACGATTTAAGAATACAATCATTGGCCGCTGATGGCTTGTCAATATTCTCATCGTTGTCAATAGCCAAAATCCTGTACATCCTTGAATCCTGAGTATTCTGATTCAGACAAAAAAAAGAGGTAAAAAATGTATACACGCCGAAATTTTCTCCACAAGACTCTTTTCACGACTGCGTCATTGGCGCTTCCTTTGGGATCCCTGGTGAGAGCAGAATCCAAGCGAAAGCCGAACGTTCTTTTCATTGCTGTTGATGACCTGCGTCCTCAATTAGGCTGTTATGGAGATCGTGGGATTCACTCTCCCAATATCGATAGGCTTGCCCGTAAAGGATTGAAATTCGAGCAGACCTATTGCCAGCAGGCTATTTGCATGTCCAGCCGTGCCAGTCTGCTGAGCGGCTATCGGCCTGACAAATATGGGATTTACAAGAACGGCCCGCTCTACGAAGCGGTTCCGGATGCTCTGTCCTTGAACAAACATTTTCAAGCCAACGGTTACGAAACGATTTCAATCGGCAAGATTTATCATCATCGCAGCGATGAAAAAGCCGGATGGAGCCGCCCTGCGTTTCATCCTCATGGTGAATGGGAAGGGCGCGGATATCTAAATGAAGAATCGAAAAAAATCGTACGGGAATATACCCGCAACAATCCCAATGCAAACCGTAAAGGGATGGGACCGGCATTCGAATGTGCGGATGTGCCCGACAACGCCTATCCGGATGGAATCTGTGCCGAACACGCGATCAAAGAACTCAATCGGCTCAAGGACAAATCATTCTTCTTGGCTGTCGGATTTGTGAAACCCCATCTCCCCTTCAATGCGCCCAAAAAATATTGGGATTTATATGATGAAGAGGATATTCAATTGCCGGACAATCCTTTTATCCCCAAAGGCGCACCCAAAGAAGCACTCACCAATTGGGGAGAACTGAGAGGCTATCACGGTATGCCGGAGAAAGGCGACATGCCCGATCATTTGACCCGGCAATTGATCCACGGATACAATGCCTGTGTTTCTTATACCGATGCCCTTGTCGGAAAACTCCTCGATGAGTTGGATCGCCTTGGTCTCAGCGAGAACACGATTGTCATTCTTTGGGGGGATCATGGATGGAAATTGGGTGAACACAGCATGTGGTGCAAACACACCAACTTCGAATTGGACACCCATGTGCCGATGATGATTCATGTGCCAGGGATGAAAACCGCCGGCCAATCCACCTCTGCATTGACGGAATATGTGGATATCTATCCCACTCTATGTGAACTGTGCGGTTTGGAACTGCCGGAACATCTCGAAGGGACGAGTATGGTTCCCCTTCTCGACGATCCAAAACGGTCTTGGAAACGAGCCGCTTTCAGTCACTATCCGCGTGGAAACGCCATGGGGAATTCCATACGCACGAAAAGATATCGGTACACAGAATGGCGGAACCGGAAAAACAATGAACTCGTTGCCCAGGAATTGTATGACCATACCAATGATCCGCAGGAAAATGTAAACGTCGCCGGCAAACCGGAAAATCGCGACATCATCAAAAAATTACAAAAAATGCTGCATGAGGGCTGGAAGAAAAGTGTGCCGAAATAATCGTGCTTGAATTCATCTCCATCCTCGAGAAAATGTAAGAAGGTGGGGTAGCAAGGGTAAGCGAAGTCTACCCTTGCCGGAAAACGCTTCACTGCCGGGGCTGATTTGAGTATTGCCCAGTATACCCTCCTTGGATCATAAAGTTTGCTGTTCCCAAGCCGAAAATAATATATAAACTTTATAGATATAATCATGATTAAGCCAGGGGGCTTAGTGGATCGCAAGGGTAAGCTAGGTATATCACCCCTGGATATGTGAAACTCAGAGTTAGCTTCCACCCTAAAGGGGTGGTAGAAGATTGCCCTGAAAGGGCGTGAGATGATAGCCAGTGGGCAACGCCCCTGGATATGTGAAACTCAGAGTTAGCTTCCACCCTAAAGGGGTGGTAGAAGATTGCCCTGAAAGGGCGTGAGATGATAGC
>CAYPPG010000026.1:62591-101885 GCA_964412555.1 uncultured bacterium
AGGGCGTGAGATGATAGCCAGTGGGCAACGCCCCTGGATATGTGAAACACAGAGTAAACCTCACCCTGAAGGGGTGACAGAGGACTTTTTTCTGTCACCCTTTCAGGGTGGAATTTCACGATTCATGCCTTTGCCAGGGGCGGTGCCCACTGGCTATCTTCTTTAACCCCGTTGGGGTATGGATTCAATCCTGTTTTCTTTAACCCCGTTGGGGTATGGATTCTTAAAAAAGGTACAAAACCATGACAGCCACTTACGATGTGGAAACGAAAGTCGATCATAATTATCACCAGCTGGAAAGCGATAAAACCGCCCGCTGGGAAAGCGTGTTGCCGGCGGAATATTGGGAATACCGGCGAAAATGGGAGGAATATCCCAAAAACCATGTTGTCGAACGCTTTCCGGTACATTTGGATATCGAAGCGACATCCAATTGCAACCTACTCTGCACCATGTGTCCTCGAACGGATATGGTGAAAGATGGTACATTCTGGAAAGTGAAAAACTTCGATTTTGATTTGTATACCCGGCTGGTGGATGAAGGAGCAGAAAAAGGACTTTGCTCCATAAAATTCAACTACTTAGGCGAACCGTTGATGAATCCGCGCTTGGCCGAGATGATTCACTATGCGAAAGAGAAGGGAATCGTGGATGTGATGTTCAACACCAATGCCACGACGTTGACGGAGCGGATTTCCAAGCAGTTGATCGAATCGGGATTGGATAAGCTCTTTTTCTCCTTCGACTCCCCCTATCGCGAGCATTACAACGAGATTCGTATCAATGCGGATTACGACAAAGTCCTACGCAATATCAAACGGTTTATGCAGCTGCGCGATGAAATGGGATCGGTCAAACCCTTCACGCGCGTTTCGATGGTGCGGATGAAAGAGAACGAAGAAGAATGGCTGGCGTTCAAGGATTTGTTCGAGCCGATTGTCGATGCAGTAGCCTATGTCGATTATCTCGATCACACCAACCAAGCCAACACCGGTAAGATGATCGTGCAGCAGTCGGAACGGGGAGGAAACAAATTCTGCTGCCCGCAGCTGTGGCAGCGGATGTTCGTTCATCCGGACGGTGTGGTCACCGTTTGCTGTGTGGATTCGGCCCGGAAATTGAGAGTCGGCCACATTCATAACAAAACCGTCGAAGAAATCTGGAACGGACCCGAATATCAAAAACTGCGTGAACTTCACGCCACTGGCCGTATTGATGAAATTCCAACCTGCGCCAGATGCCCATTAGCACTCACCCCCTGAACCGCGTCTTTTTCCTCCGGATTCCACCCCCGAATGTGCCAGCTTCTTGTCCGTCCATAATACGCCATATTGATGCCTGCGACAAAAGGCATGGTTTGTAATCCATTTGGGCGTTTCGCGTGTCGCGCCAACCGGCGAGCGATTCTCCACGGTTTATAAAATTCATGTGTGACCCAATCATGCCCTGCTTGCAGTGCTTCAGCAGTCATTCGTCGAGGATCGAAGACGACATGATGGAAATCATAATGCGCCCAATTGCGGTCGAGGATGCGATGCTGCATGGTTTGAAATTGTTTGACACCGGGCAAAGGAGTGAAGATGGATGCTTGAATCGCATCGATTTCCAAATCGTCCAGCATCTTTAACGTTGTAGAAAAAACACTGGCATCGTCGCCGTCGAATCCAAATACGATTCCCGCTTCGACACCGATTCCATGCGCGTGAAGAATACGGATCGATTCCCTGTACCGGTCGTTGCGATTGCAGTTTTTTTCAACTGATTCCAAATTACTGTCGGAAAATGTCTCCAGTCCGACAAAAAGACCGATGCATCCGGACTCGGCGGCGAATCGAACCAATTCCGTATCTTCGGCGATATCCAGAGTGGATTGGGTGATCCATTTTTTTTTCAAAGGGATCAGTTTTTGGAAGAGTTCTTTCGCGTAAAAGCGATCCGCCGTAAGATGATCATCGACGAAGATAAAGTGCGATGACGGAATCTTAACAACTTCACGGATGACATCATCGATCGGGCGCCGGTATTGCTTGTGATCATGGAAAGCAGATACGGCGCAAAAACTGCACCGATTCGGACATCCTCGAGTCGCTTGCACGGCATAGGTGGAATACCGGCTTTTGGGCAATAAGTGATTTGGGATTGGATTCATTTTTGCCAAGTCCGGTGGCTGCTCGTTTCGGTAGATTCCTTTCATGGAACCGGATTCTGCGTTTTCAAGCACTTTTGGCCAGATCCCTTCCGCTTGTCCGCATACAACGGCATCGGCATGTTGCAATGCTTCTTCCTGAAGAAAAGTGGAATGCATCCCGCCGGTGACTACAGGAATGCCGCGCTCGCGGAAACGGTCTGCAATTTCGTAGGCACGGGGAGCGAGTGCGGTCATGAAGGTGATTCCGACAAGATCGAAATCCTCGTGCCATGGAATCGAATCGACTTGTTCGTCGATCAAGCGAACTTCGTGTCCTGCCGGTGTTTCTGCTGCTACGCTGAGTAGGCTGAGCATGGAAAAGCGAAATGTTTTTCCATTAAACGGCCAGTTGCGTGCGACATGTCTCCATTTTCCGCTGGCGGGAGCGATGAATAGTATTTTCATGATGGCCTCCTTTTGTTCTGGAACCGTTTTTCCGGTTTTCAGACGATCTTCGATGATGGTGAGAAATCTGTTTATATCTAAAATGTACATATATGAACAATATTGTCAAAAAAAATAGACGATATAGACGCTCCTTATTTTATACGGGGGTTTTCTCCTTTTTATTTATCCTTTGCCATTGAGTTTGGTGCGAATCCGTTCGAGCATGGAGCACAGTTGGCGTTGTTCTTTGTTGCTCAGATCGCCCATTACCTCCGCTAGACGTTGAAAATACGCCGATTCCGCTTGTTCGAGAATGGATCGTCCTGCTTCCGTTATACGAACCAGATTGACACGGCGGTCATCGGCTTGGGAGGCACGCTTGACCCAGCCGGCCTGCTCCATCCGGTCGATCAGACCGGTGACATTGGAGCGATTCACGAACAGCATGCTGCCGATCGCCGTTTGGTTCATTTCTCCGTTATCGGACTGATATTTCAGCAGCATCAGCACATTGAATTGCGCGTCGGTTAGCCCGATGGGACGAAAAAGGCGATCCCCTTCTTTCGAAAGGAGTGTGCCGGTTAAAACGATGTTCAAGACGGCTTCCTGTGTCGGTTCTTTGATTTTACTGCGGAAACCGAGTTCCTGTGCAAGACCCATAGTCAATCTACTCTTTGTGTTTCATGTCTATATTGTTTATATCTTAACTATATCCCGGGAAGCAGCATTTGTCAAGTTTCTGTTAAACACAGAAAAGATGGATGTATAAAGAATTCACGATCTGTTTCGTTTATTCACGGTATTCTTTTACATCAAACGTACTTTTCTTCAGGGAGATGCAAAAGAAAAATCATGATAAATACAGTGATTTCAATCCTTTCATCCAATTGCAGCTCTTTTGGTATGATATCTGCGTTATAACGTAAGTTAATGTATAACTCTGAAACAGTAAAAAAAACATATAAAGGCAGTATTATGGATCAAGATATTATCCCGAAATTTTCGGCTATAAAATGGGTATGTGTGCTATTCATGGCATGCTTGTTTCTGGCTCCGGTCAGTTACTCTCAATCCGAGTTTATTCCTATTCTCCCTGAGCAAGGAGTCACGTTTCAACAAATCGATATTATCTTAAGCGGTGTTGAAGCGGAAATCAGTCATTGGGGGCGGGTGGAGGTATCGCCTTCACTGTTGAGAAACCTTGAGATCGAAGAAGGCTTTCTCAATATTTTTACTGAATATGGATGGGTGGTTCAAAATCTTTTCCTACAAATCCGCGAAACCGGTGATCCTGTTTCAACATACTTTGCACTTCGGGAATCTCCGGAACCTCAATCTGTTCAGTCTTTACCGGCTTCTGTGGTATTATCCAGAGAACCTCTTCCGGAACCCCTGGAATCGGCAATCATCGAGTTTCCGGTTACTCCTCGCTTATGGAGCGCGGAAGGAGCCAGCCTGGAACCGGTAGAAATCGTGCCGGAACCTCCTCAACCGGTTTCGGTAGATCGTTTTGTTTTTGACATACCTACCACGCAATACACTCAGCCCAATAAAAGCAATGTTCAAGCGGCTGTGAACCAATGTGTTCCCATGGCGATAGCCAATAGTTTAGAATATCTCAAAGACCGTTTTGGATTGGCGGTTCCCCACGAACACAAAATGGGATTGAAAGGGGATGAAAGCTTGGTTGGGCAGCTGGGCGAAACAATGGATCGCGATGTGACGAATCGATTATCGGGAGCCGGAATGTGGTTTACGCCCATGCTGGAGGGCAAATTCGCCTATTTAGCCGAACACAATTTGGGCGATCAGCTGATTCAAAAACATCAGGGGAGAGGTTGGGGGAGCTCCCCTGATGAAAAACTCCCAGCAGGAGATTTTACCAGCAGTGGGATCACCTCTGAGTCGCAGGGTGAGACTGTCACGTTTGAATGGATTTGTGAGCAAATCCGCCAAGGGGAAGATGTGGAAGTCATTTTTGAATATGACGGTGGGGGTGGTCACGCCATGCGTGCGTTTGAATGCGGTACTACCTTTGGCATCCCTTGGGTGGGATTCGCGAATGACTCCAATCAATTCAGTGACAGCAATGGTCTTGAATGTGTGCGTTTCAATATGTTGGATTTGGACGGTGATGGTACTGCGAATTTAGGTTCTACCAATTGGGAAGTTCGCTTCGCCATGTCGGAATCTATGAAAGACGGAGTGGCTACTCCTACAGAAGAACCTGGTGAACAGACTCCCACAACTCCACCTACGCCAACGTTTACTCCTACATTACCTGAATCATCCCCGACATATACTCCAACACCGACGGCACCCGATGGAGAACCAACGGACTGCACGATTTATTATTCCATCGAAGGGCCGCACACCTTGGCCAACGGTGCAACATCCGGAGATATTATTTTGCATCGTCCCAATGGATCAAACCATGTGTTAGTGGGAGGAAGCAACCCGGAACTGCTTCTCCCCTTCCGAACAAGTTTGCAAGACAAACCGAAAGAAGTATTTCCCGGTTTGGATGCTTTCGACATCATCACATTGGCAAGAGAACCGAATCCCGATACCGAGCTCTATGACCATGAAATCATCTTTTGTATTGAGTTTGATGTTCCTGTCACGAATACCAATCATCCTTTGTCCGGGACTACCGTCAGAGGTGGTGACATTCTCTTCCGCAATGGCGGAGTTATTCGTAATGAAGTGTTGATGCAAATCCTTCAGTTGCAGGATGAAGAAGGGAATTTATTGGATTACATTGGAATTGATGCCATCGATGCAGAAAATTTTCAGTCCTATTATTCGAAATTCGCCAATGAAATCATTGAAACCGTTGACCAGTTGGTTACGACAATGCAAGCCGATGAGGGAGTAACTTTTCTTCTCTCTTTGGAAGCGTCTAACGATAAATATATAGCCGGTCCAAATAGTTTCTTGCCGTCCGGAATGGAAGTTTCGGCGGATGACGCAATCGCGATACGAATCGACTTCTCTGTTATAAGCGCATCCGTGATCGGCAGCGGACATGATCAAATCCCGACATCTGCACCTGGATTGTTGCAGGGGTTCTCCACCGATGGCAACGTCGGTCTTGATGCCTTGTCTACATGCAGTGAGGAAGATGTACTGCCAGGTATCGACCGTGATCTGTATTTCTCGACATCTTTTGACGATTTCAGTATTCCGGTTGATTTCTTCGAGGGGGATTTGCTCTTCTTTGAACAAAGCACCGGCTCACCTTCCAATCAGGTGATCCTCACCAATTTTCAACTCACCGGACAAAACGAAGAAGATATCGGCTTGGATGCTGTGGATATGCATCCATTCCTGATGGGTATCATACCGACTCCAACCCCAGGGCAAGAAATGACGGATACTCCGGTTCCAGAACCGACGGATACTCCGATTTCGGAACCGACAATCACGGAGACTCCGACACCAACCTCTACGGAGACTCCGGTTGAACCTACTTCGACACCTCGTCCTACATTTGCATTTGAAAATTTGGTAGTCGCGCAAGGATTTGGAGGTCGCACTCTAGTAAACATCCGCAATTTCAATCCTGAAATGGGAGCATTGACTTCCGTTCTCAATGCATTTCAAGGTCCCAGAGGAACCTTTTTGGAAAATATCGGAGGTGGAGCCGGACGCTCTACTTTTCTATCCAGCGGCGATCTAAATCAGGATGGGACACAAGATGTTGTCCTTTCCTTTGGTTCGATACGGGCGGAAGCGGTGTACCCGAATATTGTCATTGTGCGTGATTCGAAAACACGGGAAGTCATTGGTCACCCCTTTACTGCCTTTCCGAAAGGCAGTGAATTACCGGTGCAATACAATGGCGGTGAAATCCGTACCGCTGTCGGGAATTTTACCGGCGCTGAATTTCCTCAAATCGCTACAGCTCAAGGCGAGGGAGGAAACGGTGCAATTCGTTTGTATCAATACACAGACAATCCTCCCCCCAATGCGTGGCAGGTCGTGGGTCAGTTTTATGGACTTCCTTCAAAATTCGTACATCAGGTTGATCCTGAAACCGGTGAAACCGTCAGCATCGCGCTTTCGCTCGAAGCGGGCGATGTGGATATGGATGGCCGCGATGAATTGCTCGTCGGCCAAACCAACGGCCCGCAGTCGCAAACCATCTTTTTCGTCTATGACATCGATGTGGAAGGCGGAATTGCGGCACGGCATGCATTCACGGGATTTGTGCCCCGCTTTCAAGGCAACGGCGGAATCACGATGGCGGTTGCCGACCTGAATGGGGATAACAAAAACGAAATCCTGGTGGCCAGCCAAGGAAACACACGTGACTTTGGAGACTTGCGGGATGAAGCAGCGATTAACGTTATCGCCGTGCTGATTCCGAAGATTGCCAGTACAAATACATTCAACGAAAACAATCTCTCTTTACTTCAGGAAGAAGGAGAATACACGAATCGTATTGAAGGATTCAGGCGCCCGGATGGTGCCCATACCCTATCGGTATTTCCTGAGTCGGTGAATCCATCCGGAGCCGTGAGTCTGACTGCCGGGGAACTGGTTGAAGATCTCCAGGGTGATGAGCTTGTTGTTGGAACCGACTCCGTTATACGATATCAAAATGGGGAATTGGTCCCAGTCTTGCCTGCCCCACAGGCAAAATACAGTATCATTAAAATTCAATTCGATGGAGATAGAGTGGAGGGCTTTCGAACTGCTCTTGGTCCCCCCAATGGATTCCCCGCTTTCGTCGGCGATAATATTCCTGCGAGTGGTGGGATTGACATTGAAATCCTGCCTGCCGGTGTCGAAGAAATCCTGCAGCCCGAACCACCTATGACTTTGCAGATGGGGGAATTCCAACTCGAGGTGGAAAATTATGATCAATTCGAATGGAACGAGAGTGAAACCCAAATCCGAAATGCTTCCGGTTTTGCCACGACCAGTTTCAATTGTGATCCTTCATTAATTCTACCACCCATCGATGTGCTACCCGGTTTAGGAGATATATTGACCAATCTGCAAACCTTCCAGGTTGTTGAAACTGTCAACGATCCTCAAACTCAAATATCACTGGAAGAAGCGCGGCAATTTAGTTCTGGGATCGGTGTCGGAGAAAATCTAAGCCTATTTTTACCCTCCGATTTTTCTTTTCTCGAACCGCTGACTTTTGAAGGCTTATCCAACTCACTGCAAATACCCTCGAATTCACTTCCGAATTTAGTGGGGAGCGGTTCATCCGCCGGACAAACCATCCGCGTTCGTTTCAGCAATGTGGAAATCGATGTTGGATCGAACAAAGATGAAGGCACAGTGACTACCGGAAAAGCGGTCTATCCTGCTAACGGCCCGAAGCCGGTCACGATCAAGTTAAACCAAAGCGGTATGACGACAGAGTTAGACCGTTTAGAAATTTATCCTTCCCCGCAACCAGCTAGTGCTTCCGCAACACTCGTCTTACCTTCTTCCATCAACAGCGCCTCCAGCTGCAAATTGGCACGAGTGGATTTGGGAACGATCGATGTAGGTGTGAATTGCGATTACTATAAGGAACTTCCGGAACAAGACTATGGTCTTTGGACGGTCGGTAATACGAATATGGAAATATATGGAAAAGGCGTTGTTGCCGACTTTTCAACTCAGCAAAGTTGGACCATCAACGGTGCCACTCCCACAGCGGATTGGAAAGGCGCAGTGCTTATATCCGGCCAAACCAAAGCAGGAAGTGAAGCGATCAATATATCGAATACAGGATATCTAAAAGCTCCATATACCTATGAAAATGCTCTGATATATCCCAATGGAATGATGGCGGCGCTGAACCTTTCCGATTCCTATTCTTTCCATGCGCTGCAACCGTTCGGTTATGAAATCGATCTATCCGATGGGCAGTTGGATATGTTGGATAGCGAGATTCAGGGAGGACTCTTCTCCGATTCTACAATCTGGCTTCCTGAAAAATCAGTCAGGAATGAATTTGAAAACCGCACCTGGGTCGATGAAGTGACACTCGTGGTACAAAATGATTTGAGTTTGTATTCCGATTCCTTGAATTATCCGCATAATAGGATCAAATGGGGAGAGCTGACGCTAGGCACTGAGTCGTTTGCTTTCGAAAGCAATAATCCGAGCAATATGCATTTTTACCTTGCCTCGACTCCACAATCCGGAAATCCGATCGTCAATACAAACGACAATTTTCATGATTTCGACTTCATGAATACGAAAACCACCTTAATGGATCGGGGAATTCAAGGTTTGACCATCCTGCGGTTTGAAGATATGGATGTATTGACCAACGATACGCCGGGAGCAGCATCCATACAATTTGAATCATTGACAGCCTGGTTGAATGTCGCCGGCCGGGGTGTACATGGACGTTTTCGTTCGGGAGAAGTGAACCAACCGTTAGAGCTCGGTCCAACATATCAACCATTCTATAAAGGAGAAAAATCGAACGGCGACAAGGAACCTTTCCGCACCACAATCCAAGCTAATGAAACCGATTTCCTGGCCGACTTCAAATTTGTGGACAGTGCGATGTACGAAAGTAACGCATCCGGCTTTGTCCAGCTGGCGACACCCACAAATGATCAAATGCCGTTTGACAATCTGCAAGTGACTTCCAGCGCTCATTTGACAGGGGCAAAGGTCGTATCGGATTCAACTAATGTGGTCAAGTTAGGCTACTGGCAACTGGATATGGTACAGAAACAAACTCACTCATCCGCCGGGGTGATGAGTTTCAAGACCGGTGAGATTTTCTTCACCGGTGCGGGGATTGAAGAACCTGTACATTATTCCAAACCGTTTTTCCTTACGTGGGGCAAAATTTTATCAAGTGGTTTAATGGGGCAACTGGATTTCGACAAGAATTCTATCGGACAAAAATTTGATGGATTCCCACATTCGCCTAACTATATCGCTTTGTCAGAGTGGAAACCCGGTAACAAAGTGAATGACTCGTTTCTAAAAACCATTGGCGAAGTGTATTATCCTTTCTTCACCTCCAACAATATGCACATTCAGGATAATTTCACCTTCAACAGCAATTCCCCCTTCTTCAATCGTCGTATAGAACTTTTGGATCAGGATGTAACGGTAAATTTAGGATCGGAAAAACGGCCGAATCAAGTAACGTACAAAGGGACGGAACGAAAAGTAGCTCGAACCTGGGGGAACGGATTTGGGGGCTTTGATTTCGATATTACTTATGATTCCGGTGATCAGAATGGTTTTCTCGGTAACGGCAATACGACTGTTGATCTGATTGGGGGTGGAGTTCCTTCCAGTATGATCATGAGCGGTACGCGTGTCTGTGTCACTATTTCTGATATCACCGGTGACAATCACCACGATATAACACTTGGAGTAGTCGGTAATTTCACGGGAGCAAGAACCGTACGCGGCTGTGTATGCTTTACCGATGCCGATGTTCTCGAAACCTTGCATCTTTCCGGTGAAACTTCCGCATTGGCGAATTTAGTGGTCCGAGCGGGCAAACACGGCAAATGGTCCATGACGGCTTCCCCCGAGACCAGCAAATTCCGTGTGAACGGCAATCTCTTCTTGACGTTGGTTGCCGGAACTGCGGATATCGTAGTCGATGGATTGTTCCGTACCAATATCAATCGCCAGGAAAACTTTGTGGAAGGCACGATGGAAGGCGGTATCAGCACAACCCAGTTGGGTGGTGCCATCGATGTCGACGGCCGCCTGGATTGGCATCTCGCAAAGAGTGTCACCGGCGACGATTACATGTCCCTTCAAGGCCGAATCGGTATGAAGCAAATGATCGGTGCGCTGGGATTCGGAATTGGCTCCAGCGCAGAAGCGGGCTTTTACTTCGGCGCGAATGCGCCCCGTGATGAAGCGTGGGTTCTTCGGGAAGGGGATCCCAAATTCCGCTTGAACGTTAACAATCTACCCCAGCGCTTGACCGGTTTTTATGGCTTTCTCCAAGGAGGGGGAACACTCAAACTGGGAATCATAAACGGCGGAATGAAAATGCATGTCGGTGCCGGAATATTCCTGCCTTTTACCGCAAATGCTAATGATATCTCTGATTTTAGAATTGTAGGCAACTTGGGTGCGCATGTATGGGGTGAGATCCTCTGGGGTTTACTTCGCGCCGGCGCTTGGGTTGACCTACAAGTATTCGGTCCACTTCCACCTGCTTTTGAAGGTTCAGTAGGTCTGGAAGGTTGTGTCGCATTCGTCTGCGGGGAAGTGGAATTAACCGTGGGACTCAATGAAAACGAGGGCTTAATTGTCGAAGGAACCGCTCAATCGAACTAGGTCTATGGGTAGCAAGGGCAAGCGCAGTCTGCCCTTGCCAATTAATAAATGGGTAACAAGGGCAAGCGAAGTCTGCCCTTGCCGGTAGGCGCACCAAAGCACGGGCAGACCTATCGTCTGCCCGTGGTACCTGCAAATAGATGATGAGGAATATAAATATGTTGAAAAAAACCTTATGCTTTTCCGTTTTCCTGTTCACTCTAGGAGTGATGGGGACAAATCATAGTCATGCGCAATTCGATATGCATGCGGCAACCAATAACACCGCCATAGCGCAAAATGCATTTATCACGGTTACCTGGAATGATGCATCCCCATGGTCAAAGTTCAATCTTTACCGAAAGCAAACCACGGACAGCGCCTTTCCTTCTACTCCGCTAAATGGCTCGACACCGATTCAACCAATGACGGACTGCAACGCAATTCAGTCGATCATATCTGCCTCGAGTGAAGAATGGATTGCAATTCAAAACGGATTGAGTACTCCACAAAATCCACAATTTAATCCTTGCACCATTGCAACGGCTACCCTAAGCGCATCACAAACAGAAACCTTGCAACTCATGGCGCGAAGCCGATGGAAAATTGCCGTAGTCATCGGCCAAGGATATCAAGATGACCAAGTTCAGCTCAACGTTGGTTACGACTATCAGGTAGTCGGTGTAGACGACCAGGGAGTAGAACAAGGGATTTTAGGGAATGTGACGATACAGGCCGCCGGGAATCCGACACCGCTTGCCGCACCTCCTGTTGTCAGTGCAACCGGTGGCGATAATCGAGTCTTGATCACGTGGGAAAGCAATCCAGGTGCAGTTGGATACAATATTTACCGCGCTACCTCGAGCGGGAATTACATTCGAGTCAACAACAGAAGTGCAGATACCATCATCACTACTGATTTGGATAATAATTCACTCTCTCCCACCCGAGGTTTTATCGATTTTCAAAATTACGATACCAACGGCCATGCGGTTGCCCGCAGCGTCCAAGGAGTGTCGGTATCAGGGCCAAAGAATGGTGTACAATACTTTTACCAAGTAGCCCCCACCGATTTATTGGGGAATGAAGGACATTTATCCTCACCACCGGTCTCGGCTCAACCCCAAGATCAAACACGTCCCCAAACCACGCAACAAATCCAAATTGTTGCTAATGATCAACAGGATCAATTGGAATTGACATGGTTCCGTGTCGAAAAAGATATCGACGGCCACTTTGAACAAGCCATTGCCGGTTACAAAGTTTTCCGCTACGACTCACCTGATTTTGGCAGCACACCCGGTGTGCAAATCGGTGTGTTTCCTCAGCCTTCCAGCGGAATTGCCAATGTCACCGCCATCGATGATGATAGTTCCGTACTTCGGCAGACATTCGGAGAAAAACAATTTTGGTATCGAATCAAAACGGTTGATGCAGCCGGGAACGAAAGCCATTTTTCTACAGCAGAAGCAGGAAAATTGAATGATATCAGGCCTCCGTCCATCCCCCAAAATGTAAGCGCAAGGGGATTGGAAAGTTCATTTGAAGTGTCATGGCAGATTGTCGATGAACCTGATGTTGCGGAGTACTTGATTTATCGCAGTGTTTGCAATTCAGGCCGTTGGGTGTGCGATCCTGAACTGGAAGATGAACGACCGGAAGAATGCCCGGACGTCTTCCGCCTTGTGGCTTTCCGCACCCAAGAAGAGGCGACGGATATGGCGAACGAACAAGACATCATTTCGATCGAAGATGCCACTGTTGCACCAGATTCTGCGCTTTGTTACATCTACATGGTCAAATCAGTGGATCATGCGCAAAACGTCAGTGGAAAGATGCCGCCGGAAAATGCTGAAACCAGCTCTTGTGTAAAAATGCGCGAACGCACTCCACCCGATCCCGCGGTTATCACAGGGCTTACGGCTCGCAACAATTCCATTGTCCTAGAATGGGTCGGACCTCCCGTGCAGGATATCGCCGCTTATCACGTATATCGCAGCGATAAAGCCAGCGGTCCTTATGACTGGCAAGGGGGATTGCGTGTTAGAAAACCTCCACTGCAAAATACCGTGTTAAACCAACCTTACACACCTCCGGAACCTTTCAATTGCGATGACATCCCCATTGAAACCAATGACAATATGACGCTGGGTACATTTACGGATACCTCCGCCACTCACAAAACCAATTACTGGTATAAGGTCATCGGTATAGACCAATTAGGAAATCCATCGACACAAACTGAAATTGAGGAGGTGTTGGCGCAAGCGGCGCCGGTAAGTACTTTTACGTATAGCACAAATCGGCCAGCGGCTCCAACGATCAGTGCTGTCAATGTCCGGCAGCCGACATGTGCATTGGAAATCCAATGGACTCCAACGTTCAACATGAACACTCAAACCGGATTTGTCGTCTTCCGCAGCCTGCAGCAAAATGGAACCTACCGGCAAATCTCGCCGTTGATTCAGGGGGCACAGTATGTCGATACACATATTGTTGAAGGACCGGAATACTGGTATCGCGTTCTGCTGCTGGATAACAGCGGCGAGACATCCGCCATGTCAAATCCGGTAAAAGGGCAAATCAGTCCATAAATATAAATAGATCATGAATGTGCAGAGGAGAACTTTTCAAATGAATTATAAAATCAGTCTGAAATCGATTCTTTTGTGTGGGGTAGTAATAATGCTTGTCCTTACCCCATCGTGGGGATGGGCGCAATCCTCTCCCCATTACGCCGAAGAATGGGGATGGTATTTTGACAATTTTACGACCAATACCAACCAGAATCCCTTATCCTGGGAACTCTTCCGGGAGACGTATATCGGCATTCCCCCTGAACCGGTAGGACAAGGAAAACCGATTCAGGCATTTTTTAATAATGTCTTTCAATTAATGCCCCAACAAGGCCATTGTGTCGGCATGTGTGTGTTCAGCTTGTTGATTCGTAAAAACGGTGCATTTGACGGCTTTTGCCCACCCCTCTCGCAATATGCCTCACATCCCAATCAGGATGGTCCTCAAAATGATTTGCTGCGCCGAACCATGCATCGATTTCAATGCCATCAAATGAATATCAAAGTGCTGAAACATTACGGTGATGTTTTAGCGCGAGGAAAAATCCGCGATGGCAATCACGCCTATGATCAATACCAATATTTTAAAAGCAGAGATGATGCCGTTATAGCGCAACTTTCCAACAGCCTGGTTCCCAGTACGAATACAGGCGCACATGCGGTAGTCGCTTATCGGGCCGAAGATCGTCAAAACGAGAAGCGCATCTATGTATATGATCCCAATCGCACTTGGAGTAATTCCAGCGATCGCCAATTCTACCAGAATGACGAGAATTACATTCGTATACAGAATAATGGTGTATGGTCTTTTAATATGGGCGGAAGCGATGTCTGGTCGGGAACGCCGTCCATCAGTTTCGGCGGCAATGTGATCAATCCGGAAGGGGGATACTGCGTCATGGTTCCTCTCTCCGTCTATGACACAAAAGGACGAGCCGCCGGTACGCAAGGTCTGGCGGATTTGAACCTTCTCAACCGCTGGATTATCGCCGGGAAAGATGCTTCCTTGAAACAATCGACTTCCAGCGATGGAAAAAAACTATTGACGCCGGATGGTAAATCGTTTGAAACGGATCCCAACAAGGGCATGTTGAATACCATTCCCTGGATTCCTTCCGATCAGGCAGAAGGCAATAACTCCCCTGGTGTGGCAACCTTCATTTCTTTGAACAACCGGTATCCGGATCAGAGAATGGAAATTCAAAGTGGAGGCGAAGGCTATCGCTTGGACATCATCGGCAACCGAGGAGTCATATGTGTTGAAACATTTGGCGGTGAAATCGGCATCGACCCGGTCGTCGTCAAAAACATAGGTACCCAATCACCGATGGTCCAAATCTCCAACAATATCGGGGCGGATTCAATCAATATCACCCTCACGCAAATTAGAGAACTCGGGAATGAAGTGCGAACATTCAATGTGACGGATTTATCAACTCAATCGGATATTCCCATCCACTTCAAAATCAATCCCGATCTTTCTGCATTGGAAGTGTCTGCGAACGAAGTGCCCATTCAATATAACTTGGAATTACTTCGCATTACAGCAGACGGGATGAACCGTGTGGAGATTCCGGAACTGCAAGTCAATGCCGGCCAATTGCAAACCATTCAGCCCAGCGATTGGAACAATTTGAATCTGGATAATATTCTGATCAATTTAAACAATGTTGATTTTAGCGATATCGATATTCATTTTTGAAAGGTATGATTCAGTAGGGATAATTAAACAGAATTCATCTCAATCCTATTTACATTGAACCAATAAGTATTGTCTGTGTAGGTAATTATAGACAACCATCATCGCCGCAGAACATAGATCGTCACAAAATACTGCCCCTGATTGTCGGAAGAAGCGCCTGGATAATCCAGCATCGCCAAATACAGGCAGTTGGCATATCTTGGCACTTCGATATGCTTTTTTTGGCCGATCAGGAACGGTTGCCGTTGATTGTCGAATAAACCGATCAGCGATCCAATGTGGCCTTCAATGGATTCGTATTCCGCTGCTGGTCCGGCTTCGATAGTGGGAGAAGATAACCATCCGCGGGGACCGAACTCGATGGATTGAATCGGTAGGTGACGTGCTTTCCCCGTCGCATAGACATCCAACATTTCCCCACCCGTAATGATCCCCTCCAATATTTTCAAAGGTGAATTCGCCGGCGATACATCTTCCTGTCCATTCGGATGGCGGATGATGGTTCCTTCTTCCGCTTCCGCCAAGAAAATATCCCCTGTTGCTGAAACGATAACGGTCGTAGTTTGGATATGGCCGTATTCCTGGCGGGTATCGAAGATTTTAGGGGGATTCATGATATCCCCTTTCGGCGATTTCAACAAATTGGGAGGGGTTGGAAGGGGGAGTTCTTGCTGACACCCCCCCAGAGAGAATACGATAAGGGCACACACGATAAGGAAACAACTTTTCCCGCTTCCGGTTGATTCCTTAGGTAGGTCTGCGAATTTCATTCTGATGTCTCTCCTACCCCCTCGTTTTTCTCTTGTCCGCCGAAAGGTTTAAGGTGTTGAATTGAGTTAGGATCCTTCTTCTACCGGTGTTTCTTCTTCGACCGCGATTTTTTCTGGTTCTTTGAAGAAAATAAGATAGGCAAATACACAAATCACGGTCAAGAAGCAGGGGACAAGGAACAGACCTGTAAAGTTGATTTCTCCTGTAGAAGGATCGGTAAAGATATTTTGTATCCAACCACTAAAGATACTGCCTATAAACATGCCTATACCAAAAGTTATCGTTGTCAACAAAGCCTGGGCTGAGCCTTTTATATGTTTTGGCGCCAAGCGATCTACATATATCTGTCCCGCGACAAAGAAAAACGTAAAGGCAATCCCGTGCAGTAAAAGAGAACCGACCACCAGCCACCACGGTGTTCCCAAACTGAATATGGCGTAACGAATCGGCCAGGCCAACACACCGATAGCCAATGTTTTCCCAACACCTAATCGCGGTAACAATAATGGCAGCAGCACAGCCATGGCCAGAATTTCAGAACCTTGGCAGAAGGTCGTAATGACAGCCCCAGTATTATCCGGATCGATGCCCACCTTCGGATCCTCGAGCAGCATGGGAGTATGGATGAAGAAAAACATCAACTGTGTGGAAACAACAAAAGCGATAAACATGAATATGGCGAAGTTTTTGTCTTTGAACAGTTTCATTGCATCCAAAAAGGCCCATGGGCTGGTATGTTCTTTTGAAGGCGGAGTATGCGGAAGCATGAAGCAATAGACTCCATAAATCATGGACACAACACCGGCTATGACAAACAACATGGACTCTATCGATAGATAGGTGGAAGGATCGGTTGCCAAATCTTGAGCCTGCAAGGGTTGGACAAATTTCCACCACAACAACAGAACCCATCCGGCTAACAGCCACCCAATAGTACCCCACACTCGTATGGCGCCGAATTCTTTATCCGGGTCCTTCAGATGGTGAAAACAAATTGAGTTCGTCAATGCCAACGAAGGTGCATAAAACAGCGAATAAAGAAACATCAACCACATGAGTGGATAGAAATCTTGAAGCCATCCTAAAGAAATGAGAATGATACCTCCGATGAATTGCGTTACGCCAAGAAATATCTGCGTAGGAACCCACCGGTCTGATATTTGTCCTCCCACAAACGGAGAAATCAAACAAGCCAAATAAAAAACACCAAAAATCCATCCTATCTGATCACCCGTAAAGTTTAAATGATTCAGATAAGCACCTAATTTCACCTGCCAAAGAGCCCATACCATATACTGAAAAAACATCATGATGCCAAAACGCCAACGTAGTCCGGTAGCCATCGCTTATCTCCTTTTTTTAAGATAGTCCCATAGAGGAAAGCCGGTTTGAATCCCGGCCTGAAAATCATGAATTACAAATAATACATACTTTGTAGGGCACACCGTAATGTGCCCTACTTTCTCGCAAACAAAAGAATAAACACGACTAAAAGATGGTGTAGATAAACGGAGCAATGGCTGATGTGCTCGTAAATACGATCAGTGCACCGAGCGCCACCATGACGATCACGATCGGCAACAGCCAGAATTTCTTCCGTTCACCCAAAAACTCAATAAATTCTTTCAACAATTCACCCATGATTCTCTTTCTCCGTTTTTTGAGTCGAACCGTATGATTTTAGCAGCCAGTACCCTTGAGAAAAAATGCATGACCAGCCCAAAGTTTTATGATCACATTTGCATCCATTATAAGTATAAATAAAAGCATCCGTTCTGCATAGGTTTCCATTATGAGGCGATAGGGTGCTCACTGTTCTCCCTTTTTCAGCCTTCAAGAAGAGCGCAGAGCCAGAAGCAAATCGGATAATAAAATGGAAGTATTGAGATTTTTGTCGATACCTTCGATTGCTTCCAACGTGATTTCAAATTTGCGGATCAACAATTCCGGTTTTTCTCCCTGCCACAGCTTTTGCAAGCTCTCTCTTTTATCCGTATTCAAAAACGGAGCCGTTTCACATCCTGACAGGAGCAATATCCCATCTCGTATGAGTCGCAGAATGATGGTCAGATGTTTCCGAAGATAATACTTTTCGAGAAGACGGTCCTTTTCCCGTTTCGTCAAGTCGGGAGAGTCGAGGAAATACAATTCCGGATCGGTATGTTCCTCTCCTTCCTTTTCCTGTGACGTTTTTTTGGCCATTTTATTCACGATGTCATACACATCGGATTCACGTTTCCTTATACTTTCCAACCATCCCAAAATGGTATCGCGGGTTTGAAGGTAATTGCTTTCTTGAAGCGCTTCGGCCATTTCCGGCAACCCCCCCGATGCACGCGCTAACGTTTCCGCCTCGGTTTCCGGAAGTTTTTCACCCAATCGCTTCTGTAGATCATGAATCGGCAGCGGCGCCAGCCGAATTTTACGGCAGCGCGAAACGATTGTCGGCAAAATCCCCGTCACATTGTCCGTCAACAACAAAAATATATTGTGTTCATACGGCTCTTCCAGAATTTTCAACAAACTGTTCGCCGACTCCTTGTTCATCCGGTGCGCATCATGAAGGATAAAGATTTTCTTATCGCCCTGATAAGGCTGCATTACGGCGGAATATTGCATCTGACGCAATTGTTCAATCAAATAGGTGGCCTTTTTCGGACGAAATTCCAACAGATCGGCATAGGTTTTGTGTTGGACTCGGAAACATGTTGGGCATTCGCCGCAAAAATCGTCATTCATTCGCTCACAAAGAAAAGTTTGCGCCAATGCTCGCGCGACCGAAACCTGTCCGGCGCCGGTTGGACCGTAAATCAAATTCGTGCCTCCGATCATTCCTTTTTCGATCGAACGAATTAAATATTTCTTTACCGAAGGGTGACATTCGACAGAGTTCCAAGACATCTATTTTCTATTCCTTAACCGAAAATGTACAATCGATTACAATAGGATGAGCAGCTTTACACGTGCTCAGGTTATGAAAACAAATTATACGGCTGAACCGAATTGAACCATAGTGACAAAATGAAAAGACGAAAATCTCGCACAGTTCAAAAAAAATCTTCTATGATGAAACCACTGATCACTGTTCTTTTTCTTATCCCGATTCTTGTACTTGGAGGATGGCTTTTTTTCATGAATGTCTCCGCTTCGGATATCCACAAGGAAATCGGCGCAAACGTCGAATGTGTGAACGGCGAATTTCAAGGCGATGTGGTGTTCGTCACCGATTTGGACAATCCCTTGAAATTTCGCTGCCGATTGAATACGAATGCGTTGGATTTACCGGAGGGATATCTTCCCGCACCTGCTAAGTATCAATGGTCTACAGTCTCCGGCCGGCTGGAGGCTGACAACGATGTATGCCGATGGTTGAGCCTGGGGCCGGGATTACAGGTGATTCAAGTCAACGGTTCTATCACGTTTGTTCCTCCGGCTTCGTCCTCTATGCTGGATTCGCCACAGCCGAAAATTGTTTGCCATTTTACTGCTTCGAAATCCTGCCTGGTTCCGTTGAAAGTGGATTATATGCCGGATGGAAAAATCCACGGCTTCGAAATCGGAAAATACCCCGATCCCTTTAATCCGGATGACCGAAAGAAGGCAAGCACACCTTCCCGTATCCTTGCCCATGCGGAAATCTATATGCCGCCCAAATTATTTTATGCCGTGACACCGGAAACGTATTTTCTTCGAATTTTCAAAAATTACACGTTGGGTGAATTCGATCTCGATCCTCGTTTTATGGATTTGGAGTATCCGCGCTATATTGCACTCGATCCCAAACTGCTCAAAAAAATGGATATGCTGCATGAGTTGATGGCTGCCGATGGAGTCCCTGTCACGAAATTTAATATTATCTATGGCTTTCGCAGTCCCGCTTATAACATCGGTTCCTGGAAAAAAGACGGGGATGAAACGCTGAAAGAACCTTTTTCCGCCCATATGTATGGATTGGCTGTGGATTTTATTGTCGATGAAGATGGCGATTATGTGATGGACGATCTCAATGGTGACGGGAAAATCGATGCTACCGACGCAGTCACTCTGCGCCGCTATGTCGACAAACTCGACCATCGGCTGTTGGAGCAAAAAAACGATCTGGTCGGTGGAGCAGGCTATTATTATCACCATGATTTCTGGGAACGCGGAGAGTATGCGCAGTCACCCTATGTCCATATGGACATTCGCGGCTACACGAGGGAGGACGGAACCCTAATCCGCTGGGTCGGAAAAGACACCATCGGCGTTCAAAACATGTCGAATCCCTATCGGCCCAAAACTCCACTCCCAGCAAATCCCTTGCTTAATCCATAGATTTTACAAGATTTACGAAAAAATAATCCAAAATGAATATTTTCCAAATCACCCACTTGACTGTATGGAGTTGGTTTCTATAATTTTATTCCTGTACTGCAAAGAAGAGTCTAATAACAGTACATCGACATAGCGAGAAAATGTTCCTCTGTAGCTCAATTGGTAGAGCAATCGGCTGTTAACCGATGGGTTGTAGGTTCGAGTCCTACCGGAGGAGCTTTTTTATTTTCTCTTTGATCCTGATGAATTTTTGCGATTCGTATGTGCTCAAGACAACCTTACCAAATTACGATAGTTTTTCGTGTAACCACATTTTGAAATCGTTCAGCGTTTGAAATTCGAAGAATGTATCCACAAGCTCTTCCACTTGGTCGTTCGATAACTGCTGAAGTTGTTCAACCATCGCAGGATCAAGCGCACCAAATTTGCGTTGGAGTAAGCGGGTAATGACCAATAATTGTCCTTTACCCTGGCCTTCATGTAATCCTTCTTGCCGTCCTTCTTGTAATCCTTCTTGCCATCCTTCTTGTCGTCCTTCTTGTCTTAATTTATCCGCAACCGAGGGCATGATATGATCTCCTTCTTCTGGAAATTCATAATGGATGAGTTTTTCAATTTCTCGATGATCATTCTGATCTACGTACTGTAACAAGTATAGCATAAACGCTTCAAAAAAAGGGTAGAAGTCGGGTAGATGGCGGGCTTCTTTGAGGATTCGAAGAATCATGGGGAGATAGTCGCGCAGGTTGGGATGGAAAATGTATTTCATCAGCAGCAAGGCTGCTTTCAAATCGGCTCCGCCTTGAAATTGGTCGTCGCTTATCGTGGATAAATCAATGAGGAGATACCGAAAATCGGGGATAAAGGGAAAGAATTCTTCGGGACAATCAAACCGGGATTTGAATTCAGTCCCCATGTTCCACGGGCGTATTCCATGGTACAGAACAATCCCGATAATCGGCGGAAGATTTTGTCCAGGATGATTCGCGGTAAATCGAGTCCAAATACGGTTCATGTAGCGTTGCAGTTGAAGGGATATTTCCGGATCCGGCGCGCTTTTGTGATCCAGCAGGAAATAGACATAGGCCGGTGTTCCGGATTGAGTTTGGAGTTTGAACAAAGCGTCCGAATAGTGATGTTTGAGTTGTGAATCGACGAAAGTATCCGTTTCGGCGGTCAGTGTGTCGAAAAGTAGATGTTGAGCCACGTTTGATGGAATGTGATAACGAAATAGGTCTATCGTGCGTTTCTCTTTGGAAAGCACGAAGCGGATGAAGGAATCATGCGGGTGAGTGATGTCCATGAAGTTTTCACCTGATGAATTGTGTGTTGGGGTATTGTAATGAGATGTTGAGGGGATAGAAAGATGAGCTTATGAAAATATACCAACATGCATCGAACAATTTCAATATAAAGTTGGAGAACATCTTCAAGATATCGATATCGTTTTAAAAGCAGAAGGTGAATTATTTGGAACCGTTAAAAATGAGGAAGGCGATCCTCTGCCGGGAGCGGATATCACTTTCTATTACGGTGGGATGATGCGCGATAAAATCCCTGTCGATCAAAAGGGGTATTATGAAATTAAGAATATCCCTTTACTTCCTACTATTCTGGTCGTGAATGCAACCGGCTATCTTCGGCAAGTCAAACATGGAAATGAATTTCCTGAAGATGAAAAAAAAGGGCGAAGTCAATTTTGTGTTGATCCGAGAAGAAAAAGACGTGAAAATTTCCGGTGTTGTCCTCGATCATGCCGGCACGCCGATGAACAAGGTAAAAGTAAACTGCGATGTAATCCGAAGGAAACTGGAGAGATGGCGAGGATACGAGACGGAGTATACCGATGAGGAAGGACGTTTTACCTTCGAGCGGTTGAAAGCGGATCAAATATACAAAATTCATGCCCAAACGGAAGAAGCCCCGTTTTTGGATAAAGAAATCAGAAATATCCCAGCTGGAACAGACGATCTTGTGATCCAAATGGATTTTGAATCGGTGGAAGTGACCATAGACTTGGACCTCACTGGGATTCCGGATTATTCCGGAGAAGAATCAAAATTTTATGTGTCTTTGTACAAAAAGGGAGACTATACAAAATCAATTGTATTTCGCCAGTTCTATTCAAAGGAAGAAGTACCCTTGGACAGACCACTCATGGTTTACCAACCTGGACGTTATACGTTGAAAGTCAGAGGACATGACCCCCAAAACCGGATTATCTCTGGGAATGTAAATTTTGAAGTAGATCAAAACACCTCTAAACGGCTGCACTTCACCGTTCCTCTGACTGAATGGGAAATGAACCAACTCTTTTTTGCCGTCGGCAAATGCGTGTTTCCGGACGGTTCACCGGTGATGGTTCGATACCGTGTGCTTTGCAGATTACTGAAACCAACCTCAGAACAATACTTGACGCATGCCTCGCTGGTTGACAATCCCGAAGCACCGCAGGAATTCATTGGCTGTTTCGGTATCATGTTGCCGATGGATGGAATTTATCAGCTGGTGTATGTTCGCTACGACGGGAAAGTATTTCACCGTACGATCGTCCATCTCTCTCGCGACCAAGCAAGTCCCTGGACAGGTCATCCCGGACCTCCAGGAATAACCTTACCGGATGTCCTTTTGGCGGATTTCGAGAACCAATGAAAAAGTGGATCAGAAAAGCCTTTCTTGATCCAAGTACTTTTCAGTTTGGTTCGGAATATTCAACACTTTCGCTAATCCTTCGATGAAATTGACATGGCTAGTGTCCATGTTCATGTTTTTAAATGATTTTTTCATCGTATGAAAGGCTAGAGAATATATTTCTTTTCGCAGGGGTTCAAATTGCATAATTTCAGGATCCCCTTTCGATATTCGCCAGCAAGTATGTTCGTTGTCTGAATTATGCGCTTGGCAATTTATTGGTCGCACGAAATAAATCGTACAATAATTCTGTTCCAGGAAAGGGCAGGGAATCCAATCAAGAACGGTTTTAGAAGGTTTTCTCGATTGGATTGATTTTAAATAGGCTTTCATTCGTTTTTTGATTTGGCGGAAAGCCAATGGATCCCAAAATCGCTTCAGGTATTCGGCAATGAACACGACTTCGTATGCCTGAGCTGCCACTGGCAAGCAGCAACACCACGAGCACCCTGGCCGGCAAGCGGTATGTTTGATATGGTGAGTATCGCTCAATTCTTCGATCAGTAATTCAACGTTCGAATGGCATGCCATGTATGCCTGCAAAAATGTCGCAGGAGTTTTATTCCATTCGATTTTCCCCATCTGAGTATGGATTGTCTCTCTGATTCTTTGTTCCCACTTATGTTGTTCCATGTCTATTCTCCCCAAAATATCATGAATATCGCACTGTAGAATGGACTTCTAATCGAATCTTAGCCTATCCAACCTTCCGTTGAATATACGATAAATGATTGATCGAATGAATACTGTACAGGTTTATTTTGAGTTTGGATATGGGAGATTAAAAAAAATACTGGCAGGGAATGAAGTAACATATGAATATTGACATTCAAATTTGTTCCTATTCATTGTATTATGGTTTCATGCATTTCAAATTCCGAAGAGGTAAAGCAGGCTATTGTAGGGAGGAAGAAGGGGAAGGATCGTAGAAATACGCATCCCATCAATTCATTGGACTACACACTGTGATGAGAGAAGAAAAAAATGGCAAAATATGAAAATGATATTTACGATGAACGCCCGATCGTGATGATAGCCGATGACGATATGAATTTTCGGTTGCTCGCGCGGAAAGCATTGGAGGTTGTCGGTTTTCGGGTTGAAGAAGCGGAAGACGGTGTCCAATTAATGGAAAATTATGACCGGGTTCAGCCAGATGTTATTTTGTTGGATATCATGATGCCCAATATGGATGGTTTCACGGCCTGTGCCAAACTGCGGGAGCGTCCGGAAGGACAATATATCCCAATTATGATGGTGACCGGTCTCGATGATATGGAATCGGTCAGTAAGGCGTATGAAGTGGGAGCGACGGACTTCATTACAAAGCCGATCAATTGGCTGATTTTGAGTCATCGGGTACGGTTTATGCTGCGTACCAAACATTTAATTGACGAAATCGTCCAAAACGAATTGCAGGCGCTTGCCGAATTGTATGTGATTCCGGATCTGTTGGAAGAAAAAAGTGAAACGAGAATAGACCCGACTTATGTGGAGTGGGGGAAAAATCTGCGGGCGTTGGAGCGTATTGCGGGGAAGGATGTTTTGGAAAGGGTAATTCGTTCTTATCTGGAGAATACTCCCGCTTTGATACAAACATTGGCGGAGGCCATTGCAAAACAAGATTTTGAAATTCTTCGCAACGTAGCGACAGAATTGAAATTGAATAGTACGAATTTAGGCGCGTCAAAAATCGTATCGCTTTGCCGGGAACTGGAATCTGTTAAAAACGCCGATTATCTTGCCGCCGCACGAAGTGTCGTAACGGAAATCGAGAACGAATTTGATCATCTTCAAAATTTTTTACGGCAGGAATTTTTAACCTGATCATTTTCTTGGTGCGTCGGGAACATTTACCTCCGGAAGCCATTTCACCAACTTCTCTTTGACGTCCGTGATTTCCGGTTGGTTGGCCAGATTTGTCCATTCGAGTGGATCGTTTTCATGATCATACAGCTCTTCCGTCCCATCCGAATACCGAATGTAGCGCCATCGTTCCGATCGAACACTATGGTTGTTACGGCCATGAGTCGTCAAAGAAGGACGATCCCATTTTGCTTCAGGATTGGCCAGTAAAGGCACTACACTATCGCCTTCCCAGGCTTCCAATTTCTGTAAACCACACAGTTCGGCAAGCGTGGGATACAAATCGAGTAAACTCACCGTTCTTTTACATTTTGTGCCTTTATTCTTTGAGCCGGGGACAGAAATGATCAAAGGCATTCGTGTCGCTTCTTCCCATAATGCAAATTTGCGCCAATGGAGTTTCTCGCCCAAATGCCATCCATGATCTCCCCACAGCATAATAATAGTGTTTTTCGCATAGTCACTTTGATCCAATGCGTCAAGCAACCGCCCGACATTCCTATCAGTAAAGTTGATGCAAGATAGATATCCGGAAACCGCTTTTCTCCAATTCTCAGTTTCCGTTACCTTTTTATGGTCGCCATTCGGTTTAGCCATTTTCACACCCAAAGGAGGAACATCATCCAAATCATCGTCATTCACGTTTGGTAAAGTGACGTTTTCGGGCGGAAATTTTTCAAAATAATGGCGTGGAGCATACCACGGCAAATGAGGCCGGAACAAACCGCACGCCAGGAAGAACGGTTTCTCGTGTTTCTCTTTCAAAAAGTCTTCCGCCCATTCGACGACTTTGGTGTCATCCATTTCTTGATCTTCAACATCGATCGGCCCCCAATCGAAATGAGCGGTTTTGGGAATGCCGTTCAGCGGTTTGTTTTCCGGTTGGGGATCGGGCCCGCGACGGATATATTCGTGCCACGCTTGTTCATCTTGAGAATGGCTCCCGTGAAAAATTTTACCTCTGCCATACACGAGATAACCGTGATTCTTGAAATGTTCCGGAATCGTAACTGCATCCGGCATCACGGGACGCCACGGCTGGTTGTTGTGATAAACACCGGAAGTCGAAGGCCGAATACCGGTCAAGAGACTCGCCCGGGAAGGATTGCAAGCCGGAGCGGAGCAATAGGTACGCGTGAACAACACGCCCCGTGACGCCAATCGGTCGATGTTCGGTGTTTTCGTATCCGGATGACCGCCCAGGCAGCCGATCCAATCATTCAAATCATCGATAGCGATGAACAACACATTTGGACGATTTGCTGTCTTTTCTCCAGCAATGGCATTGGTTATACCTGAAGCCGATAATAATAGGGAAGAAGTTCCAAATGCGACTTGTTGCAGAAATTCGCGTCTTTTTTGCATGATTCCCGTCCTTTTTGGTTTTTAAGCCATTTTATAGAACATTGGTTGATATCTCGGCTCCGGAATGGTTCGGTTTTCGTTTTTGGCCGCTTCCAGCCAGGCTTCCTTTGCAATTAATACTTCTTTTAATGCTTCTTCAGGAGTTTCACCAAAAGCAGAACAATAAGGAAGGTCGGGAATATCTGCGATATACCCATCGTCTTCCACACTGTAAAAAATATTGATATGATAATCGTTCATTGCAAATCCTTTGAACCGATTCGTTATTCCGACTTGATCCGATTCATGGTAGAATACCATAACTTTGAAAATGGAAAAACGTTCCTTGAATTGTTTTTTTCCATCAAACAACGAGGATAAAAAAGTATGTGTCCACATTGTGATGAACCATTGGTTGTTTTTGAACTCGAAGGGATCGAGATCGATCATTGTATGGAGTGCGGCGGGACATGGCTCGACGCCGGAGAACTGGAAATGCTGGCGGAACTGGAAGGAGTCGAACCGGGAGGATTGAGTAAGGCTTTGCAAATTACGAAAGCCGATCATCGTTCGGAATTACGATGCCCGCGATGCAACAAAAAGATGGATACGATTCACATCGGAACCGATGATCCGATCGAATTGGAACGCTGCCATCGCGGCCACGGCCTTTGGATGGACAAAGGTGAAATGTTGGACATCATTCGGTCGTATAATGAAGGGGAAGAAGGAACCGTTGCCGGATTCTTCTCGAATCTGTATCAAGATGAATTGAAAACTGAATCTACATAAAAAAAGGAGAAAAAGATGGGTGGTTCTATCATCGCGTTAAGTGTCTTTGGTGTCATTGCTGTTGTCATTGTTTTATGGTTGGTTGGATCTTATAACGGTCTTGTCCGTTTTCGTAACGAGGTCAAGAATGCCTGGTCGCAGATCGATGTCCAATTGAAACGGCGGCATGATTTGATTCCGAATCTGGTCGAAACGGTGAAAGGCTACGCCGGTCATGAAAAATCAACCCTAGAAGAAGTCATCAAAGCACGTTCTCAAGCCGTTTCCGCCACCGGCGTGCAAGAACAAGCGCAAGCCGAACAGCAGTTGAGCGGAGCTCTTGGCCGGTTGATGGTCGTTGTCGAGCAATATCCCGACCTGAAAGCAAATCAAAATTTCTTGGCATTGCAAGAGGAACTGACATCCACGGAAAACAAAATCGGTTTCGCACGCCAGTATTACAACGATCAAGTCATGAAATACAACACCAGAATTCAAAGTATTCCAACGAATTTCGTGGCAGGGATTTTTAATTTTGGGGAAGAATCATTTTTCGAGATAGAAGATCAAACCCAACGCGAAGCTCCAAAAGTCCAGTTTTAGTAGTGACAATCTAATGTCATTCCCTGAGCGAAATTTGCAGGAATTTACCCCAAAGGGGTTAAAGATGATAGCCAGGAAATGGTAAATGAATATTTAATATCACCCTGAAGAAGTGATAGAAAACCTTCAGTTACCCCTTTTGGGTAAAATGGGGAAAATAAAATATGTGGGAAGCCATTCGCAGTAATCAACGCCGTTCCATCTTCCTCATTATCTTTTTGGGAGTGGTTTTGGTAGTATTGGGATTCGTTATCGGGATGACGGTCGATCCCCAATACGGGGGATTATATGGAATCTTGGCGGCATTGGGATTGTGGTTTATTTTGTGTTTAGTTGCTTTCTTTCAAGGCGATTCCCTCTTGCTGCTCAGTTCCAATGCCCGCAAGATCGAAAAACAAGACGCTCCGCAGTTGTGGAACATCGTTGAGGAAATGACGATTGCATCCGGTATGGGGCAAATGCCGAAGGTCTATATCATCGAGGACGATAATCCCAATGCTTTTGCCACCGGCCGCAAACCGGAAAGCTCGGTCGTTGCCGTAACCACTGGTTTGTTGAAACGGCTGAACCGGGACGAACTGCAAGGAGTTGTCGCCCATGAATTGGGACATATCAATAACTATGACATACGCTTCATGACGCTTGCCGCCATCTTGATGGGGAGTGTCATTCTTCTATCCGACACTTTCCTTCGATCTCTATGGTTTGGCGGAATGCATCGAAGTCGATCACGCTCCTCGAAAGGGGGAGGACAGGAACAAATAATTATTTTGGCCGTTGCGATTCTCTTCGCGATATTAGCGCCGATCATGGCACAAATGTTATATTTCGCCTGCTCGCGCCGCAGGGAGTATCTCGCCGATGCCTCATCTGCGCAGTATACCCGCTATCCGGAAGGATTGGCGTCCGCTCTCGATAAGATTTCCCGTCGCGCCGGCGGAGGAGGGCAGAAGAAAGTTAATCGCGCCGTAGCGCCGATGTATATTGTCAATCCACTGCAAAGCCGCTCGATTGCCGGTCTCTTCTCCACACATCCACCGACAGAAAAGCGGATTCAAATCCTTCGCAGCATGGCCGGCGCTGGTTTCCTTGAGTATGAGGCTGCATACAAAAAGGTTCATGGGGAGAAATCATCGTGTCTAGGCGCTCGCACTCTGGAATCGGGAGAGTCAGTGAAAAAGCGGGAAGCGAGTGTGAAAAAAGACAAGAAAGACGATTCCATCCATCGCCTACAGCAGGTAAACGAGATGCTGACGCAATTCAGCGGTCTCATCCTCATTCCCTGTGCCTGTGGAGTGAGGATCAAAGTGCCGCCTGCTTTTAAACGGGATACGATCGGATGCCCGCGCTGTGGCCGTTCGCATGACATTCCGGCTCAAGGCGAAAACCCTTCTCAGGAAACACAAGCGAAAAGCGATTTGGAGCCGTTTACCTATCATCGCAAAGGAAGTGGGTGGGAGACATTTGATTGCCAATGTGGGAGGAAGATTCAACTGAGCCCGAAGTTCTCTGCGCCATCGATGAAATGCCCGAATTGTGATCGAACGATTACAATTTCTTGATATATACGTATCATCACTATATCACACCGATTCGGTCTGTAATTATTTTGTGTAATCGTTGAAAATCATCCGGTTGGTACTCGAATGGCTTCGAAACGAGGTCTTTGGTAATCTCATACAATTTTACTTGACCTTGTAATATGTTTCCGGATAGGTCTTTGATGGTAAAACAGCGATTCATGATTTTTGCCAAAATAGCTTTGCCTTTGAGCAATTCAAGCCAACGTCCATGATTGTACTCAAGTGGATCTATTCCCCCAGTTAATGTTTTGAAAATCTGTTCGAATTTGCATTCGATGGCATTTTTGCGCAAAGCATTGGAGACTTTTTTCTTGAAAATATCAAACTCGGAAGCCTTTAGTAACTTTTGTATTGCAACGTCTTTTGTGGTAAAGTCTTCGATGTGTGTGAATAATCGGATCCAGTTTTTTTTAAAGTCTTCTCGGATGGTAAGAATAACTTGATTGGCTGTATCGATATAAAGTCGCTCTTGACAGTATTGAAGAATAAATTCGCGTAGTTTTTCTTCTTTTACTCGAAGATGTTCGGATAAAAGAAGATATTCCGGAATAAGAAAATAGTTCTCAAGTTCTCGCCGGGGCCATACCAACAAATTGGAGGTTGATGGATCCGGAAATTTCACCCAAACATCATTGATGAATTGATCATTATGATGATCGCGGTCTATCAAAAAATAATAATCCGGATGATGCTTATAAAGCGCCTCTGCAACGCTTTGGATATGAAAAGAAGGACCTAATGATTCTACCCTAATCCGATTGCCTAGAAGGATTTCAAGAATGCGCCGGTCCAGTGAATTTTCATCTTTTCCTTCCACAAAAAGAGTATGCCGAGCGGATTGGCGAATTTCTTCCTGACGAGGCGATCTTCTAATTTCTACCATTGTTTATCTCTCGGATGCAACCAGCAAGATACGTCGTTCGTCCGGAACGGATGAGAAAATTTCTTCGGAATGAGTAGCAATGATATATTGGTTTTGTGGAGCCATTTCGAATAAGCTTTGAATAAAACCACGATGCCATTCCACATTGAGATGGAGCTCCGGTTCGTCTATCAGGATAATTCCGGGCATATCTTTTGTATAATGCCAAATCAAGAAAAGTGTTGAAATTATTTCTTTCTGGCCCGAGCTCAATCCATCAAATGCAAAAGAATTTCCATTATTCGTTGGAGTAATCCGAAATTCAACCGTATTGTCAGGGGAAGGACGTAATTTTTCAATTTTGCCCCCCGCGTATTTCCCAACCAATTCATTCAATTTTGTCAAAATGTCTTTGGCTTCTTCATCGTCAAGATTCTCAAAGAGTTCTGCCTTACTCATCATCGAGCGTAGAATTTCTAGTTTGAATGTACTTACAGGAAACTCTATCCGCGGATGAATTCTTGACCGGCGGTAATATTGATCGCCTTCAACCATCATACCTAATTCAGGATTACCTTCTTGTACTTTTCTATAGCTATGAAAATACAATAATGGAGGAAGAAACAATGGCTCGGAATTAAGGGCAACTAAGGAGAGCAGAAACCTTTCTGAAAATGTTTTTGGATGAATCTTTGAACGTCTGAAAAATTCGCGAAATGGATTTGTATTTCCTTTAACATTTATCTTTCCATTATGGCTTAATGTTACAGTTATTCCGGCTTTTTCGGAATTGATTGTAAATATGCCTTCAATGGATGCATATTTTTCGCCAGCTCTAATCAACAAATCATGAAGATTAACCGGGAAACCTGAACGTTTCAAAAAATAAAATGCGTCTTCCTCTCCAATTGTTCCTAGAAATAGGAGTGCACATGATTCTAAAACAGATGTTTTTCCCAGCCCGTTTTTGCTGCCCATAATGAATACGTCCGGATCGTTTTTCATTTTGGGGGGTGGAAATTCAATCTCAAGGGAATCAAGAGCTTTGAAATTGTTGATTTTCAATTTTCTTAGTTTGAGTCCCTTTGTTTTGCGTTCTATCATTCGATACGCTCCAATTGTATTCGATGATCCAATAACGGACATTGGTATTTCGTCGAATAGAAATGTAAACAATTATCTCACATTCAGGATCCGTTTTCAATTGATCATCCCCCTGCCGTAATTGGCACATTCGTTACATCACCTCCCCAGCGCCCGATATCCCCTCGGCTAATCAATCCGTTCGTCGGATGATACACGCGGGCGTTCGCACCTTGTTCATTGCCCTGCGACATCTGAACATACACCCATTCGATCGCGTCCTGATTGCGATCCGGTCCCCAACTGGCCAGGCAGTAGCCTTTTGTGCTCAAATCGGGGCGATTGATCGCATTGATCCAGTTGCCAGGTCCGCTATCTTCATAGTAGTAATTGAAATATAAATAACTTTCCCGGTTGTTCCCGGTGTTCCCCTGTTGTGCTTTGAATATATCGCGAAAACCTACACTGGCGATATAAGAAACCGGAGTAGTCAAGCCGATCAAATGGACTGTCAGGTGCGAAAAATTGTTTGGGTGTTTGTTGTTGTCGAGAAAATAGAGATCGATAGCCGTTCCTAGTGCTTTCAGATCGCCGTTCGTTCGGGCGATTCGGGCACGAGTTTGAGCGTTTAAAAAATTCGGCACTGCAATAGCGGCCAGAATGCCGATAATGGCTACGACAATGAGTAATTCGATCAATGTGAATCCCTTTTTTTTCATATTATTTCCTTTTGTTTGAATGTTCTGTTTGGGAGTACTCTAGTGATTACTATAGAGGATAAGTTTGGATACGATTTTCGGCAAGTATCTTGATTGAAGGAACATTGGATAGAAACGGGAAATGTATTCTTCGGGATGGGAAGAAAAATTACAAAATTCTCATGAATACATAAATTATTTGATTACGCTTGTCCCGGGTCCTATTTCATGTTTTTCTCCATTCGGCATCATGACTTCCGCTTCAATGGATTCCGGGATGACAATTTTGAGTGAAAAAGTTGGAACGCTTTCCCATTGGACCTGGATATCACCATGCGGTGTCGGAACGGTTCCCTTCGCCCATTGTAAACCGGTAGGATGGGGACGGATTTGCACTCGAGTAAATCCCGGTTCGAGCGGTTGCACGCCGAGAAGGACTTTCATAAAAGTATAGGTCGGGGAAGCTGACCAGGCATGGCATTCGCTTCTGCCGTTCTTCATTGGCAACATCGAATAGAATGGCATAGATATTCGCATGTTGGCTGAGCGTGTTGATTTCGATGCCATCCGTATACAATCCCTCTTTTTCCGACCATGCATATTGGTTGACCGCCGCTGCCAATTTTTGCGAAATTTGGCGAAATCGCTGTGCTTCGAGTGGATTGTCCAGCGCCTCCATCAGCCTGGCTCCGGCATCTAATGCCCCTTTGTACAGTAGGGTCGAAATCGTGCAGTTTTCATCGACAGCGGGTGGCATGCCGTGGGTACGGAAGGCCCAATCGTGGTAATTCCAGTAGGGCAAATCGGCGAGGAAACCTTGCTTTGTTTGGTATTCTTCAAAGAACCGCAGAACGGAATACATTCCCCCCGCCATTTCCCGTACCATTTCGAGATCACCAGTATGCATGTAATAATCTTCCAGCATCATGACCCAGAACAACGAAAAACCGGGGATTACTTGATACATATTCGCGGGATAGCGGGATTGTGTCAGCCCTTCCGGAATACGGGAACGGTCGAGATGCCGCAAAGCCAATGCCGGTAAGTGCGTATCGCCGAAAGCGTAATAGGTGACCAATATCTGAATCCGCGTATCGCCCGCATACTGCAGTTGTTCATAATAGGGACAATCTTCGTAACTCTCATGCGCACAAAGACGTGCAGTGTATTTCCCGACTTCCCATATTTCATTCAACAGCGGATCCGAACATTCGAACGAACCCCGCTCAGGAAAAGCATAGCTCGTCCAGCGATAATTGAGACCGTGAATGGTGACCGGCGTATCGCTCTTGACCGCTACACGAACATACCAAAAAGTTCGGTGCAAAAACGGCTCATAGATTTGGCGCCCATATCGCGTCGTATAAATATCGTTATACCCCTCTACCCGTTTGTCTTCCAAACGGTCCCGCCGGTCTTTCTTGCCGTCAAGACTCGGGGCTTCGGCATATTTGATTTCCACAATGGCATTGCCTTGACTTTCCAATTCCAGGCATGGATACGCTGTGACCAAGCGGCCGGCATCAAAAATGACGTAATGAATTTTTCCGTCACCGGGTAGAGTGATCGGAAGAGAGGGATTCTCTTGCTCCGGCTCGATTTCAAATAGGAAGGGAGGAAATTCTTTCTTGTCCGGAACTATTCCCGCTTGAATCGCTTCACTGGATTCTTCCGGCCGTTCTTCCAATGGCGGGATTGACCGTGGGATCAATTTCCAAGGCGAATGAGTATCGCGTTCACCCCAAATGGAGGGATGTCCCAGGTTTTTGGCGTTTTCCCATCGTCCATCGTCGTACTCGATTGCCTGCCACCCCACCGGCACGTATCGGGCATCCACTTTTTCCAACCAATTCCCGGCCAGATAGCCGATCCATTTGAGCAGAAAATCTTCGCCGGCGCTTTCGATGCCGGGGCAAACGTAGGTTTTCCAGGAAGTATCCGATTTGAGTTCTTTCGATTCGAACACGAAAGCCGGTTGTTGACTGATTTGAAAAATCGGGCCTCCCCATCCCCAATACATGATTTCCGCTGCAACGACATTTTTTCCTGGTTTGATCAGCGAAGAAATATCGAGTGTATCATACATTTTATGATCCGGATCGAATCGAGCCGGTCCCCGGGCTACTGGCTCCCCATTGATCCACATTTTGAATTTGCTGTCGGCAGAAACATAGACTCGCTTGAAGGCGGAAGGATCATCCGTTTCGAATGTTTTCCGGACATAGAACACCTTGCCGACATCATCGGAATGAATCCCTTCTGGCGGACCGATCCAGGATGATTCCCATATCCCATCCTTGGCTTCCATAACATAATACTTGCCGATTTCGGTCCAAGCATCTGAATCTTCGCTATAAACATAACTTGTAGTTATCATTGAGATAATGGAAATAAAAATTGCAGATAAAATTATATTCATGAGAAGCTTCTCCTTCCAATTTATATGAGTTTGCGGCGTTTTTAATATACACTTGTTCAGTGCCAGTCAAATTTCTCTCTCCTTATTGAAAAAATTGTCTTATAATATCACGGGAAGGGAATATGAGGAACAACTATGAATCAACATGTCAAGACTGTGCTAACCACACTACGTCGATGGTTTGAATCATATTACGGTGATCGCCTAGACCGATTGATACTTTTTGGCTCTCACGCACGTGGAGATGCCAATCCTGGATCAGATATCGATGTACTGGTTGTATTAAAAGGACCTGTGAATTCAATTGATGAAATCAATAAAACAAATCATGCAATTGCAGATCTTTCTTTAAAATATGATGTCGTCATATCTTGTGTATTTATTGATCAAGAGACTTTCAACCATCGCTTTGGACCATTTTTACGAAATGTTCGTAGAGAAGGCGTAGCACTTTGAAAGAAGAACAAGCAGATTTGTTGAAAAAGGCTTCGGAAAGTTTGGAAGCAGCAAACATCTTATTATCTGAGGGATTCCCTGGTTTTGCTGCTTCGAGAGCCTATTATACGATGTTTTATATTGCTCAAGCTTTTTTAGAAGGCGATAATATTGCTTTTTCGAAGCACAAAGCGACAATCAGTGCTTTTGGGAAATTATTTGCCAAGACGGGAAAAGTACCTCAAGAGTTTCATCGATATTTGATTGACGCCATGACAGTACGTCATCAGGGCGATTACGCACCAACAGGAATTGTGACCTTTAAAAAAGCGACAGAATTGGTTAACCATGCAGAAGAATTTTTAAGATTTGCAAAACAAAATTTATAGCATTCAATGGACAAAAATAAAGGTTCCGTATTAGGAATTTGTCCTCTCCGATTTCTGAGATCGTTTGTTTGTTCTGCTTGACACAATGAATTTTTGTATGCGATAATCTTAATCATTCAATAAGCATGGCTTTTCCGTGCTTCAAACATCCTGTTTTTCAGGGGAGGTATGTGACATGGTGTATCGTATATCTTTATTGTTGGTTTTTTGCTTGGCTGTCGGTTTTTCGGTGATGGCTCAGGATCTAACCAGTGGTCTCGAAATGTATTTGAAATTCGACGAGGGTAGCGGTGAGGTCGCGAGTGATTCTTCCGGCAAGGGGCATGACGCTTCTTTCCGCAACGGCGATCCGATGTGGGTCGATGGGATTCAGGGAGCGGCTTTGGACTTCGACGGCGACGATGATTTGACGACCGTCGGCTGGCATGGAATTGAAGGAGACAATCCGCGGACGGTTTCCTATTGGATCAAGACCGATTGGGCTGTCGATGCCTCTAGCGGCACTGTCGGTTGGGGATTCTCGACGGAAAATGGCCAGAAATGGCATACCCGGCTGAACAATACGGAAAGCAATGGTACTGTCGGTGCGATTCGAACCGAAATCCAAGGCAATTATTTCATCGGCTCCACTCCCGTGAATAACGGCCAATGGCACCACCTTGTTTCCGTGTTCCCCGAGGGCGGAACGGTCATGACCGATGTGGTTCATTACGTGGATGGCGTGGAAGAAGTGATGTCCGGCACGAATACAGCGAATGCCGATATTCTTGTCAATACCGCCGGGGAAGATACAGGAACCGAAGTGGAAATCGGAAGCCGGCTGCAAGGTGAAGCAAACCAGTTTTTCATAGGAACGGTGGATGAAGTGCGTATTTACAGCCGAGGCTTATCCGCTTCGGATGTCTTGGCCTTGTTTATCAGCGAAGGCGGGCAGGCATCCGGTGTGCCGTATTATTATATGCTCTATTAATCAAAGAGGAATTAGATGGTGCAATAAGGGATTTTGTATTGCGAATGATAGCGCATTCTTTTCAAGTAGGAGAATGCGCTTATTTTATATGTGTAATTTCCCTTATACACCTTGGAATGGGATATAACGATGGGGAACCAACCGAATTCGAAAGAACAAGAAAATGTTCAGACCTCTGAAGAAGTTTCCAATGGCGAGGTCCATCAGGAGAAGGAGGATAAATCTGATTTTGACTGGGGAGATGGTTTGAATTTACAAGTCGGGGCGGGAGAAATGAAGGCTACACTGGAATTGAGTATGGAGCACCATGCGCATTACACGCCGGAAGATCTGGTTCGATTCTTGGAACAACAAAATATTGTTCATAAAATTGATCGAGAATCGATTCAATCGATATTTGATCAGAAATTGTTCAATACCGGCATTGTTGTTGCCAAAGGAACACCTCCACAATCCGGCCAAAATGGACGTGTGGAGTGGGAGATTGATTTGTCTATTTTGGATGGTGCTCAGTTGGTGGAACGGGGGGGAAGAGTCGACTGGAAAGAACGGCATCATGTTTTACCGGTTAAACAAGATCAGTTGCTGGCGCGTTTGGTTGAGCCGACCGAAGGTGAACCTGGTTTGAACGTATATGGGAAGGAACTTCCTGCTACACCAGGAAAAGAGGCAAAACTCACACCGGGAAAAGGAATGCGTATCAGTGAGGATGGTAAAGAAATGTATGCAGAACTCTCCGGTGTGGTATGCCGGGAAGGCAGCAAGATTTCCATTGTCGATACATACAGTGTGAATGGGGATGTGAACTTAGAAACCGGAAATATCCACTATGACGAGACCGTCATGATTTCCGGCGGTGTATTGACCGATTTTAAAGTGCATGCAGGACAAGATGTTCATGTGAACGGATTGGTAGAAGGGGCAACCATCGAAGCAAAAGGAAATTTGTATCTTTTGGCAGGAATTCAGGGGAATGATAAAGCCATTATTAAGGCGAATGGTGACATTACTACGAAATTTATCAACAATGCTAATGTCGTGGCGGGAGGGAGTATTTTTGTTGAGGGAGCCATTACACATTCTTCTGTAAAAGCATATGGTAAAGTGGTCTTGGGAGGGGGGAAAAAAGCGGTGATTTTAGGAGGGCGTGTATCTGCCGAGTTGGAAATTGTCGCCGATGTGATCGGTTCCGAATTCGGAGCGAAAACTTTGGTTGTTGTAGGAGAAGAACTTCGGGAATTGCAGGAACAGAAAACGGAGAAAGAACAGAAACTGGAAAGCCTCAAAGAAAATTATCAAAAAACCAAACAGGCGTTGCAATCCTATGAATCGGTAAAAAGGAAAGGAAAGGTATCCAAAAAACAAGAAGCATTGTATCTAAAATTGGTTCGTTTTGGGATGCAACTGCAAGGACAAATCAAGCAACTGCAAACGGAGATTCAAGGATTGGACGGTCAGGTAGAGAAGGATCGAATAAATCAAAAAGGTGTTATCGTTCAAGATACGATATGGCCAGGTACAACCGTTCAGATTATGAATCATAAATATCCTATTCAGTCACCGAAGAATAGAGCATGTTTTACTCTTGTGGGATCTGAAATTGAAATTCGATCCATCACGTAAACCTATCCTGTTCAATTTTAAGTTGAATCAGGATCAGAGTGGTATTTTTGCGATGCCCTTACTTGTGAATTTCAGAATCGGTCGAGATAGGGAGTGGCATCGCAAGAGGAGAATCACAATGGAATCCTTCGGCATAAGTGGCTCCGATCAAGGTACCGGTCGAGCGATTGAATGCCTCGATTTGTTGTAAATAATCGCTCATGCCTATATAACGGTAATCATCGGGTAACTCCACGTCGACAAATTGAGTGCGGTAGGCTTTTAACACTTCGATTTTTTGAGAAAACTGGTCGGAAATGTCCACGGCAAAAGTGACCCGCCGGTGGTCGTGAATAAAATAATACATACACCATCGAGCAGAGAATGCCGGGGATTCGGTTTCTATTTTGGGTAAACGGGCAAGAAAAAACGCGTCGGCTACCAGACGGGCGGCAGCGATATGATCGGGATGCCGGTCATGAGGTGAATTGACAAATATATGTTGGCTACGACAGCGGCGTATGAGTTCCACGATTTTCAATCGGTTTTCCTCATTGTTTGTGATACGGCCGTCACCTAAGTTTAAGTTCTCCCGAAGATGAAGTCCAAGAGCGGCCGAAGCATTTTCCGCTTCCACTGCACGAGTTTCCGCTGTTCCTTTCGTCCCCAATTCACCCCGCGTCAGATCCACAAGTCCGACTTTTTTCCCTGCGGAGATCATTTTCAAAATCGAGCCGGCCATACCCAATTCGGCATCATCGGGATGAGGGGCGAAGATCAATGCATCCAGTGTTTCATCGTTACTCATACGCTTATAAGGTCCTTTTTTATTGTGGTGCGGACCTCTGGTCTGCACAATTACAATGCAGGCCGGAGTTCTATATCCGAACATATATATCTATGAATATGACCTTACCTCTACCTTTTCCCCCCGTAAATGGTACAGGAATTTGTTTGTGCAGGAATGAAAAGAGGGAAATATTTTATTGCCCAAGCGGACATATGTGTTTCATAAAGGTGAAAAAATCTCTATGATTTCTTGGATGTTCATCATTTTAATAAAAGGAGTTCGTCGATGGAAAGAAAAATGAGTACGTTATTTACTCTCTGGATCCTGTTATGGGGGTGTGGATATGTATATGGTGCAGAACCGATTCAATTGCATCCGGAAAATCCGCATTACTTTCAGTTTCGGGGTGAACCGACAATATTGATTACCTCCGGAGAACATTACGGAGCACTTTTGAATTTGGATTTTGATTATGTTTCTTATTTCGAGGCATTGGAAGTGGATGGTTTGAATATGACTCGAACATTTTCCGGGGCCTATTGCGAAAATCCCGGTGAATTCAACATTGAGAAGAATACATTGGCTCCCTATCCCCTGCGTTTTATCTGTCCCTGGGCACGAAGCACAGTATCCGGTTATAAGAACGGGGGAAATAAATTCGATCTTACACGCTGGGACGACGATTATTTCAAGCGATTGAAAAATTTTGTTGCTGAGGCCGGGAAACGAGGAATTGTGGTCGAATTCGTGTTTTTCTGCCCATTTTATAAACCGGCATTATGGGAAATTAGTCCGATGAATGCTCAAAACAATGTGAATGGTGTCAGCAAGGTAGGCAGTAAAGAAGCCTACACCTTGCAGGATACTGCCTTACAGGATTTTCAAGATGACATGGTGCGCAAGATTGTACAGGAATTGAAAGACTTCGATAATCTGACGAACCGGCAAAAAGTCGAGAGGGAAAAAAATGCAGAAATTTGTAAAAACA
>CAYPPG010000027.1:0-36634 GCA_964412555.1 uncultured bacterium
ACGCAGTGACACCGCGGCAGGGGTGAAAGGCTAATTCCTTGCAGTCATTTTCCAAAGTGAACCCAAAACCCGCTGGCATATCGGTTGATGCCGGCATTCTGCGGATTCCGGCGAAATCGGCATGTTGTTTCGGAATTAAAGTGAAAGTTCCGCTTGAAGATGAAATAGATTTTTTTTTCGATGATGCTTTTGGCGCGAGTTTGTTTTGCGACATCAATGTGCATATCAAATGCTTTGGATAAAGAAAGGTATTTTTTCATTGGATGTGTACTCATGCAAAATGCATTCAGCTTCCTTCCGATTTCGTGTCCTCGTACTAACGCGAATCCGTTTTCCATTTTTCCGCCCATAGATGTACCAAATTCCTTGGTGTTTAAAAAGTTTCATAATTCTGACTCCTATAGTATCTAAGAATATGGTTAAGGACAAAATTTGTCCTTCATCCGGAGCACAGGAGGTTGGAATTGTTATGAAGGAATCGATGTAAGTTTAATGTTTTGAAGGGGTTAGAGAAGAGCGGGAGACGGGTTTCGAACCCGCAACCCTCAGCTTGGAAGGCTGATGCTCTACCAAATTGAGCTACTCCCGCCTAGAAACTTCGAAAAAATGAACTCAATGATTCCTCATTGAGTCTTGTATATTATCTCTCCCTTCAAACAAGTGTCAACTGGATGAAATCGTTCCTCTCGACATATTTTTTATTTTTTTGAAAGTCCTATTTTACCGATTCTTGAGTCGAGTCAGCCGGCAATTATTTTATATACGATTTCAATATCTTTACGGCTTTTTCGGCTCCGTCAATTTCCGCGCGGGGATACTCTTTCTTCGTAATTCCCTCTAAATCGGAAAGTAAGGTATCTAGAAATATCCATTCTCCGGAGAAAAAGTCATTCGCTGCAATTTCAAGAACAGGAATATAGTTTTGTGATTCGATTACTAGAATATCATGTTCGGGAAAATCCTCTCGCGGTGGATACGCGATTGGTACTTGGTGCCCAATGCATTCAGTGACGATTCCATATCCCATTTTCGTCAAGGCAAGATCTGTTGCCCGAATGGCATCGGGATGATATGTGACATAGGGATCGAGAAAACGCACATTCGAAGGCCCTAAAAAACTTTGATTGAATGTCATGAATACAATTTCCGGATGAGATGCCAATCGCTCCACCGGAACATGCTCAAAATCATGCCCCCCGAATGAGATGAGGACTGATTTGTGTTCATTCTCCAGGCCAAGTTCTTTTCGTGCATGCTCCCGGGATTTCGGTGACATTCGTACGATTAGAGGAATATCCACAATGTTTGGAAAAACAGATAAATCCCCTGCCAAGGGAGTACGCATTAGTAATGTTGTTTCTTGGAAATAAGAGGCAATTTGATCAATTATTTCTTGAAAGTTTGAGTTGTATTTCAGAAAAGAGGTAAAAATCCAATCCCAGCTGAAATTGGCAATAATCAGACAAGGAGAGCCAGTCTCGCGAGCGACGGCTGCCGCAAAGGGGGAAATATCTCCGACGATCAAAATCGCTTCGTTCCCATAAAATTCTGCTTCTTCCTTTGCCATTTGCGGATATCGATTCAACAAGTCACTCCAGCATGCATACGTGCTTTCTACATCCGCATGGAGGCAATCGAATTGAACGATGCCAGGATCATGACAAAGTTCTCGATAGCGGAAAGGGCGGGGAATTGATCGTTCAAACAACCATTTCGGTGCCGAAGTGATGACATCCACATCGATCCATGCCGGTATTTTGGCGATTACCGCTATGGCACGGGTAGCATGGCCGAAACCGTGGGACGAAATATAAAAACAAACTCGAGGCATACGTCGCTCCTCATGTTTTACAGAAAACCAGGTACTCTATATAGTATTATTTGTTTAGCGAAGAAGATACTCCAAGGAGAAGGGAATATGGAAAACCCAGAGGAAGAACTAGTTGTCGTGTTTACCACGGAAGATCAAGTTCAGGAATCCCTCATCGTGGGGGAATTAAATCATGCAGGGATCGAGAATGTGGTTCGCAGCTATGAAGATTCCGCCTATGATGGGATTTATGAAACCAAATACGGCCATTCGCAAATTCTAGTTCTCGAGCATGATGAAGAGGCTGCGAAGGAGATCCTTCAAAATATGGATTTCTCTTCGCAATCTTAAATTGATTCACAGGAACGATTCAATAAATTATTTTTACATACATTCAGAATCATGAAATCTAGTTATTGATTCAGGACGTTTCATGATTATTACAATTTGTGACGATTCTATGAGATGTATGCCTTGACGAAATGAATCGTATAGGCAAAAATTTACTTTTGTACGAAAGCAATTTTTGTTTCTTTCGTAAGAATTATTGAATCCCAGGCAGGAGGTACTAAATGCTCAAAAGTAAAGGTTTTACTCTCATTGAATTGTTGATCGTCGTGGCGATCATTGGAATTCTTGCAGCTATTGCTGTACCAAATTTTTTAAACGCACAAGTACGTGCCAAATCCGCACGAACGTTTGCGGATATGAGAATGCTCGATGAACAGATCAAAATCCGCCAATTGGATACCAACCGTTGGTTGATCGATGGCAACGATTCATCGGAAGATGACGGAACGTTCAAATGCGCTTTTCGCAATGGATATCACTTCTTTGGAGTGACCTGCTCGGAAGCGAGAGGCGTGAAATGCAATAGCATCGGAGATAACTTTTTCAACGGTCAAACATGGGCATTACTGACAACCCCGGTTAGTTATATCGGCAGTATTCCCAAAGACCCATTTGGCGGCGGGCTCTTTTACGGGTATGAGGACCGTAACTGTGCCAATGGCAACAATTGTCCCCACTGGCTGATTTTCGCTGCCGGACCGGACGGGGATCATGGAGATTGGATTGACCGAACGGCAGAAGCGTACCAGCCCTCCAATGGTTTAACTTCCAACGGGGATGTTTGGCGCTTGCACGTTTTCAAACCGACTTATTTCAACTCCGAGTTTATGGGAGTTTCCATCGTTAACTACTAATTTAAGATCATAAAGCAATTCGGCAGGCGCATAGAGTTTCACGATGCGCCTGTTTTATTTAAGAGAATATTTACCTCATAAAAATGATATTTGCTTCCCGTTAGATTTCCCTTCTTTTGCATCGAACACTTGACTCAAGAATAAAAACTTTCTACATTCACTTTTATACGAGATCGATCTATCGATTTTTCGTTGTATTGGATGGAGGAGGTATTCGTATTATGTCGAAACGAATGGGCTTTACCTTGATTGAGTTGCTGATTGTCGTGGCCATCATTGGCATTCTTGCAGCCATTGCCGTCCCCAACTTTTTAAATGCTCAAATCCGTGCAAAGGCCGCCCGCACATTTTCGGATATGAGGATGCTGGATGAACAATCGAATATCCGGCATATGGACACCGGTTTATGGTTGATTGACGGGAATGATTCGGGGGAAGATGACGGGACGTTCAAATGCGCTTTTCGGGGTGGATTTCACTTTTTTGGAGTGGGCTGCAATCAGGCAAAAGTGGATTGCCAAATCTGTGGAGACAATTTTTTTAACGGTCAGACATGGGCTTTATTGACAACACCGGTCAATTATATCAGTTCGATTCCCAAAGATCCTTTTGGCGGCGGGTTGTTTTATGGGTATGAAGATCGGGATTGTTCCAATGGTACTCATTGTCCGCATTGGTTGATGTTCGCTGCCGGACCGGATGGGGACATGTGTGATTGGTACACGGACCGCCGCGCGGAACCATACCAACCCTCGAACGGTTTGGCTTCCAACGGTGATATATGGCGTATGCATGTATTTCAAGATACTTATTTTACCACGGAATTTATGAATGTCGCGATCGTGAACTTCTAATGGTCGCTGCGGGCGGCCAACGCACGAAGAAAATTCTGAAATTGCGTCAAATCTCCGACCTACCGCAAGGATCGAACATCTCGTTCCAAATACGTTTGCACATAGCTGGAATGCCACAATTGAATATCCCGTGACGGATTGGATACCAGTTCGGGATAACAGCTTCGAAGGAAGTCCGGCCACAATTCCGGTAAAGATAAAGGCTCTCGTTTCCTGTGGTTCTCTCTTTCCCAATATAAATCTTCTTACGGTTTCCCGATGATTTCTCGTCGAGAGAGCGGAAGGAGCTTTAAAATAGCCACTCTTCCCGCAAGCGATTCGGTGATGTGTTCGAGTAACTGGAGATTTTGAGAACCGTCAATATGAACTGCCCCATCTGATCCCGGTTTGCATCGACATGCTCCTTGATATAGGGGAATAAATTAGAGGCGTTTTGAATTTCATCAAAGATAACCGGTGGGGCGTAGAACTCGAGAAATCCTCGCGGGTCATTCTGAGCCGCGGTACGAATATCCGGTGCTTCAAGAGAAATATACTGATACCATTCGGCAAACAGATATTTCAAAAGAGTCGTTTTACCGGATTGCCTAGGGCCGGTTAGGATCACAACGGGAAATTCGCGGATTGCCCGAAGAAGTACGGTTTCCAGTGTGCGATGAATATATTTATTCATGATTTGCCCCTTTTTGTAATTATGCATCCAAAATGCAAATTTGCAATGTCGAATCAATCCGAAAGAAAATGCACAAGAGTCTCTCCTTTTTATCCCATATTCAAAATGATAAAAATTCATTCATTTATGTAAGTCACTCATTTACCTGTGTAGAATTAAAAGATCGATTGTTATAGTTTTATTGAAATTTGCAAAAAATATTTGCTAATTGTAACGTATGTTACAATATTTGAATTCAGTATAATAAAGGAAAAATGAATGTTAATGTAAGTCCTTTTGATTTTTTGAAAAAGGATTATTCTTGCGCTTTCTTACCTGGCATGTTTTTTGTACTGTGTCATGTATGGCTCATAAATTTACTGCAACGTTAATTTTTTAGACTTCACGTTGGCGCAAAGATGACTGGAAATCGAAAAGGCAAAACTCGCCTTCGTCTTCTGTTGATAGAAGACGATGATAACGACATCTTCTTCATTTTACGAGTATTGCAAAAAGCGGGAATCCAACCGATTTATCGCCGGGTTGAAACATTTCCCGAGTTGAAACGGATGGTGGAAAATGAATCATGGGACTTGATCTTGTGTGATTACTCTTTTCCCGGCTTCAACGCGCTTGATGTATTGCAATTCCTGAAAGAACAGAGGCTGGATGTACCGTTTATCGTTGTCTCCGGTGTCATCGGGGATGAAGCGGTGGTTAAAATCATAAAAGCCGGTGCGCAAGACTTCATTCCCAAAGACCGGTTAAACCGGTTGATTCCCGTGATGGAACGAGAACTGCAGGAAGCGGAACATCGGCGAAAGCAAAAAGAGGCGGAAAGCGAACTTCAAATTTCGGAGGAATTGCATCGTCTTATCTTGCAGAATATTTCGGATGTCATCTTCATCACGGATGACGCCGGTCATTTCATCTTCATCTGTCCGAATGTTCATGCCATTTTCGGTTATTCCATGGATGAAGTTTCAAAAATGGGGGATATCCATCAATTGTTCGGATGCAATCTGTTTCAAGTGGAGGATTTGAGAAAGAAAGGGGAAATACCGAATGTCGAGTTGAGGATTCTCGATAAATACCAAAAAAAACATGTTCTGTTGGTGAGTATCAAACACATTTCGTTCGGGAAGGGAACGATTCTCTACAGTTGCAGGGATATTACCCATCGTACAAAGCACGCGGAGAAATTGCGCAAAAGCCAATACCGTTTAGCCGAAGCGCAGCGAATCGCTCAAATGGGAAGTTGGGATTGGCAGCTGAAAGACGATGTATTGTATTGGTCCGATGAAGCGTATTGCATCCTGGGGATCGATCCATTACATTTTGGGTTTGATCTGAAATCGTTTTTGGATTGTATACACCCGGAAGACCGCGAGTTTGTTCGAACGGCGATACAGGAAGTATTACAGAAGAAAAAAAGACTCGACATCGATTATCGTATTATTCATGAAAATCAAGAGGAACGATTTGTCAATACACAAGCCGCCGTGGTTTTGGATTCTAACGAGAACCCCATTCGTCTGGTGGGCACCATTCAGGATATCACAGAACGGAAACGGTTGGAACTTGAACGGATTATGCTGGAGGAGGAACTGCGCAATACCGTTTCCGATGGTGTCATCACGGTCGCGACGGACGGCACAATATCCAATTTGAACAAATCTGCACTTCGCCTTTTCCAGGTGAATCGAGATGAAGCTGTAGGGCATTCTCTCGAAACCGTGTTGAGTGCTCAGTATTTTTCTTTTCTTGATATTGTCCGTCAATCATTGAACACGCAGCGGTATATCCGTTACTTCCAAATTCAAGGTGTTAAAAAGGGGCAACAATGGACATATTTAATCAATGTCACACCCTTGAAAGGGATCAAAGGTGGTGGGGCGGTCATTGTCATTCGCGATATCAGCCGGCTTCGTGCTCTCGAATTCGAAATGGCCGAGAGATACGCCTTTCACAACATGATCGGAAAGAGCGCGGCCATTACAAAAGTGTTTGAAACAATCCGCCAATTGGCCGATATCGATGCAACTGTCTTAATCCAAGGAGCCAGTGGGACCGGAAAAGAATTGGTGGCAAATGCGCTTCATTGTTTCGGTAACCGAAAAAACAGTCCCTTAGTCAAAGTGAATTGTTCCGCCTTATCGGAAACGCTGTCGGAGAGTGAGTTGTTCGGTCATGTCCGGGGAGCGTTTACCGGAGCCTTTCGTGACAAAACGGGGCGATTCGAACATGCCAATGGGGGAACGATCTTTCTCGATGAAATCGGCGATATCTCCATCCACTTGCAAAAGCGCCTTCTTCGAGTATTGCAGGAACGGGAAATTGAACGGGTGGGATCCACGAAAACGATAAAAATCAATGTGCGGATCATCGCTGCTACCAATAAAGATTTGTGGCAGATGGTACAACAAGGGGAGTTCCGTGAAGACCTTTATTACCGCTTGAATGTTGTCAAGATTAAAGTTCCTTGTTTACGGGAACGCCGGGATGACATCCCCCTTCTTGTCCAACACTTCCTTCAAAAATATCAAGACCTATTTAATCGAAATATAGAGGGAATCGAGCCGGATGTAATGAATGTTTTTCTACAATACGACTGGCCGGGAAATGTTCGAGAATTGGAAAACACGGTCGAACGGGCTGTGGCTCTTACACCCGATGGATATTTTCATTTAGATCAACTTCCTTCCGAAATTTACGATAGATTGAAGAAGGAAAAGAAAACGGAAACAGCTTATCATTCTTCCTTGGGAATCAAAAAGAAAATGGATTTCAATACGATAACTCGTGAAACCTTGGTTGAACTGCTGAATTCCGTCGGGTGGAACCGCAAGGAGGCGGCCAAGCGGTTAGGAATTCATCGAACCACGTTATGGCGAATTATGAAAAAAATGGAATTAGGGTAGTCCGTGTTGCATCGATGTTGCGTTGCAACAAATAATTGCAACATCGTGTTGCATCTCAATATCGATTCGTTCTAATCAAGTGGGGGATCAGAATAGATCGAACTGAATGTGTCAGTGATTTGCTTCGCTTTTCATGGGAATTCATGAATACAGTTTGGGAAATTTTTATGAAGCACTGTTTTTGTGTTCTGCTTGTTGTTTTGGCATGCGATTTGAAGGGAGTGTTTGCATATTGGAGGGAATTGCGGGAAGGGAGTGAGCATGAATAACAAAACAGATACAACGAATTCAAGTGATCAATTTGTCAGTTTTACCTTGGACAGGGAGGAATACGGGATCCCTATCGTGAAGGTCCAAGAAATTATTCGGTATGAAAACTTGACTCGAGTTCCCCAAACTCCGGATTTTGTCGAGGGAGTTTTGAACTTGCGCGGTCAGGTTATACCGGTCATCGATCTACGCCAGCGGTTTGGGCTTTCTTGTATGGATCATAGTGATTCCAGCCGTATCATCGTGGTTGAAATCGATCAGCGGGTGGTGGGCTTGATTGTAGATTCGGTGACTGAAGTACGAACAATCGAAAAGAATCAAATTGTTCCACCACCCCCCATGGGAACTTCGGTAGAAAGAGAGTACATCGCAGGTATGGGGAATGTGGAAGAGCGGCTTGTGATCTTGTTGGAACTCAACGAAATTTTCGCTCTTGAAGAGCAAGAAACGTTGTCGAATTCAGTGCGGTGAAATTGAAATAAATAAAAGAAAGGAATAATAGGATGTTTAAGCACATGAAACTCTCGAAAAAAATCGGATTGGGATTCGGAATCATTTTGGTGTTGATGATCATTATGCTTGTGGTTGCCTATCGAAGTTTAAGTAGTTCCTCTGCTGGTTTTACGGAATATAGGAATCTGGCACGTGATACTAATCTTGCAGGTCGTTTGCAGGCCAACATGTTAATGGTACGGATGAATGTGAAAGATTTCATCATTACAGGGAGTGAAAAAGACCTACAAGAATATCAAAATCATCTTCAAGAGATGGAAGGTTTCCTCGCAGAAGCTCAGAAAAGTATTGAAAATTCAAACCGTGCTCAAAAAATCGATGATGTCGACGAAGCGGTAAAAAATTATAAAACTGCTTTCATCCAAGTTACCCAGGATCAAACCGAACGGGATCGTCTTGTCAATGATATTCTCAATGTCAAAGGACCTTTCATGGAGAAGTCTCTCTCTCAAATCATGACAACGGCGGAAGCGGATCAAGATCCGGTTGCCGTTTATCATGCCGGCTTGGCCTTGCGAAGCCTGCTCTTGGCTCGTTTGTATATGGCAAAATTTTTGGATACAAACGATCAGGCTTCTGTAGACCGTGTCCATCAGGAATTTCAATCCATGCAGCGGGAACTTGACATATTGGATCGGGAATTAGAGGACACCAATCGTCGCCAATTGTATTCCGGAGTGTTGACCGCGAAAGAAACCTATTTGACGGAATTTAACAATTTGGTTAAAACCATTTCGAATCGGAACCAAATCGTGACCAATACGTTGGATGTCATCGGACCGAAAGTCGCCAGCGATGTGGAAGAAGTCAAACTCGATATCATGGCAACTCAAGATGAATTAGGCCCCCAACTCGTGGCAGCCAATACGAATTCTATTCGAACTCTTCTTATCGTGAGTTTGATAGGTCTTCTTATCGGTGTCTTTCTATCCGTGGCAATTACTCGAGGAATCGTAGTTCCGATTACGAGAAGTGTGGAATTTGCTCAGGTGGTAGCACAAGGAGATTTCTCTCAACAAATTGTCATGGATCAAAAAGATGAAATCGGCCAATTGGTGAACGCGCTCAATGTCATGTCCAATAATCTCAGCGAGACAATGATCAACATCCAGAATTCCTCGGAACAGGTTGCTGCCAGTAGCGAAGAACTTTCCTCTTCTTCACAAAATCTCTCCAATGCGGCGACAGAACAAGCGGCAAGTTTGGAAGAAACCTCCGCATCCATCGAACAACTGACTTCTGCCATTGAGCAAAACGCTTCCAATTCAAAAAATGCAAACGATACAGCGCAAAAAGCTGCGCAAGATGCGGAAAAAGGCGGGAAATCCGTCATGGAAACTGTGGAAGCTATGCGGAAGATCACCGATCAAATCAAAATTGTTGACGATATCGCCGATCAGACCAATCTTCTTGCTCTGAATGCTGCAATTGAAGCCGCCCGCGCCGGAGAGATGGGAAAAGGTTTTGCTGTAGTGGCTGTGGAAGTTCGTAAATTAGCGGAACGTTCGCAAAAAGCGGCAAAAGAGATCAGTGAACTGGCCTCCAATAGCGTAAAAGGAGCCGATCAAGCCGGACAGTTGATTCAACAAGTCGTTCCGGATATCCAAAAAACCGCTCAATTAATTCAGGACATTTCATTGACTTGTCAGGAACAATCATCCGGGGCTGAGCAAATTCGCCAAACGATGACTACCTTGGATCAAGTCACTCAGCAAAATTCTGCGACATCCGAAGAAAGCGCCTCCGCCAGTGAAGAACTTTCCGCTCAAGCCCAATCGCTACAAGAACTTGTCTCACGCTTTAAGATTCGTTCACAATTGAACAAACCAACCGATGGGGCTTCAACCAAACACCATTCTTTAGCGGTAGCCAGAATTCATGAAGAAACCCCCTTACTTCCTCAATCAAAAGAGAAAGAGAATCATACGGAATTTCATTCTTTCTGATTGAGTGAACTTACACGATAGATTTCTCTAGATTCTCAATTCAATATCGATCTTGGAAGTAGAATCGTTTTAACCACAATGAGGAATGTAAATTTGCGCTTATTACTGATTGAAGACGATGAAAACGACGCCCTTCTTCTATTGCACGAAGTCAGAAAGGAAGTCAATGCTCTCTGCTATCGACGTGTGGAGACGTTGGAAGATTTGACAACTGCGTTAGGAGATCAGCAATGGGATCTTGTGATTTCGGATTACTACTTGGCCGGTTTTGATTGTATCCAAGCGTTGTCGATCCTCCAGGACAGTGGACTTGATATTCCTTTTATTATTGTTTCCGGAGTGATCGATGATGAAACTGCGGTCAACGCAATGAAAGCCGGTGCACATGATTATATTCATAAGAATAATCTGAAACGGTTGTTACCTGCTATCATGCGAGAAGTGCGAGAAGCTGAAGTCCGCCGCAAGGACAAAGAGAACGAAAAAGAAATATCCCTATTGATGGGTCAACTTCGCCAATCCCAAAAAATGGAGTCGCTGGGACGGTTAGCGGGTGGAATCGCGCATGATTTTAATAATATCCTCACAGTGATCAATGGATACAGCGATCTTTTATTGTCAAATTTGGAAGAAGGCTCAGTGTACAAGAAATACGCAAAAGAAATTGCTGAAGCTGGAAATCGAGGGATCACCCTTGTTCAACAAATTAAGGCGTTTAGCCGCCAGCAGGTTTTTCAACCCCAAGTCCTTAATGTAAATAATATTTTAACTTCGATGAAAATCATGCTGCAACGAATGATCGGAGAAGATATCAAAATTGATATTGATCTTGCACAGGATATTGGAAATATCATTGGTGATAGAAGTCAGTTAGAGCAAATTATCATGAATTTGGCAGTCAATGCTCGTGATGCGATGGCTGAAGGCGGGACATTGACTCTAACCACTCAACGTGTCTGTCTATTTGAAAACATCCTGACATCGGATATTTCCATTCTTCCAGGCGACTATACCGTGCTTCGAGTGAGTGATACCGGATGTGGCATGGATTGCGAAATACGGAAAAAAATTTTTGAGCCGTTCTTTACAACAAAAGATGAAAATGAAGGAACTGGATTGGGTCTCTCTACAGTATACGGGATTGTGAAACAAAGCCAAGGATACATTACAGTGGACAGTGAGGTAGGGGAAGGAACAACATTTACGATTTACTTTCCTGCGACGCCTGCCTCCCTTCAGAAAAACCCAAAAAAATCAATGAGTCAGTTAGAGCGGTCTTTTCGGTCAGAGAGAACCATACTGCTGGTTGAAGACGATATTCCGATTCATAATCTAATTTCAAGAGTATTGGTTGAAAAAGGTTTTAAGGTTTTGCCTGCACAAACCGGTGAGGAAGCACTGCAAATAGAAAAAGAGTATGAAAAACCGATTCATCTTGTTATTATGAATATCATGATGCCACACAGGAATGGCCCTGATCTATATTCCCTATTCAAACTATACCGACCGGATATCAAAGTGTTGTTTATGTCCGGTTATCCCGGAGAAGAGAAAAAATACAAGATCGATCCTCAATTTTCTATACAAAAGCCTTTTACACCTTCCGTATTGGCTTTGAAGGTTCACGAAATTCTCAATGGGAAGGATGTTAAGAAGGAAGCTCACGACTCTGGCTCAAAAAACAAAAAATATTGATATTCCAGTACCTCGGTATTCTCTTCCGTCAACTTCCACCCCGCTTCTTTCATTTCCCGAATCACGATGGATTTGTCAACACAATGTCCAGGCGGAGGGCCGACTCTCAGCCGTTCTTTTTTCCAATCGACAACCACGATCTTTCCGCCGGGTTTGAGTATTGGGATAAGTTTTTTGTAATAATTAACCCGATCTTCGAGATGATGATTGGTGTTGCAGAAAAAGAGTATATCCAAACTTTCCGGCGGCAGCATCGGGCGGTCCGGCGCCGCATAGACGGTCACGATATTGTGAAGATTCTGTTCCCAAGCCGTAACTTGTAAATACTCCAGAAGATTTGTCGCCAGTTCGCAACAATAGACCACACCTTTCGGTCCAACCTTCTTCGCAAAGGGACGGGAAAAATAGCCGGAACCGCCGCCGATATCCGCAATCGACATCCCTTCCTTCAATCCCATGGCATCAATGACTTCCGATACCTTCTGCCACTCGGCGCGTTCATCTCTCTCGAATTGCTGGGGACGGTACCGTTCCTGCCGATGCTCGGCCGTATCGGCTGCCTTGAAAAGGGACAACATCAAAATAATCAACAAACTAAGACACGCAATAAGATACTTCCCTTGTTTCATAGTACACTCCTCAAAGGTTTCTTATAAAGAATATATTATCATAGACCTTTTTGCTTTAATGACCAAACCTCAAGAATAATGGATTTTCATCTACCAAGGAAATCTGCCCGTATTCGGAATGCTCGATAGTCGTGGGAATATCATAAATGATCTGATTCGGATTTGTCGGATCGGTGCGTCCTTCAATCGGGGATTCCGTCAAGCGTACCCATTCCGTATTATCGAAATTATAGGGCGTATTGAATATGAATTTGTACAGATGAGCTTTTCCCGAATTATCACCTTCCACAATAAATTGTGCAGAGGCGGCGGAGGCTTCATAAAAGATGGAAGTATTGTTTCGATATTTCCAAATCGCTCCCCATTTTTCATATTGCCCATCCGTCCACCCGCATGTCATGGTATTGTCACCAACACTAGGATTCTCTTCACCGCGTTCACTTGCCGCTGGAAGCCAAACCTTCATATTTGAATCAATTCCCGGATATGCTTCTGTCGTTTCCGAAGTTTGATGCAAGATTCTCCCGACCTTACGAATCGGCCGAGAAGAACCGGGAACGAAACTTTGATTGCTGAACCAGCCGGTGTCGTAAATTGTATCCCCATTGTAATGATGTACCCAATATAAACTATAAGTCCAGTGAGAATCGTAATCCGATCGCATGGTGGCATCCATCAAGGCTCTGCGAAGATAATAGACGGCTTGAGACATCTCATCAGCATTTTCACAGCCATACACGCTGGTGTTTTGGGGACTAAAACCGCATTCGGTTTGTGCAAAGCGGGGGGAGTAGTCATAAAACCGGCAAATACTCTCGAGTGTATCCAATCGATGGATCCATTCTTTGGTGCCCTCGCCTTCATTCAAATATTCGGGAGGAGCGATTCCCGGATAACCGTTTATCGCGATAATATCCGGAAGTTTTTCAACACCGCCGTCCTCTCGTTCTATCACTTCTTGGAACATTCCGTTCAAAAAAGCCCTTGCCCATTTTCCGTTATCTCCCATCCAGCGGCTTGATACTCCACCGAGATTGAAATCCAGCGAACGATGGCTTTCGATGCTTCCACTCAGGATATCCAGTTGCGGCCAAATGGATTTGATCCGGTCATGGGCGGCAAGATAATACTCCGCGAAGAGTCTGCCTGAATAATAAGTATCCCCTTCTTCATAGACATTTCCGTTTTCATCTCGCCATTTTCCCTCTTCCTCATTGCCGATTTGAATGCCAATGACAGTCGTTCCAATCGAACCGGGTACTGCTTGTTCGATTTGATTCAACCGGTATTCAATCCAATCCGCATACCCCTGTGAATCACAAGTATACCGCCGCACAAATTCCCCCGTCTCTTCGTTATGAGAAAGCAAATCGAGATTCCACCAACAGACTTTGCAATCTTCATTCGGTGTCACCTCACAGTCGATACCATATTCCGTCGTTCCACACCCGAAAACCATGATGATCTTCATCTGGTTTTGCTGCGCTTTCAGTACCATGTTGATGTTGTCGGTAAAGGATTCATGAGCAAAATAGCGGATAACATTCAAGTTATCCTCTTTCATTTCCTCCAGGCTGGTATTGGCGACACTAAAACCGATGAAGGATTGCAAGGCTGAGCCAAACAATGGCACTTCCGGAATTTCTGTTGGAGAGGGCGTTGCACCTGGAATAGGAGTAGCTTCGAGTTCCGGAGCGACCATGACCACGCGAAAAGAAACGGTATTCGAGCGGAATATGGGATGTTCGGATTGCCGCGCAGCAGAACGGCATCCTTCATTCGATCCTCCCCAGAATCCCCCGCGCAATACACGATTTTCTCCTTCTGTTGCCCCAAGCGGATCGATTGCAGCTTCTTCGGAATAAGAACCATATAGATCAAGGCACCATTCCTGAGCATTTCCGCTCATATCATAAAGACCCCATTCATTGGGAAGGAGTTGTCCCACGGATTCAGAAGATTGTCCTGAATTGAACCAATTCCATGCATAATCGCCGATCTCTTGATAGTTCGGATCATTCCCCCAATAATACCGGGTTGCCGTTCCCGCCCGGCATGCATATTCCCATTCCGCTTCGGTAGGAAGACGAAAGAGGCCAACATCAAGGGCATTCAAATTTTGAATGAATTCAAGGCAATCGAACCAGGTAACCGTCTCCACGGGGAAATCGGGATTCCCCTGAAATGTCGATGGATTGCTACCCATTACCGCTTCCCACTGCGCTTGTGTGATTTCATGTTTGGAGATGTAAAAGTCTTTTGAGATAGTGACAGAATGCTGCGGTCCTTCGTTGCTTTGCCGTCCCGACTCATTTGCAGGACTCCCCATCATAAAACTTCCTGCTCGAATCAAGTTCAGTTGAAGCGGTTTCGCACTTGGTGATAATCCTTCCAGTGAAACAGTGATTGTATCCGGCAATGCAATTTCAGTGGGGATAGGTGTTGAAGTGATTGTCGGCGAAGGAGTGGGCGTCGGCGTATTGCTATTTGTCGGAGAAGGAGGAATCGGTGTTTTTGTAGAAGTCTCCGGAATTAGGGGAGTGAATGTTGGAGTAAGTAATTGAACTTCGGTTTCCGTAGCTTCAGGCGTTGGCGTATCTTGAGATGAACTGTCGGAACCTACTGAATAGTTTAAAGTTCCGCTGGTCATGTTCATCTTGCTACCAGAGAGTGGACTTAAAAACACTCGGAATTGATAGGAATGCCCATCCTGTGGGCCATCGGCATAATCTGGATTGGTTCGGAAGGCTCTATTGTTTGCCCACCAAAAGTAATTGATCGATCCATCAAATGTTTGGCCTAGATATTCAAACGCTTGTCCATCGACACTGACGAAAATGTGATATTCATTGACTGTTGAAACATCACGACCGAAATTCCATGCGATTTGTATAGCGCGGGAGTTTTCTTGATCCACATCTGAACCAATGGAGTTCGTCGGCGCAAGATCGTTGCCGCCAAGTATGTCATCATAAATGACAATTTGTTCTGGATTTAGATTGGGAATTTCCGACTGCGCCAGTGGTACCGGATTCCCGCCTTCTAAATTGAATCCGACCGGTGCAGTCATATCGAAATAATCTTCCGGTCCCAGGTCACTGTCGATTCGAATGACGCGGAAAGTATAGGCGGAGTTAAAATCGGGACCGTTTGCGAAAGTCGGATCGAGATTGGGTGCTCCGGTATACCAATCGAATTTAGTCGCGGAACCATCTCCGGTTCTTCCTAAAAACTGAGCTCCCCCGAATCCTTTTCGAACGTAAATATGCCAATCCGTTGCATTTGTGTGGTTTGCATTCCAAGCAATTGTCATGTTTCGAACTTCCACTGAATCGAAATCGGTTTGCCCGGTCAAATCGCCCGATGTATCGTTTGGATTATCCAAAATAAAGATTTCTTGGCCATTACTTGCAGATCCTAAATACAGGAAAAAGAGAAGAGAACAAATATGAAGAAATTTTATGTAATTTCTTTGTTTTGAGGGCATTATAGCAACTCCTCTTAAATAGATTATGATAATCATTATCAAATTATACATTTATAGATGAGTGATGATATTTCTCTTTGCGGATTCAGTCAAAAGGGAGAGATTATTTTTGGTAGGTTTTCACATAAGGTAAACCGATTTCTGTACTTATCAAAGTCACACTCAATTATTTGTAAATCTGTGTTAAAATGAAAGAATAGTGGATCGGTATCGTTTAAGATGGATTCATTTGAGCCGATACTTTTGTATGAAATCATACTAGAACAGTACCCTTGGAATCATGGAAGAACAAGCCAGGATAGAACGAACTCCATATAATAACCAAGCCGATTACAACGAGGTCGACCACTCGTTTCGGACACGCTTGGATTCCATGGTTCCGACCAATCTTTCCAAGCGCATCCAAGAAATTCTATCCAAACGAATGAAAGAAGAGAATAAGGCTCAAGAAGGCTGACTTACGATGAGTACTCCGGATTCGGTTTCGGATCCGGCCATGCGATTACACCACCTTCCATAAATTGTACATTCTCAAATCCCTGCTGTGTCAAAATCCGATAAGCTATTGAAGCTCTTAGACCTATACCACATGAGGTGACAATCTCTCGATCTTTCGGCAATTCACTGACTCGCTGATTCAAAAGAGGCAGTGGTATATTCGTTGTTTTTTTCACGCATAAACTGTCCAATTCATTCGGGCCACGGACGTCGAGAAACACAAATTCGTCCCCGCTTTTTTCTTTTTCTTGAATCTCTGAAGGAGAAACGCTTTTTGTTTTTCCATCCAGTTTGTTTTGCAATACATTGGCCGCCGTGACGGCATTTCCGAGCGGAGGAGCATAGGGAGGGGCATAAGCCAAATCCAGCTGGGTCATGTCATCAACTGTAGACTTGAAAGTGATCGCGGTAGCAATTGTATCGATCACTTTATCGACATTACCGGGTCCCCAGACCTGCGCGCCGATAATTCGTTTTGTGCTGCGCTCCGCCAATAATTTGACGATGACTTTTTTCCCTTCCGGCATGTAATGAGGATGATCGTCTACTGAAACAACAACAGATTCATAGTTGATTCCTTCCTCTTTGGCTTCTTTCTCGATTAAACCGGTTCTCGAGACGTTGAGCTCGAAAATACGGAAAATGCTGGTTCCCAGCACACCGGGGAACTTGACATCCCCACCAGTGATATTGCTGCCCAACACCCGGCCTTGTCGATTTGCAGTAGAACCCAATGGAATCCAAACCGGCTTCCCCGTTACCATTTGTGTGGTTTCCGCACAATCTCCTGCTGAGTATATATATGGATAGTTCGTCTGTAAGCGGTCGTTGACTTGTATGGCGCCTGTCGGACCGACGGTAATTCCTGCCTCCTTGGCAAGTTCTACATTCGGCCGAACACCACATGAGATCAGCACAAGGTCTGCCGGTAACTCACGGCCATTGACTTTTATTGAGCGAACTTTTCCTTCTTGATCACCATGGATTTCTTCCAATCGGGATTCCAGTAATACTGTAACATCGTGTTTTTCAAGAGTACTTTTGATATGGGCTGCCAAGTCTTCATCGTAGGGTGGAGCCACTTGAGGAAGCATCTCGACGAGAGTGACGTGGATGCCTCGTTCGGTCAATGTTTCTACCATTTCCAAACCGATAAATCCGCCGCCGACGACCACGGCTTCTTTTGCGCTTCCCGCATCCACATGCTCCCGAATGTTGGCAGTATCCGGAATCGTTCGCAATGTATGAACGCCTTTTAAATCGATTCCTGGTATTGGAGGAATAATCGTTCTTGCGCCGGTGGCAATGACCAGACGATCGAACGATTCTGTTCGCGTTGTATCATCCTTCAAATCCTTGACTTCGACTGTTTTTTCCTCCGGTTTGATCTTTGTTACGCGGTGTTTTGTTTGAATATCGATGTTGAAAACCGTTTTGAATTGATCAGGCGTTCGTGCAAGAAGTTTATCTTGTTCTTTGATATGACCACTGATATAGTACGGTTCCCCGCAGCCCGCATAGGAGATGAATTCTTCATCGGTAAAGACGATGATTTCTGCATGCGGGTCTTCGCGGCGAGCCTTGGACGCTGTTTTCGTGCCGGCGGCAACTCCACCGATGATGATAATCCGTTGTTTCTGGTTATTCTCTTGCATTGTTTTCTTGTTGATCCTCCTTTTTGAGTTGACACGCCCCTGTCATACATGTGGGAATCCCACACGCCGGTAAGATATATCTCATTAGTGTATACCATACAACCACAAAACCTAATAACCACAGGAAATCAGATAGCATCGGTTTTCTCCTTTTCTGCCGCGCAGGACGGCACATTCATTTTGAGTAAGATCAGTTCAAGAGGGCAAAAGTTTGTGAATCCGGATTGAAATAGATTCAATCCAACAAAGGCTGTGAAACAGAACCACCATGGTGAATGCAACAATCCGAGTGATAGGCTGATCAAAACAAAAGCCCCGGCAACGATTCGTACGATTCGTTCCGATGTCATGAGGATACCTCCGTCGAATTATGTTTATGTGCGAATAACAAATTATAAATCACCGGAATGACCAGCAGCGTAAAGGTCGTGGAGGCAAAAATTCCGAAGATGATCGCCCATGCCAAACCGCTGAAAATCGGATCGAGTGTGATAACGACATTTCCGAGCAAAGCGGTTCCCGCTGTGAGAAGAATGGGACGGAATCGAACCGCTCCGGATTCGATCAGGGCATCCCGCAACGGTTTGCCTTCTTTCAAGGCATTGTGTACAAAGTCGATTAAAATGATGGAGTTACGAACGACAATCCCAGCCAACGCGATCATTCCGATCATAGCTGTTGCCGTGAAGAAGGTTGGATCTTCATAACCGCCGACCGGCTTGTTCGTCAGCCAATTGAGTAAAAAGAAACCGGGCATGATTCCGATCATCGTAAGTGGAATCGCAATCATGATCACAACCGGCATGAAAAAGGAATTCGTCTCGACAATCAATAGGATATAGATACCGATAAGTGCCGCCCCGAAAGCAATTCCAAGGTCGCGGAAAACATCAAGTGTGATTTGCCATTCGCCTTCACCGCTCCAATTGATCGTTAAACCTTCGGGTAAGGGATTCTCGTCAAAATAGGATTGTAACTCCAGAATCGCTTCCGCCGGGGCGCGGCCTGCCATTTCCGCCATGACGTACACAACGCGTTCAAGGTTTTTATGATAAATGGAGACGTCTTGATATGTTTCTGTGAATTCCCCTAACTCGGCAATTTGGACGAGTGTTCCACTATCACTTTTCACTGCGATATGAGAAAGATTTTCTCTCGAAGAACGTTCGGCTCGAGGGAGTTGCACTTCGATTATGAGCGGATTTCTTTCCGAAGGAACATGCACTACACCTGCGTCCGTCCCGCCCAGTGCCAATGCCAGAGTTTTGGCAATTTGCTCCGATGTGATCCCATTGATTGAAGCTTTTTCGCGATCCACTTTAAAAATCAATTTGGGTTGGGGATATTCGACTCGATCGTCGATATCCACCATTGCATGGATGGTTTCCATTTTTCGGCGGACGATTTTTGCTGCTTCGACCATTTCTTGATACGTTTTATCCGGAGTTCCGTAGATTTCGGCTACAACAGTTGCGATAACCGGGGGACCGGGTGGAACTTCGACAATCTTTGCGTTTGCACCGTGACGGTTTGCGATTGCGGTGATGTCGTTTCTCAATCGAAGCGCGATTGTATGGCTTTGTTGTTTTCGATAATCTTTTTCAATCAGGTTGATACGGATATCTGCCAAATGGCTACCTTTTCGAAAATAATAATGACGCACCATGCCGTTGAAATCGATGGGTGAATTAGTTCCCACATACGACACGAAATCGGTCACTTCGGGAACACGGCGTAAATAATTCTCATAATCCCGTACAACGGCATCCGTTTCTTCCAACGTTGTTCCTTCCGGCATATCGATGATGATTTGCAGTTCGTTCTTATTATCGAAGGGAAGCATCTTCAACGGAACCAATCCTGTCAAAGCTGGTACTGTGGAAAGCACAAGTAGAATGAATACACCGATGACCAGTAAATAAGCGAGGAATCGGGAGTCGATAAAAGGTCCGACCACTCGGCTGTACACTTTATAAATCAAAGTTTCCTTGAAATCGAACTCTTTTTCCTGCACTTCTCCGTATTCGCCTTTCAGCACGTGATACGTCATCCACGGGGTGATTGTGAAAGCGACGATAAGCGACATAATCATCGCCAAGGGAACATTCAATGCCATCGGTGCCATATAGGGTCCCATCATACCGGTGATGAAAAACATCGGTATGAAAGAAATGATAACCGCCAAAGTTGCGAGAATGACCGGAGGACGAACTTCATCGACAGCGAATAATACTGATTCTTTTGGGGGACGAATTTTCATCGAAAAGTGACGATAGATATTTTCGACATCGACAATCGGATCATCCACGACCAATCCAAGCGACAAAGTCAACGCAAAAAGAGTAACGCGGTTGATCGTATAGCCTAAAAGCAAATTGAAGAACAATGCCAAAGCAAAAGTGATAGGAACCGCAAAAGCGACGATCAATCCTTCCCGCCAACCGAGTAGATAGGCGATCAGTGCAATGACGGTGAGAATCGCAACTAATAATCCCTCGACGAGTTCGTTGACTTTTTCATCGGCTGTTTCACCATAATTCCTTGTTACAATTACATTTATGTTGTCTGGGATTACTTGTTCCTTTAAATCTTCCAACTTTTCGAGTAATTCTTCGACAACCCATACGGCGTTCGTTCCTTTTTTCTTGGCGAAAGCAACTGTTACGGCTGGATGGCTTTCTTCTGTTCCATTTTCCGACAAACTGACTTTATGGCCGATCGAAGGTCCAAATCCGATTCTCGTATAGGTTTCCCGTTCTGCAGGTCCATCAAAAATATTTGAAACATCTTTTAAATAAACCGGTTGAGAACGAAACACACCTACAACCAGATTTTCCAATTCATTAATCGATGAGAAGACTGTCGATCCTTCCACCAAAAATTCTGTGTTGTTTCGGTTGAATGAGCCTGCTGGTATGTTGACATTTGTTGCACGAATTTTTTGAACGATTTCGAGAGGAGACAGTGAATGAGCGCGCAGCCGTTCATTATCCAACTGGATTTGTACTTGACGAGGAGGACCACCGGTGATCAAGGTATTTCCGGTGTTCTTGACTCCCTGCATCCGATCGATCACTTCTTCAGCGACTCGCCGGATAGTATAAATCTCCGCGTCATCGCTATATAACGTTAAGTTGAGAATCGGAACATCATCGATTTCAATGGGTTTCACCACCCAGCCCGTAACTACGGGGGGGACTTTATCGATGTTCGACTCAATTTTGTTATACAATTTTAAGAGACTGTTTTCGCGATCTTCACCGACGTAAAATCGAACGGTAACAATTGCTTGCCCAGGGCTGGAAGTCGAATAAACATATTCGACTCCGTCAATCTGCCAGAGCAGTTTTTCCAATCGCGTCGACACCAATCGTTCCACTTCTTCCGCCGACGCGCCGGGGACGGAAATGAATACATCGGCGAATGGAACGACGATTTGTGGTTCCTCTTCGCGCGGTGTGATCATCAAGGCCGTCGCGCCTGCGACTAAAGAAAGAATGAGCAGAATGATGGATAAGTTGCCTTCCAGAAATAATTCGACAATTTTACTGAAAGGAGAAAGTTTCACTTTTTCATTCATTTCTTACACTTCCTCCTTTTGTGGTAAAACAACTTGCTCTCCTTCTTCCAGACCGGAAAGAACTTCGATATCTCCATTCCAAAGCCTACCTGTGCGTACCGCACGGGATTGCAATTTTGAATCTTCCTTCACGGTTACCATCTCCAATTGACCAACTTTGCGAACGGTATGGGCTGGAATGACTAGGAACTTGACTGGATCGAGCGGAATGCGGATTCTGCCATACATTCCGGGGAAAATGCCTTCTTCCCGGGGAATGGCGACTTTCACCGTTACCGTTCGGCTGGCGGGATCGGCGGATGGAACAACTTCTTCAACGGTGCCGGTCATTTCTTTCGAAACGGCATCGATGACGACCGGAACTTGATCACCGATTTTCAACCGTCCGGACAGCCTTTCCCGAACTGCCACTTCAAGACGAAGATTGCTCGGGTCATACATAGTCAAAAGAGGTTTTCCCGGTGAGGCCAAATCGCCCGGATCACAATACTTTTCAATGATGGTTCCACCAGAGGAGGCGTAGATTTTCGAATGGGAAAGCATGACTTCCGCTTCGCGAACCTGTTCTTGCGCCTGTTCCAGCTTGGCTTTTGCAATCCGTTCTGCACTTACCATATCGTCATAGGCATTTTGGGTGACGGATTGCGTTTTCAGTAATGCTTCATAGCGTTCGCGGTCACGAGAAGCTTTTTCCAATGTCGCTTTCGCCGCTTCCACTGCGTTTTTCGCTTGTTGAAGGCGGGCTGTCAGATCCCGGTCGTCCAAGGTGATCAACAGATCCCCTTTTTGCACCGCATCACCCGGTGAGACATTGACAGTAAGGATCGTTGCCAAAATTTTACTGGCGATATTTGTTGTGCTTTTTGATTGAATGGAACCCACGGCTTCCGCAGTTTGATCCATTTCTTTGTAGTGGGCGGTAACCGTTTCAATCCCCTCGAGGTTTTGCTCTTTTTGTGCTTCTAACCCAGGCTCGACTCTACCCGGATTGAAGACTCCCATCATCCAGAAAAGCAGAACGAGAAGAACAGTGAATCCGAGAACGACAACCAGAAGATTTTTCAACAATTTCATTGGAATTCAGCCTTCCGTTGGAAAATTAGTGGTACTCATAAATAATAAACTGGAAAACCCCTTTATTTAATAATCTACCATAGTATAATAGTATAAGAAGAAAAGGCAAGAGTCAAAATAAAAAAACATAATTCAAACCGTTTCGGTTTGGATGAGGTTTCATTATGTATGAGAATGAAGAGATTCTGGATTTAATCGCTCGCCGGTTGAAAGCCATGGCCGAACCCAGCCGTATGAAGATACTCGGTCTGTTGAAAAATGAGGAAATGAGTGTAGGAGAAATTGCGGAGCGGTTGGGGATGAAGCATGGGACCGCGTCGGCGAATTTGAGCGCGTTATATAAAGCAGGTTTGGTTTCTTTTCGAAAAGAAGGCACCCGGGCACTCTATCGGATTAGCAGCGATTTGGTTTTTCATGTTTGTGACGCAGTTTGTGACACATTGAAAAACGAATTTGAAGAGAAGGCGCGTTTGACGAAATCATTTTCTTGAACCATTTAACCGATATTGATGACAGCATCCGGTTTGGGAGAATAAAAAAGGTGAGTGAAATTTTCAAAAATATCCCAGCCGATATGCTCCAAGTCTTCTTTTTTAATAATGTCCAACGATCCAAAAGTTGGTTGGCGAACTCGATATGTTTGTTGGGTATTTAAAGTATCGAATGTTTCGGCAATAGAACATATTTTCGAATAAATGCTGATCTCGTCATCCCGTTTCCCTTGAGGATATCCATTTCCATCGGCTCTCTCGTGATGTTCCAGCACAATACGAAGGGATTCTTCGGAAAAGTCCATTTCAGACAGCATTTCGTAACCAACTTTGGGGTGAATTTTGACTAAATTCATCTCCTTTTCTGTTAATTTGCCACGCCGTTCCAAAATCATAGTGGGAAGAGAAAGCATCCCGATATCGTGAAAAAACAAGCCAGGGCCGATATCCCGAATTAATTTCTCCTTACTTTCTCCCAATAAGCGGTGTGCAAGGGCTAATCCGAAAATGCATACATGAAGAGCGTGAGTGTGAAATTGATGGTGTATTCTTGATGAAAGCGCGAGTTTATGCGCTGCTTTCTTATTTTTGAACATCAATTTAACGACGGATTCCATGATTTGGTTTGAAGAGGAAATAATATCATTGGATAATTCCTGATCAAAAATCCATTTCGCAATGTCAGTGGAGAGATTAAATGTTTTCTCGCATTTATATTCGAGAGAAACCGTTTCGTCGTCGATCATTGAATCAAGCCGTTTGTTCATGAATTCATGATATTTGTGAGTGTCGGTTGGAGCAACGAACAAGTTATCGACCCGATTTTTTTTGAGTGTCGCTATGTTATCGGATGTAATGGGAGTGGATTTCTTTCGATAGAGGATGTAGCGGTCACCTCTTCGAACATATAAATCGAATTCTGTAACATCTCCGGCTGATAGTTCATTAATCGGTAGAGGATTAAAATCTTGTGACATATAGGTGTTTATCCACTCCACCCAAGGTAGAAAATATTCTCATGTATGAATGAGAAAACACAATTATTCGCTATCAGAAAGCAAAAATAAGACCAACTGGAATGAGGTAGGGTAAAAACTTATGGGGAAAGTGTAATTCTTTGTCTTTTTCTGTAAAAAAATGATCGAAGTCAAAAGTTAGGTTAATACTCTTTTTTCATCCAATGATTCATGAATCTTGATAAAAGCGATTGAATGATGCGGATATATTTTTTATTGTCCCGAGATTGAATAATGAATTCATTCTTTTTTTGGGAAAAGTGTTGATAGGAGGCGATTTGAAGTGGTTCTAAGGGAACGCTCAATCGTTGTTTTGATTTTCCCATGATTCGTTTTCTCTTTATTCTTGTTTTCGTTTTTATTTCGAGTGAATGAGATCAACACAGTTGAATTGCAGAATGAAATTGCAAATTTGAAGCCAATACATGGCGGATATATAACGAATTGAACTTGATGAAGTTACAAAATAAAAAGAGTGGTATGATCGAATAAATTTCTGATGATTTTATCAATTCGAAAGGAGAATTTTGCAAAAATGATAAGGACGTGGTGCGTTGTCACTTTGTTATATCAATGAGTATAGAGGCGAAGTCACGAGATGATGGTACTATCGAGAGGAAAAAATGATTGTCATTATTTCACAATGGGATATACTATATATAGGAAGAAAAACAAACTAGGAATACGGCTCCATGAGAATTTTTAAGCGGGACAAGAAGGTGGTATCATGTTTCCGGCGAATATGCTGGGTGACGCGGCAGCTGCCGAAACGATGGTCACTCAAGCAACCAAATCGGAACGAAATGATCAAAGAAAGCAAGAAGAAATCTTTGATCGTTATCTTTACAGAAGTCAAGAAGTGTCACGCTTGACTGTACAGCCGATTTCTGTTCTTTCATCGAGCCAGAGTGTTCATAATCGATATGAGAATCCAACTTTTTCACAAAATCAACGGAGAAAGGATAATCAAAAGAAAGAACAAAAAAGTGATGAACAACTGATGCTATTTTCGATTGAACCGGATCGGACAGTTACAGAATATGGCAAACCTGTGAGTGCTTCTGTCATTGGAGAACATGTAGATATCAAAGCATAGAAAAGCGAAACAAGAAAAAGGATGGGCTAAGAATTGCCCATCCTTTTTGATTCATTATGGGAATTGAATTTAAAACAGTTGCCAATCATTCACAGATGTTGGCACAGAGATTTCCACATTGTCGATTGCCCACCACCAATCATTTCCGGCATTGATCATTCCCCAGGTCAAGACCATGGATTGAGCGTTTTCAGGATTGTCGATTTCCACTTCGATAGTTTCATTTGTCGAATCGTCGTCTTTGAAATAAGGATCGCCGGCCGTCGAGGACCAGAAGAACAGTTCCACTTCTTCGCCAGTATCATAGGTCACGGTCAGATTGGCGTTTTGGTTATCTTCCGGACGCCAACTGGAAGAGAAGGAGAGAATAATTGAATTGGGGTCCGCTCCTTCAAGAGAAATGGAAGGAGAACTGAGATAGGTGTTGTATGTTCCTTCTTCATGGGAAGAATCATCCCATTCATCCGGATCGGCAATCGCAACCGTACCGGTTCCTTTTGTGAATTCAAAGCGGCGTTGGTCTCCAGCGACTGACGCCCAGGCTTGTAATTTCGAGAACGCCCAGGTTCTCCATTCTGTAACACCCCCTGTCGGAGTCAAATCTTCAACACTCCAACCTTCCGGTGGTGTATTTGTCCATACAGCATTGACATCCAAAGGTTGAATGTTGTCCGGAAGGTTTTCATCTACGAACGGCCCCAAATCCAAGCCTTCAAAATCTTCTGTGAAAAGGGTTGTACCTTCTGAAGTGATTTCAATATTGTCAATGGCCCACCACCAGTCATTGCCAGCTTCGAACATTTCAAAACTGAGTACCATTTCGGAAGCCCCATCCGGATTATCCAGCTGGAAGGTCAATGTTTCATTGGTGGAATTGTCGTCATGGAAATAAAAATCCCCTTCTGCGGAAGTCCAGAAAAAGACATCGATGGGAGGACCCCCATCATAAGAAACCGTAAGAGCAGCGGCTTGACTATCCTCAGGACGCCAACTGGAATCGAATTTAATTTCAATCGAACTTGGGGCAACTCCCTCAAGGGAGATGGGGGGAGAATGTAAGAATGAATTGAACGTTCCCGGTTCATGATCCATATCGTCCCATTCGTCCGGATCCACGATGGCGGCTGTACCACTGGCTTTAGTGAATTCTGACCGCCGTTGATCTCCAGCAACGAAAGACCATGCCTGTACATTGGCAAAGGTCCAGCCGTGCCAATCGGTCACGCCACCGACAGGAGTAAGATTTTCCACTTCCCATCCTTCCGGCGGGGTGTTGGTCCAGACTGCAGATGAATCTATAGGTTGTAAATCAGGAAGATTTTCATCCACATACGGTCCAAGTTCCAATCCTTCAAAATCCTCGAAAAACAAGGTTGATAGGCTGAAACTTGGCACTGTGAGAACTCCATTCACAACTGCAAATACAATTGCAAACACAAAACAGGTTTTCTTCATTATGACTCCTTTCAAATATGGATATATTTGTGAAAATACAATTTTAGCCGATCTTTATTACTGTTCAGTTAGCATTTCATTATAGATATGTTATCGATTTTTATTAGGGTCAATGATACAAATTTTGTGTTGATCGATTGTATATGAAATGTATGTCATTTTTTTTAAAATGGACTGGATATTCGAATGATTTGTTTAGGGTATGATTAGTAAGGTCTTATTCGTAAAGGAAGGGGATCACGGGTGGCAGCGGTTCTGTTGAGAAGTTCGAGTAGAAGTGCATTTTTGATAGAAGCATAAGCTGCATCATCCCAACGGTTTTGAAATTCGTGAGGATCCTTTTCAAGGTCGTAGAGTGCGCCGGTTTTCTCATTCGTGTAGAAGGTTAGACGCCATTTGAGGCTGCGAATGGTCAGAGTATCGGTAGGATTTTGTATTTTCCCGTTTTTAGGTTTGTGGGGACCAAGATAGTTGGGGCTGTATTCACCGGAGGAAACAGAAGCCAGATAGGCGAATTCGTAGCCGGTATCATAACTGTCGGTGGTCAAAACATTTGTCAGTGATTTTCCCTGAATGCCAGAAGGTTTTTCTAGACCAGTCAGTTCCATAAGAGTAGGGAAGATATCGGTTTGCTGGACGATTCCTTCGACAACTTTTCCGGATTGCAAGTGGCCGGGCCAATTGATGAAGAATGGGACATTTGCGCATCCAGGGTAGTGATAAGCGCCTTTCCACCAGAGCCAGTGATCACCGAGCATATCACCATGGTCGGAGACGAATACGATGATCGTGTTGTTGCGGATGTTCAATTCGTCGAGTGTTTGTATGATTCTACCGACAGAGTCATCGATAAAGGTCATTTCCCCGTAATGTTGAGTGCGATGGTAAGCGAGGCGTTCGTTGTACCGCTTCATATTCCCTTCGATCATTTTGATAAAACGGTTGTTCTGTAATTCCTCTTCTTTACGAATGGGGGGCGGCATATCTTCTTCTTTGTACATTTCACGATAGGGGGAAGGGGGATTGTATCCTTGATGGGGATCGACAAAAGAGCAAAATGCAAAGAACGGCTCGTTTTTTTTGGTGCAATCTTGAATGAAATCAATCGTATGGGATGCCGACCAATAACTATTGTGAAGTTCGATGGGGATTTCGTGGTCGGGTTTGTCGGCATGTTCGGGGTGATTTTCTTTCAACCAAAGATAGTGTTCACCGCTGCGGCCATCTTCTCCGAGATGGAATTCCTGAAAACCGTAAAATGGTTCTGGGTGAGTATCCATAGTCGGTAGTGGATTTTTACGATAGGGATAATGGGGAAGGAAGTGGAATTTCCCTGCACCTCCGGTACGGTAACCATTTTGGGCGAAAACGTGGGCGATGGTTGTCTCGTTTTGCGGTAAAGGAACGCCGTTCGACCAGACGCCGTGAGCCATAAGATATCGGCCGGTAAAGATCGTGGCACGTGCAGGCATGCAAGCCGGGCATTGGGTATAGCAATTATTGAAGCGAACGCCTGTATTCGCAAGCGAATCGAGATGAGGAGTTTTGATAATGGGATTGCCGTAGGCGCCTATATCATCCAAACGTTGAGTATCGGTCATGATAAGAAGAACATTGGGTTTGGTGTTTGCTTGGGTAGTGCGAGCGAATGAGGAAGATAGTATCGGAGTTGTCACAAGAGATTGTTTTATGAATGTTCGTCGAGTCGTTTCTGCCATTTTGGTTTCTCCAAAGCGCCATTTTTTTATCAATAGCATGAAATGGAACTAAGTTGAAGATGGAAAGGAGATCGGAATTGATGGTATAAGTGAGGGTGATGGGTATACAATCAATTTAAAATAGGGATTGAATCTCACTAAGGAAAGTGGCTTCTCGAACAGAGGATTTTAGTACCTCAAGTTATTCTATAGATGAAATTGACTCGATTTGAGGGAATAGCGTCAATCCTTGATCACCGAATTTCAATTCCAATGCCAAGTGGATTGCTTCTAATACTCCTTCTCGACGGCCCTCTTGACGGCCTTCCTGACGGCCTTCTTCACGTCCTCGTTTCCATCCTTCTTCACGACCGATCAGGATTCCTTCGGATTTCCATTTTTCTGCTAGTGTTGCCATAAGTGTAGGATTAATTTATGCCATCCAAGTTCTAGGACGTTTTTTGTCCAGTTCCGGATCGTTAAGAATACTTTTCGCGATGATGACATCTTCGGCGATTTGGAAATCGAACATCCCGGCACAGATGAAATCCGCTCCACTTTCGTATGCGAATCGAAAAGCTTGTTTCGGGTGAATGGCGCCTGCTGCCATGACTTTAAAACCGATCCAAGGGGTTTTTAATGTTTTCATGTATTCAATGGTCGCCTGCGGTTTGGTGCACCACATATTGTCATGCGGAGGAAGTTTCCCCGGTTCACGTTCTTCTGTGGGGGTGGCTGTCCAGTATTGATCTGTGTGGATTGTTTTCACCCAAAAATCGGGTTTATATCCGGCATTGACGCATGCTTGAACGGTTTCCAGGCAGTGGGCGCCCAGTCCGCCAGGAACGCCGAATTGTTGGATATATTCTAGGGCTTCACCGAGTTCTTCCACTTTGCCTTCCCTGACGGCTTTGTCGGCGATTCCCCCTTGTACGTAGACCATGTGCGCTCCACTGTCCACAGAACGCTTAATCCCTTCTTTGATGTCTTTGCCCCATGCGCAGTCGGATATCCATTGGATCTTGCCGCCGCGCTCATCCCAATAGCGATTGATGACGCGGTCAGAACGAGGATTGGTGAGGATGGTATTCACGCCGTATTCTTCGGCGAGTTCCAGGGTTTCAAAAACCTTTTCATCGGTGTGGTAGGATTTCACAAGTTCGGATACATAAATCAAGTCGCGGCTGTGCGCCCAGCCACCGATGAGGTTGCCGCCACAGAAGATACGGCTGACAGTGTAGTCTTTGATTTTTCCGTAACGCATCTCATTTCCGTCATTTTGAGCCGACGTTTTATTTGTGGTTGTTGTTTGGGCGAGTAAATGTTTTTCTTCGTGACTGAAAGCGAGGGCGGCTCCGGCAGTTGCCGCGATCGAAGTTTGTAAAAATCCTCTACGGTCCACGTTTTGTTTTTGCGTCATGGTACACCTCTCGTTCATGATTTCTTCATTGAATTATAAGCTATTATTCTAAGTTTCCAAATAGCGCCACGTGGATTAATCTTCATTTGAGAGAAGATATCAAGTGAAAAAAATGCGGAGATGATAAACGAGATTACCAAAATATTTAACTGAGAGTATAGTAATCCATACCAATTCTATTCCAAATGAGGTTTCCCGATGATACACGATATGCCAGTAATGCGGCTTCATGAAAAAGACAATGTGGCTGTTGCTTTACGCGATATTCAGGAAACGGAAATTTTGCATGTTGACGGTATGGAAATTCGGATAAGGCAATCCGTACCGGCTGGGCATAAATTCGCATTAGGCCGCATTGTAGAAGGAGATAATGTCATTAAATATGGTTGGCCGATTGGTCATGCGAGCCGAACAATCGAGGCAGGGGAATGGGTGCATGAACACAATGTGGAAACCAATTTGTCGGGGAAATTGGATTATCGCTATGAACCGAAGTTTCAAAGATTTGAATCTCATGATCGCAATTTGACTTTTGATGGGTTTGTTAGAAATGATGGAAAAGTTGGGATTCGCAACGAGATTTGGATTGTGCCCTTGGTGGGGTGTGTCAATGAAATCGGCCGGACGATATCACGCGAAGTGAATCAAGAAATTCAAGGAAGCGGCGTTGATGGTGTATATGCTTGGGGGCATCCGTATGGATGTTCTCAATTGGGCGATGATTTGCAATTGACGCGTCAAATTCTGGCCGGTTTGGTCCGGCATCCGAATGCGGGTGGAGTATTGGTACTTGGATTGGGGTGTGAGAATAATACGCTTGAAAGTTTTAAACATGTAATGGGAGATTTTGATGAAAACCGGGTGCGGTTTTTGCTCTCACAGGATGTAGACGATGAAGTGGAAAGTGGAATTTCTGCAGTTCGGGAATTGATCGAGTCTGCGGGATCATTTCAGCGAACAAAAATTCCGATTTCCAAATTGCGTGTGGGGCTTGAATGCGGCGGGTCGGACGGTTTTTCCGGATTGACGGCGAATCCGCTGGTGGGTGCTTTCTCCGATCGGTTGGTGGGCATGGGAGGAACTACGGTGCTGACGGAAGTGACAGAAATGTTCGGGGCGGAAGATATCTTGATGAAACGATGTCAGGATCAGGAGGTCTTTGAACGCTGTGTCGCGATGATCAACGATTATAAAGATTACTTGATTCGGTATAACCAGCCGATCGATAAGAATCCTTCTCCGGGAAACAAAGATGGCGGTTTGACTACGCTGGAAGAGAAATCGCTCGGGTGTATCTTGAAAGGAGGACGAAGTCCTGTCGTCGATGTCCTTGATTATGGAGAGTTGATAAAGACGAATGGATTGAATTTGATGACCGGTCCGGGGAACGATCCGGTCTCGGTGACTTTATTGGCGGCGGCGGGAGTGCATTTGATACTCTTCACGACAGGGAGGGGAACACCGCTCGGATGTCCCGTGCCGACGATCAAAATATCAACGAACAGTGAGTTGGCTGCGAAAAAAAGGAGATGGATCGACTTCGATGCAGGCGTTCTTCTATCGGGTGCTTCGATGGATGAAACCGCGACAGAGTTGTTTGATTTGGTTATGGAGACCGCTTCCGGCCGACGATTGACGTGTAATGAACGGAATGGATTTCGTGAGATTGCGATTATGAAGGATGGAGTAGTTGTTTAAAAATAAAAACTTTGGTTAATATCGTTTTATTGAATCGCTTTTGTTGTCTTGGGGATCTTCTTGCCAAAAGACGATCGCATGCGTATCCGGATGTTCTTTGCAGTATTGTTCGATTTCCTTCGGCTTCAGAATCATGAAAGCGGTGGAAAGGGCGTCGGCGGTGGCTGCGGTTGAAGCGCTTGACCAGGCGGCGATGGTATGACGAACCGGTTGGGCGGTTCGGGGATCGATGATGTGCTGCCCTTTTCGGATACCGGAACCACTCAAGGAACGGTTTTTTAAAAAATATGTATCGATGATGTGATCCGGCTGATCGGGATTCCGGATTGTCAGTTTCCAACCGTTTGAAGTGGGAGGTGGATCTAGCGCGAGAACGGTACTGTGACCGCTATGAAGCAAAGCGATCTCGATATCCCAAACCTGAAGCAACTCCGCAGCTTTATCCAACGCGTACCCTTTTCCAAAACCGCCCATGTCGAGTTGCATGGGGGCGGTTTTCAGAAGAACGGTCAAATTCTTTTCATTCAAATGGATGTGATGGAAACCGGTGCGTTGGCGCGCTTGTTCGATTTCATTTTTTGTCGGTGTTGTCGGTTGCTTGTTTTCATCCCGCCAACACACAAGCAAAGGTCCGATGGTGATGTCGAATACGCCATTTGTTTCCCTATACAATTTCGCGCATTGTTTCAAGCAATCGAAGACAGCTAGGCTGACCTTGATGGGCCGATTGGCAGGTGAATTGTTGATGCGGGAGATGTCGCTGTTTTCAATATAGCGACTGAGTTCCAATTCCAACCGGTCTACTTCTTCAAAAGCGGCGGATGCGGCCTGCCCGGCGTAATGGGGATCGGGATGGCAAATGTAAATTTCAAAGAATGTGGCCATCGCTTCATGGGCGAAACGGTGAAGATTGGGGATAGGAAGGGTATGGGGGATTTCAAAGTGTATGATTAATTTCCTTGAGTGAGTTCAGTTTTCTTTATATGTTGAATTGCGCTGAGATACATTTGGAGGATGAAAGCGATGGAGAAAAACAAGGCGCTATATTGGTGAATTTGAAGTAGTAGATGCTGTGAGTCCGTTCCGAAGAGGGGGAACATACCGAGGGTGATTGAACCAATCAATGGAACCGCCAGGAGTACGGTCAACCAGTAACAAACGTTTCGTACGATTGTTGTCTTGTCTTGTGAATTTTTGTTGCCGCAAGAGTGAGCCGGTGCTGAGGATAAGGTAAAGATAGTAAAACCGAAAGCAAAAATCAAAGCAATCGTTACATGGAATAGCAAAGGATATCCTGCCAAGGTTTGTTCGAATAATAGGATTGGTGCAAAGCCGGTCAAGAATAATAGGAGAAATGTGACACAGACAACGGCAAGTAGCCATACGTTCAATCTCACATTCCATTTTTGATTTTGGTCTTTGAACTGGCTGATCAAATTTTGGTAGTAATTCGCAAGGAATACTTTCCCGTCAGTATGATGCTTTGCTATCGTTTTGAAAAAATGATACACAATCCATAGAATGGTAATGACAAGAAGTAATAAGGATGTTGTTTGTAGCATGATTCGAACCTATTATTCAGATGTTCCGGATAAACGATTGATGATCAGCTGTATGCCTTTCAATCCGTAAAGAAGAAGAATAAGAGACAATACTATCCCCACCGCAATCATTGCGATTTTGAAATAAGGCCGTGCGATGAATGTCAAGGCGAAAGTATTCATGTAAACCGGATCAAGATTTTGATAATCGATGTTTAAATTAATGATTTCACGCTCTGCCGACATTGGGGAATCGATTTGCAGTTGAGCGAAAAAGATGGGGGCATCGGTAGAATGGCAGTCCTCGCAACCACGTACTCCTAACGATTGTGCAGCGGGTCTGACATTATGAGCGAGCGGCCAGAGATACGGCTCCGCTGCTGGATGTTCGGCAGAGATCAATTTCCCTTTTCCATCTAGAGCATAGAGTAATCCCTGTGAAATGAAAATTGGTTTCCCTTCGATTTCATTATTTGTTTGAAGATCGGCCAAAATATCAGTTACTTGTTTTTCTGTAAAATTCGGCCAGGTACGAATGGAAAGGTTTTCTGTATCCATTGTCTTATCGATGCTTGGTTTAATAACATTGGGTGAAAGAGGTGTGATTGTATCTTCATTCCATTTCCCCCAAAACGACGGCCAAATCAGATTGTGCGGTGCGATTTTTCCGTTGGAAGTACGAGCAAAAACCGGAGAGGAAATCAGGGGGAGAGCGGTGTCCGATTTATCGACGTTATGGATTCCTAAGCCATGAGCAAGGGAAGTTTTGATGTGGGCAACTTGCGAAGTTGGCCAGGGACCGGAATGGCATGACGTGCAGGTCATTTTTTCGAAGTGGACAGGTGGTATTCCTGCATGTTCAGGAACCGGAGCGGTCAGGCGACCCGCCAGCGGTTGCACGAAATCATTTGAGGGTATATGGCAACCTTCACAAGAACTGATCGAAGCGAGAGGATTGGTGGTGTGTCGATATTCATTTTCATAGCCGCGGATGATGTCATGATTCAAGCCGTTTCTGTGGCAATCCACACACGCCATCCCAGCGTATAAGTGGACATCTTCATCCTGCATCCATTGATCCGATTTGTCATCATTGATCGTCTTTTGAGAATGGCAGAAATAGCACCGTTTGTTTGGGACTTTGCGCAGAATGTTGAAGAAAACGCGATTTTTGGGATCGAGAGTGTTTTCGCGGTACTCTAGCGTGGGGGGAATCAAAGCTGGATCATTCGGTGGTTCTGGCATGAGGTGATCGAATGTGTCCGGCATATCTTTGGCGGCGCCGGCGACGGAGGTAAATCCACTGGTTGCTGCCGCCGCCCAGCGGAAATTCTGCCGCGCGATTTGTAGTGCATATTCCGACTGATCGTGTGCCGGATCGGCGTCGTGACAACTGAGACAGTTGATTTCCAATTTGCCGGATACAAAAATGCGCATCAGCACATCGGGATTTTCCGTCTCGTCGAATTCCCCAACTCCTCCACCCGGCAGATGCCTTCCGAATCGTAATACAAATTGCCAAGGAGTCAGGCCGATCTCATCGGGCCGATACGTTCCCGGCCACGAACGGTAAGAAAGAGGTATTTGCGTACCGGTTAATGTATCCACATAAATCCAAGGATGGCCTGAGCGACCGGGATCGACCTCCGGATTGCGGTAATTGAAATGCCAGCCTGACGAAATTGTATCATAACTGTGACATTCCATCGCGCACGTTTTTTGAGTGGAGAAGGGAATCGCCGGTTCTTCATCCGCAAGGATTTCAATCCCCTCTTCATCGAGAAGAGGGATCAGGTGAACCGGAATGGAACGGCTTCCATCGCTTTCATCCCCGATCAGTGGCTCTTGGTTATTTCCGTATAATAAAATTGGATTCAGAAGAGCGAAAAGAAAAATTGGGAGTAAGATGTTTTTTATTCTCATGGGAGAACTGCCGGGATGTGTGAATCTTGTTTTTCTTTATATTTGAAAATCTTCCAGTTTGAATTCGAGTTTATTTCCGTTTTGAATTGTCTCATTGATTTTTAATACCGTCACTGCCGAAATAAAGGCGATTTCAGCAGGACAGTTGAGTGTGTCTTCACCCCGAATGGAGTTAAAGAAATTCTCCAAATGCGGCTGATAGATCGGATCGGTGAATTTCACCGGAATGTCGTAACTTGGGGGAGCGACGGATTCTTCGACTTCAATCGAGTCACTGTCTTCTTTCTTCGGTTCTTCCTTTTCTTCCGAGGAACCGAGAATTCCAATGTTGACCCACTTTTCCCAATCGGGAGCCGTCGGTTCTCGGTAGACTTTCATGCGTCCCGTGGCTTCGGAAAGATAAAGCGTGCCTTGATCACCCATGAAATTCTCGAAATAACCGAAATTGCTGTTGGAATTGATGGTTTGATAAAATCCTCGGATCACTCGCTCGTCTGTTTCATAATCGTAAATGGTCATGACGGTGTCATACCATTCGTATACATCCGATTTGTAATAAGCCGTTCCACCACTGGCCAAGAGTGTTTTCGGGGCAATTCCCATGAACCAGTTGAAGACATCGATTTGATGTGCTCCCAGTTCCACGATCGGACCACCGCCGAATTTTTTGTCCCAGCGCCAATTGCGGAATTGTTCCATGGAATCGAAACCATACTTATTGAGAGTGGCGTCGTCGACTGGTGCACGCCTCGGCCAGCCGCGATCTGTTTGCACCGGACGGTTCCATTGGCCATTGATGGCTGTGATTTCCCCCAGGAGTTTCGTTTCGTGAATGATATGATCGAAGCAATATCGGTATTTCGGATTGCTTCTGCGCTGCAGGCCGATTTGCAGGAGTTTACCGGTGTCTTTCGCCGCTTGTACCATTTTTCGAGCGCCTTCGAGCGTATTGGACATCATGCATTCGCAGTATACATTCAGCCCTGCTTGAAGGCAGGCCATGGTTTGCTCGGCATGGAAAAAATCGGGTGTGGCGATGATCACGGCGTCGAGGTTCTTTTCCTTCTCGAGCATGTCGCGGTAATCGGTATAGGTTTTATGTTCCTGCTTATATCCGGTTAGAATCCTGGAAGCCTGTTTTAGATTATAGGATTCCCAAATATCACAGACAGCTTGGAAATGGATGCCGGGGATCTTCATGCAAGTATTGAGCAGGTTCTGCCCTTGCGCACCTGTACCGATCAAAGCGACGTGTACCGTATCCGATGGATTGGTATTGTCCTGTGCGAGTGATTTGGAAGCCAACATCAAACTCCCTGCGGCGGTTGTGCCTAAAAAATTTCGCCGATTGAATTGTTTGTCGTTTTTTTGTTTTTGCACGATGGTTTTCTTGTCTCCAGGTTTCATTTTTTTACCGGTAGTAAGTAATAAACCTTACTGGACAACGTATTTTCCGCCAGGACAGACTGACGCATTGTCCTGGCTACCCGTTATCTTGCTTCGTGGGT
>CAYPPG010000027.1:36734-85550 GCA_964412555.1 uncultured bacterium
GACAGCGATTTTTCCCGCCAGGACAGACTGACGCATTGTCCTGGCTACCCGTTATCTTGCTTCGTGGGTAACAAGGGTAATCGAAGTCTACCCTTGCCGGACAGCGATTTTTCCCGCCAGGACAGACTGACGCATTGTCCTGGCTACCCGTTATTTTGCTTCGTGGGTAACAAGGGTAAGCGAAGTCTACCCTTGCTAAACTCCTATTATGAGTACCATTCCCGTTCTCGGTTGAGTTTGTTCGAGAAAATGTTTTTTGCAATGATTGTATCTTCAGTGATTTGAAAATCGAACATACCAACGCAGATAAAGTCAGCGCCGTTTTCGAAAGCAAATTGAAATCCTTCTTTGGGGTGAATAGCGCCAGCGCCTAATACTTTGTAACCGATCCATGGTTTTTTGACGCTTTTCATGAATTCAATGGTCTGTTCAGGGGTTTCGGCCCAAACGCTGTCATGACGGGGCATGGGGCCGGCGGACCAATAGTTCTTTGCGTTGATGGTTTTCATATAGAAATCGGGATTCAATCCGGCTTCTTCGTAAGCTTTTACAGTCTCGATTTTATGGCCGGCGACACCGCTAATAATTCCTTGCTTTTTGATATGTTCCACGGCTTTGGCGACGATATCCACTTTTCCGTTTTCGACAAAACTATCGCCGACACCACCGTGAACGTAGACGGCTTTCGCTCCGGCGTCGATAGCCCCGTCGAGTTCCGAGGTCCAATCGTTTTCCTTGATTTTCGATTGGCAAATCCACTGGATTTTTCCGCCCCAATCGTTCCAATATTTATTGATGATCCTGAGAGTGTTTTGATCGTATCGGAGGATACAGGTATTGATGCCGTTTTCTTCGCTCTTTGCCAACGTTTCACATACCTTGTCATCCGTGAAATATTGCTTCAGTAAAGGGGAAACATAGATCAGGTCGCGGCTATGCGCGAATCCGCTGATGAGATTGCCACCGCAGATCACTCGGCTGATTTGCAGATCTTTGATTTTCCCCATTGGGAAGTTATTTGCGCTTGCCGCTTTTCGTGTTGTCGTTTGTGCGTTGGCTTGGGATACCAAGATTTTGTCTTCAAAGCCAAATCCGAGGGAAGCGCCTGCGGAAGCGACGACGGATTTTTTTAAAAAATTACGGCGATCAACATTTTTTCCATTCATGATACCTATCCCCTTTCATCCATTTCTTGTTTTCTTTGTTCCCGCCAGGGCAGACTGACGCATTGCCCTGGCTACCCGGAAGCGTTTGTTCCCGCCAGGGCAGACTGTGCGTTGTCCTAGCTACCCGATTGCTCTTTTTATCGCTCCGGGTAACAAGGGTAAGCGAAGTCTACCCTTGCCGGATAGCGTTTGTTCCCGCCAGGGCAGACTACCGCATTGCCCTGGCTACCCGGAAGCGTTTTGTTCCCGCCAGGGCAGACTACGCGTTGTCCTGGCTACCCGGTTGAATTCTGTGATACCCGAATCACTCTATGAAAACCATGCTCGCTTTCGATTCAAATTGCCGGCTAGGATTTGTTTTGCGATGATCACATCTTCGGTCACTTGAAAATCGAACATTCCTGCCAGAATGAAATCGGCTCCTTTTTCGAAAGCATAGCGGAAACCGTCTTTCGGATAAATCGCTCCGGCAGCCAGGACTTTGTAAGCGATCCATGGTTTCTTGACCGTTTCCATAAATTCGGCTGTTTTCTCCGGATTGATACACCAGATGTTGTCGTGGTCTTTGCGGTGATCCTGGAATTTTTTGACGTCTACGTTGAATTCTAATCGGAATTCTTCCGGTGTGGCAGACCAATATCGGTCATGGTGGAAAGTTTTGACGTAAAAATCCGGATCGATGCCTTCTTTTTCGCAGGCTATAGGGACATGCAAAGAGTGGCCGCCCACTCCTGCAATAAGACCGTTTTGTTTGATCATCTCGACCGCTTTGGCGATCAAATCGACTCGTTTCGCTTTTGTCCATCGATCCCCGCAGCCGCCCATTAAAAAAGCCCCCACCGCCCCATGATCGACGGCTATTTTGATAGGAGTTTCAAGATCATAGGATTGCGGATGCAATTGAGCCAACCATTGGATTCTCCCCCCACGTTCGCTCCAATATTTATATAAGACAGCATTGGTGTCATAATCGATGTTCCGAACCGACACATTGGTGACAACTGTATCGATTCCTTCCTCTTCGCACAGTTCCAATGTTTCAAAGATCTTTTCTGGTGTAAAGTAATTTTTAAGAAGAGAAGAAACGTAAAGCAAATCTCGCGCATGAGCACTGCCGGAGATAAGGTTGCCCCCACAGAGAATCCGGCTCATGGTAACATTTCCAATGGTTCCTTTTGGCAGCGTACCTTCGCTTTTCTCTTGATTTGTCGCCGGGGAGTGACCGGAAATATTCGCCAAAAGTGTTTTCTCCTCCAAACTCAAACTGGGAGCGCGGGCATCCCTGCCCGCATCTTTCAACCTACCCATTTTCATTCTCCATTGCGCAGACCAGAGGTCTGCACCACAATTCGTCACAATCAAGCAAGTCGATACTTCTAAGAATACATATCATAACTTGAATCAACATTCAATATGAATGATGAAATGATATACCATTCCGATTCATCTTCACCTTCAAGCCAAAATTTTGTAATATGATCCGAAAAAATGATTCAGAAAGGAAAGACAATGAAAAGTATATGCAAGGCAATTCTACTTCTCTGTTTAATGGTTAGCGGGCCGAACCTATTCGCAATCGATTATCCAGCGGTTTCGGATATTCAGCGCATCCAAATGCTGGAGCCACCGGAACAAAAGCCGGTTCGTATGGTTCTCGATACCGACACGTATAACGAAATCGATGACCAATTTGCAGTGGTATATTCTTTGATCTCACCGGAATTGGACGTGCAAGCGTTGTATGCCGCACCCTTCCATAACAGCCGGTCGAGCGGACCTGGCGATGGGATGGAGAAGAGTTATGAAGAAATCCTCCGTGTATTGAGTAAACTGGATCGTTCACCCGAGAATTTCGCCTTTCAGGGTAGTTCTCATTATATTTCTGATCTGAACAATCCGGAAAAAAGTCCCGCTGCGATGGACCTGATTGCAAAAGCGAAGAAGAGCAGCCCCGACGATCCGTTATATGTCGCCACAGTCGGCGCAATCACGAATGTGGCCAATGCCATTCTCATTGAACCTTCCATCATTCAGAACATTGTTATTGTCTGGCTAGGCGGCAACGGTCACAATTGGCCCCACCAAAGAGAATTCAATTTCCGTCAGGACTTGAACGCATCCCGTGTTATATTCGATAGCGGGGTACCGTTTGTACAATTACCCTGTACTCCTGTCGTCACCCATTTCACGACTACAGTGCCTGAGATGGAACGATATGTCGCAGGTAGGGGAATGATCGGTGATTATTTGTTGGAGATTTTCAAAGACTATAGAAAAGACCATTTCGGATGGTCCAAAGTCTTATGGGATATGACCGCGATTGCCTGGCTGATCAATGACGACTGGCTTCCCTCCAACCTCGTGCACAGCCCCATTGTAACGGATAATTACACCTATAGCTTCGATAACTCCAGACATCTAATCCGCGCCGTGTATTTCGTGCACCGGGATCCTATCTTTCGAGATTTCTTCTCGAAATTGGAGAAACAAAAATAGTGATTCCCAATCGTCTGAATCCGGATACCCAGGATGCATGGATGAACAGGATATGCTCTATCGATCAATGTACAAAATTTGACGAGTGATCAACATCCAATGAACGTTTTCTCGAATCGTCATCAAATACTTTCATATATCCATCCTGAAAATCCTACGATCCTGGCCAATCCAGATTCAGACAAACGGCAAAGGTGAAAGTATGAAAATCAGAGAACAATTCAATCCCAAACTATGGTGCTCCTTATTCACGCTGTTTTTGATGGCGGGGAATATTGGATTCTGTGAACAAAAATTAAATACGGCTGTTAAAAATCATCCATCCGAAACAACAACAAGCCGCCCTCTGCGGACTCCTCATAAACTGATCTTGACCATTGGTCAAGACGAAGGCGATCTGCAAGGTAACGACGACAAAATCATTCAAGCCGGAATTGATTATCTCAATCGGCTGGGCGGGGGAACGCTTCATAGTCGATAATTTTTATCGAAACACCCATTCTGTTGGTTAATTTTCCGGATTCTCAAGATAGAATGGGGATTTAATGATACGATTATTTTGTTATTGAATCGATATGGTTCAGGTAATAGGGAGGATTGTAACGTGTTTCATCAGTTTTTTTATCAATTTAAATCTATATGTAAGAGATATATAGACTATACAAAAATCATTTTTGTTGTTGCGGTATATACTCTTTTGTTATTTTCTCATTTACACGGTTGGGCACGGGACGTTCCCTTTTCCGATAAAAAGATCATCGACGGTACGACTTCCGGTGCATATTGTGTTTTCTCGGCCGATTTTAATGGTGATGGTAATTTAGATATCCTCATATCCACATACGGGGATGATAAAGTCGCTTGGTATGCAAATAACGGTGACGGTACATTTGGCACTCAGCAGGTTATCGACGATACACTGGATAATTACTTTTGGTCGCACGCTGCCGATTTTGACGGCAATGGTACCACGGATGTCGTTGCGGCAGCCAACGGTTCCGCTGTGATCAAATGGTATTCCAATAACGGCAGTGGAACATTCAGTGGGCCACAAGCCGTTGCCACGTTACCCCAAGTTTTCGCAGTATTTGCAATTGATTTGGATCGTGACGGAGATAACGACATAATCGCTGCAACAAAAGCGGATCCGGGGAAAGTAGTGTGGTTGGAAAACGACGGCAGCGGCAGTTTTACTTCTCATGATATCGGCACTGGTCTCAACCGTCCCCAAGGGATTTATGGGGATGATTTGGATCAAGATGGTGATATCGATGTCCTCGTTGCTGATACGAATAATAACACTTTGAAATGGTACGAAAATAATGGATCACAATCTTTTTCTTCTCATAATATTGATGCTGCGTTGACTGCTGTTTCACGAGTGATAACCTCCGATGTGGATGGCGATGGGAAAAGAGATATCCTGGCAACTGCTCCGACTGCCCAAAAAGCGGTATGGTATAAGAATAGCGGCGGGGGTAGTTTCGGAACGGCACAAAACATTACGACTTCATTGAGTGGAGTCACCGGTTTGCATGTCAATGATTTTGACAGCGATGGCGATCCCGATGTTGTCGTCACATCCACTACTCCCAGCAGTAAAGTTGTTTGGTACGAAAATACGGACGGGTCAGGAACCTTCTCTTCCGGAACCGATCTTATTACTTCGTTTTATTCAGGTAGCTGCTACACGGCGGATTTCGATGGTGACGGCGATATAGATATTGTCAGCACAGATAATGCTACCAATGATGAAGTGGTGTGGCTTGAAAACCAATCCATCCATCGCAATGTATCATTACCATCTGAATCAGAAATTTCTACAGCCGCAAACCGGCCGGCTTCCGTTTTCGCAACGGACGTGGATGGGGATGGCAACCTCGATGTCCTCTCCGCTTCGCATGACGACAATACTATCGCTTGGTATGAGAACACCGCTGGGGATGGCAGTAACTGGACGGCACGGGATATCACTACTTCCGCCAATTATGCCTACTCGGTGTATTCTGCAGATCTCAACCGCGATGGAAAAATGGATGTGCTCTCCGCCTCCCGCGATGACAATACAATTGCTTGGTATCAAAACAACGGTGGCACTCCCCCGACATGGACATCTCACACAATATCCAGCATTGCGGATTACGCTTACTCCGTATTTTCTGCTGATATCAATGGCGACGGATATCCGGATGTTCTTTCCGCTTCCTTCAACGATGACAAAATTGCTTGGTACGAACACGACAAAAGTGCAACGCCATCATTCACCCCTAATATCATTGCCAGTGACTCTGTAGGAACGGCAGCGGATGGAGCGACTTCCGTCTTTGCATCCGATTTGGATAACGATGGCGATACTGATGTGCTTTCCGCTTCCTTTATGGATGACCGTATCGCGTGGTATGAGAATACAGCAGGTGACGGTTCTTCCTGGACCGCACGCACAATTTCTTCCAGTGCCAACCAGGCATGGTCTGTCTACGCGGCGGATGTGGACGGCGATGGGGATCAAGATGTTCTGTCGGCTTCCGGGCAGGATGACAAAATCGCGTGGTATGAAAATGACGGAGCCAGCCCCCCAACATTCACAACGCATATCATAGTCAGTTCCGGGAATGGCACTCCAGCCGATATGGCTCGTTCGGTTTTTGCGCGGGACATGGACGCAGACGGAGATATGGACGTGTTATCCGCCTCTTCCTCCGACAACCGATTGGCTTGGTATGAGAATACCGCCGGTGACGGTTCGGCTTGGACTACGCACACAATAACCGATGTGGGCAATTCTCCCTATTCTATTTTTGCCGCAGATATCAATGGCGATGGAAAACAGGATGTTCTCGTGGCCTCCAATAACACAAGCAAAATCTCGTGGTTTGAAAATAAAGGAGGGCAATTCTCACTTGCTACTACCGATACCGCCCCTGCCAATATAACGGTTGGCGCTACGGACGATGTATTGAAAATTGTTGCCACTCATAGAGGTCGTACCGGTGACTCCGATATCGAACTGGCTACTTTTGAACTCAAGTTCGAAGAAAGTACCGGCGACGTCCTGACCAGCGCCGAAGCCAATGCACTTATCGAACAACTTCTTATTTACAAGGATACCGGTTCCGGAACTTTCGAAAGCGGTTCCGATACTCTTGTGGCTACGGTTACGGATATAGATCTGACTACCGGAATCGAAAAGATCACATTTACCGATGCTGATCCGAATCTCCAAATATCGGTGGGGGCTTCGCAAACGTATTTCGTGGTTGCTTTTCTTACCGATGATGCCGATACACAAACGCCGAATCAATTTCAAGTGACTCATATCACTACCGCGAGCAGCGAGGCAGAAAATCGGGATCACGATTGTTCATTAATGATGGAATACGCCGATGATGTCACATCGACTCAAGTCACGGCGGGTGCGGCCAATAATCCAGGCAAAGTACAATTCAGTGCGGCTAATTATAGTGTTTTGGAAAATGGAGGAAACGCGACCATTACTATAACACGTATCGATGGGGACAGTGGTTCGGTGACGGTCGATTTCAATACGAGCGACGGTTCGGCCATCGCCGGAGACGATTACACCACTGTTTCTCAAACGGTTTCTTTTAACGACGGTGATTCCACTTCCAAAACGGTTTCTATTCCCATCATCAAAGATACCGAAGCGGAAAGTGATGAGACGGTCAATCTCTCCCTCACCAATCCAACCGGTGGAGCGACGTTGGGAGTTCAAGATACAGCGGTGCTGACAATTGCCGGAAATCGGACTCCCACCGCAAATTCTCAATCTGTCAGTACACAAGAAGATTACTCGATCTCCATAACACTTTCGGGTAGTGATGCGGATGGCGATTCCATTACGTATTCGATCGTGTCGAATCCCTCCTTTGGAGTATTGACCAATTTCAATTCTTCAGCGGGAACTGTTACTTATCGTCCGAATTCAAACTTTATTGGTTCCGATTCCTTTACCTATAAAACAAACGATGGCGCGGTGGATTCATCCCACGCAACAGTCAATATAAAGGTTGAAAGTATCAATGACCCTCCCTCTGCACACTCTCAAACTGTTTCTACCCCACAAAACAACCCTGTTTCACTAACTCTCACCGGAAATGATAGTGATGGGGATACAATTACCTTTCATATCACTTCGAATCCACAACACGGTACACTCACAGATTTCAACAACCAAACCGGTGCTGTGACCTATACTCCGCAAGCGAATTTCAGTGGGACGGATTCGTTTCATTTCAAGACCTGTGATTCGAATTCGAGATATTGCTTAAATCCGGCAACGATAACGATAACCGTAATTCCTGCTCTGACATCGACACCTACCGATACACAAATCCCGACGGAGACTTCGCTGCCGACAAATACACCAACTCCTTTGCATACACCGACTTTCACGTATACACCTACGAATATCTATACATCCACACCCAGCCATACTCCTTCATTCACTCCAACCTACACGAATTCACCTACACCTACATTGACGCCGACTTTAACATTTACTCCGACAAACACACTTACCCCAACCCATACTCAAACGCCCTCTCCGACATCGACGAATACGCCTCGTCCGGGCAATCACGCGCCACAAATGGTACTTCATTCCGAAAAGCATTTCATCTGTCTGTTAAACAAAAGTAAAACGATATCCATTGTCGTTACCGATCAAGATGAAGATTCATGTACTTTCTTTCTTTCCGATAATGCTCCGGCAGTGATCGTCAATCAATCAACCCTACACGAGGCAACCTATATCGATTGCCAATTGGAAACGTCTTCCATTGGGGATTACTCATTTTTTGTTTATGCCTATGATGGCAGCGATTATGCCAAACAGGAAATCACGTTCTCCGTATTCGAAGAGTATCCAACGGCCACTCCATCCCCTACTTCGTCACCGACAGCGACCTCTACACCGACAAGCACTCCATCAAACACTGTGACTGCCACTTCAACGAATACACATACTCCCTCACCGACTTGGACGGAGACGATCGAACCGTCCCCGACTGCTACTTCAACAATTACCCCGACCCCAACTATTACTCCGACTCCCACGCATACGCCGGTGCCCATGCCCAATTTGTCTCCCAACAGTGTGGCGGTTACCGATGATGCAAAATCGGTTGTCAATCTAGCCGGACGGATGGATCAAGATGATCCGAATGATCGGGTGCTGGCAATTCGTTGGAATTCTATCTGGTCTTCTGTTTCTTACTTTTATGTTTATGCAACAGTCAATCAAGGCTCTATGCAGCGGATGGCCATAATCAGTGATGGAAATGCGTCGTGCTATGAGTGGCGGGAAGGATTATCCAACCTCATTGGAGAGTATCGAGAAGGTCCCCAATTCGGATCTTTATATGAATTTATCGTTTATGCAATTTTTGAGAATGGTGCGATGAAAAGGGTTGGGGAATGTGAGGCGTTGTATTATTTGAAAACCGGTCAGAAAATACCGACCCCTACACCGACGCCGATTCTCAAAATGCGCATGCCGGCAGATACTGTTTTCGTAACGGATGATTTGCATTCGACACACGATATTGTAGGTCGTTACGATATGGATAGCGTGGATGATCGCGCCTTAGCGATTCGTTGGAACTTCAAACAAACCGGCTTTACGGGATACCATATCTATGTTGAAGTGGATGGACAACAGAAGCAATATCTTGCTCGTACGAACACTGAAGACGAAACTTATTTCGAATGGCGTCGTAACGCACGTTACCTTTCATCCACGTTTCGTGGAGGGCCACGATTTGGAGAGGCTTATAAATTTTATGTTTATGGTATTTTTAGGAACAAGCGTCCCTCTCTGGAAACGGACGATACCGTTCATTATTTATCCACCACTTCCAACCCCGGCCGCTTTACTCCGACACCCTCTCCAACCCCTCTGCTGGAAGTTCCTGTCAATAACGTCCTGGTGACGGATAATATGTTCAAACCTGCGAACCTTGTTGGTGGCTTTGACGACGATGAAGAATATGATCGAGGCTTGGTGATATGGTGGAATTACGGAGATCGAGCAATCCGGCGCTGCTCTGTCTATGTCGAAGTCGACGGCGCAAATCAGGAATTACTTGTAAGTGTAAACGGGGATACAGATCATTATGAATGGAGAGCGAATTCTTCAGGGGTACTATCTAGTTTTACCGACGGACCACAGTTCGGGAAATCCTATCGATTTCTGATAAGAGGTTATCAATCAAATAGTAATTGGCCTGCATGGCTACAAGCGGACGCGCCGGTATTGTATCTTCAAACCGGCGATACGCTCCCAACCGCTACCATCACTCCGACACCGACAATCACACCGACAGTGACACCGACATTTTCCCCGACTCCCCTTCCCATGCCCGATTTGGACTATGGTGTGATTGCCGTGACCGATGATCCCCAATCCATCGAAAATATTGCGGGAAGCTACGATCAGGATGATCCTGAAGATCGTGCTCTGGCTATCCGTTGGAATCCGGAACCTTATCAAAAATCGGTATTTTATAATTATCATTATTATGGTGTCTATATCAATCGTGGAAATGACAATACGACCCTTCTAGGGTATGCCAGCTCGATCGATGACTCTTGTTTCGTATGGCGGGAAGGCTCCGCACCTCAGAGCCAAAAATACAATAAAGGGCCTCAATTTAACACCTATTATCAATTTACCGTAGTTGTGTATGCAGATTATTTTAAACAATTTGAAGTGGGGACCAGCGAATCGGTTTTGTTTCTGGAAACGGGAGTCGATCCACCGACACCTTCACCGACGCCGAATTTCTCCGTGACCATACCGGTCAATTCCGTTGTCGTAACTGACGATATCAGCACGGACGAGGATTTGGTTGGGAGTTATGACCAAGATGAGGTCGGATATCGCGCTTTGGCTATCCGCTGGAATTTCGACAGCACAGAAATTACCGATTGTCACATCTACGTCCAAGTAGATGATGATACGGCACAGTATTTTGCAAGAACCGGCTCCGGGGATATAAATTACTTCGAATGGAAAAGAAATGCACCTCATCTTTATCGTTCATTCGCCGCTGGACCTCTATATGGGAAAACGTATCGCTTTCGCGTGTATGGAATTCGTAGCCGCCAATCCAATTTGGTGTGTCAGTCTTCAGCAGGTGTTTTATTTTTACAAACCGGCAAACCAATTCCCACCTTTACGCCGACACCAACGCCAACGATCACTCCAACAGCGACGAATACGCCGATTCCATCGCCGACACCTGATTTTTCCATGTCGATTTCAAATAAAGAAGTGATTGTGACAGACGATCTATCGACAACAGAAAATCTAGTAGAAAGTTACGATCAAGATGAAGAGGAGAACCGCCAATTGGCTGTCCGGTGGCATATGGATCGCACAGATATCGATGCCTATTACGTTTACGTGGAAATTGACGGTGGCAAACGGCAGTATTTGGGGCGAACCGGGAATATCGAATATTATGTATGGAAGCAATGGGGAGATGAAAATTCAGGTGAAGTGGCCCAAGGACCACAATTCGGCCACAGTTATCAGTTTTTTATTTACGGGAGAAGAGAAAGGCAAAGTTCGATTGTAATACAAACACGTGGTACAGTTCATTTCCTCTCGATGGAAAGTCCAGCTGCCCGGTTTACTCCGACACCGACACCTCCACCACCGCTCATCGTTACCGATGATCCTGGTTCCTTGGAAGATTTGAGTAACCAGCCGGATTATGATTCCCCATTGAATCCGGGCTTGACTCTCAGGTGGGACTACGGAAGTTTGAAAATCGATGCATCCAATGTCGCCCTAGTTCATGTTTACGTTCAACCGCAATCCTATGGAAACTTCCTTTATCTTGGAAGAACGACAAACAACACCGATGATTATTTTGAATGGATTCCCAATCAACGGACCGTGTATTCACGATTTCGATCCGGTCCCCAATCCGGCGAAAGTTACCGCTTCCGAATCTATATCATTACCAGAAGCGGTTCGCCCCGTTACTACGGTCCTTTTGAAAACAGCGGCTTTGTTGGATTCATTTTGCAGAATTAGCCCAATAAACATGCACATCCAACCCTTCGAATTCATCAAAAAAACGTCCATTTTCTATAACCACAGTTCGGTTTTCCCCCAAAACGGTCATACGATCCACATCTGCCATTTCTGAAGGAAGATCGGTAAAATCAACCGCCGCCGGATCGATGCTAGCATTCGCGGCAATCCAATAGATTCCTTGATCGGTTTGCTTGCACATCATTTCAATTCCGGCGGAGATCGTCGAGCCTCGTTCGTGATAAACCAATTCCGGTTTTTGCATCTCGTTCTGGCTCAGAAAGACCGGGATCAATTCCTGTAGTTCATTGAGTACCTGCCTTAAATCGTGCAGAAATGGGTGCTCCTCCGGAACCGAATGCAATCCCCAATACATGAGTCCATTGGCGCCATGTAGGATTGCATTGTATGCCATGAACCGCGATTCGTGATAGGTGGGATAAAGGACCAATTCCGGATTCGCATCCTTTTTCCGTGATGCCTCTTCCCACGAAAAACCTTGCAGAACGATGAACACTGCCTGATCCGATTCCGCTACTCGTTTCATTTTGTCGACATATTCACCCACACAACTCGGTGTCTGATTCGGTAGGTCTCCATGCCGTCCATCCGGTGTGATGGCGTATGTTGTGGGCATTCCGTGCGGAATGATCGGATAAATATCCGCACAGACGATATCACAGGCATCGTTATATTTTTTCAAAGTTTTTACCATATTTCGCGGAGCATGATTGAGGTAAACCGGATGGCCGTCGTCCAACGATTGTAAAAACCGATACCCCGCCGCCAATCCTTCCGGTGTCGCCCGAGCTTGCGCCGGCTCTTTATTCGTCCAAGCCGGTTCGTCCATACTCTCCCAAAACAATAACGCAGGGTGATCGGAGAGACCTTCGACAACGTTTTGAATATGGCTTTTCTTGTCCTCCACATTGCCGGACTCAAAATCAAGACGGCTGCCGAATGAATGCCACACAAACAAGTTTTTTGCGAGCGCCTCATCCCAATACTCTTTTTTCGCCGGTGCTCGAACCAGATTGAATCCCATCATTTTGCCGTCTGGCAACGTGTATCCTGGTGGTAGATTATAAGCGCCGATCACGAAAACAGGTTTTCCATCCGCTTCTAAAAAATTTCCTTTTCCAATGTGTACTTCTGTTGCTGAGGAGTTGTTCAAGAGCAAGGTTACACCACACAATAAAATGAATATCTTTATGGACATACTCATCATTTTTTGAAATCGGCTTTGGTTTTTCATTTTTCTGCCCCCTTTACAGTAATTTGTTGTAACGCCGGCATCCTGACGGCCTTTCCATCGTGCCACCGGGATGGCGATGTTTGAAAAAGTAACGCCGGCATCCTGCCGGCCTTTCCATCGTGCCACCGGGACGGCGGCGTTATATTGTCTATTATAATTCAATTCTCTGAAATTTCCTTTTCCCATACCAGAAACATGCAAGGGTAATCATGACGAGAAGCAGAAGCCAAATCATCGTAGGATAATCGTACAAAGAAACTGTTCGATCAATGGACGTAAACATGGCACGAAGCGCCAAAAAATTTAAGGTAGCAATTTCCGCCATTGCGAGGATCATGTACAAAAATGAACCTACCCCCAAGGAAACTTCAATCAAATTCCGGTATTCAAAAGTCGGGAAACAAAATCCCAATAAAATCGATTGAACACAGAGAAATATGGATAAGGCAGTTCCATACCAGAGACTCCATGAATACAATTCTTCCGGAACCCGTAAAATCCAACAGGATGCATATAACAACACGATACTCAAAAGAATGATAGGGGGAGTGGAAAAGAGCAATTTTTGAAAAAGAAAAGTAGTGGTTGAGATGGGAGAAGTCACCGGAATCCAAACCGATTTTCCTTCTCGGGAGGCTGCAGGAAATAAGAAACGGGCGCTGACCGCCGCGACAATCAAACCGATCAATCCCACATTGGCGATGGCGAAGAAACGTTTGAATTCCTCCGTCTCGAGAGGGAGAAATGTTAAATTGAACAAATAAATACCGGCTAACGGAACCATCATGAATAATTGAGTCCAAATCGATGGATCCCGTTTCATAAGAAGCCAATCTTTCATAATGAAGGCGTTGAACGATTGGCTGAACGGGAGGATTTTGGCGATTGTACGATAGCGGTTCCACCGATTGCGGATTTCGGGATCACATTGTTCCTGGCTTTTGTTCCAACTCCGAAAAAAGAGTTTGCACCCCAACCACAAGGAAAGACAGAGTATTGAAATCCCCCATACGAGACTACCCACGAGCCAGAGAGAAGCTCCCTCTTGATTCCATAGATAGCGCAGAACCGTTTCCGAGAAAAGCGTTCCGGGGGAATAGGTAAGCACACTGCTTTGCTCATCTGAAAGATAAAGCATTACAGGGCTTTCCAGCGGTTGGTTCCCCCACAAATTTTCAAGATGGAGAAAGCGTAAACCGGTAATGAGAAGGGCTGCAATGCATAGTCCGATAATCGCTAAACTTTGGTGTAGGCGCTTCTCCGGGAAAAACATCATCAGTGTCATCGCGAAGACTGTCCCGATGCATGTTGCGCTGATCGTGATGGAGAGTAACGCGAAAACATAAGCCGGATAGAAAAAAACATTCGGATGAATTGTTAATCCGATAGCAAGCATGGGAGGGAGAGCCAATAAAACAACTGTGGTTCCACTTCGGATGGTTACATCGGTAAATTTATGGAAGAGCATGATTGTGTGAGAAATTGGTGCAACCATTAAAAGCCGTACATCGTCAGAACGATAGATCGATGAGAGAGCGGTCAAAATACTGGAATAGGATAGAAAAGCGAATAAAAAAGAGCCGAGTAATGAAAAAAGGCGAGGTGTCACTAAATAAATCCCACCGGGAACACGTTGCAATAATTCAAAAAAACGGAAAAAAAAGGCAAATTCCGCCCATCCAACACCGACTGCGAAACTGAAAAAGACACCGTATTTGAATAGGTCGTCAAGTTTGAAGAATTTGACCCGGTTTCTCATTTGCCTCCAAGGCAGAAAGAGAACAAGCCAATACAGAGAACGGAAAGTTGATTTCATGATATGTTGATCAATTGAATACAAATGAATACAAAGGAACGTTCAACAACAATAGAGTATATTGAATTCTCTTTCTTGGAAGTGATTCATTTCTCTGTAAAGACTGGGAGCGCGGGCATCCTTGCCCGCATCATTCAAAACGTGCATTTTCTTATATACTTATCGTGCGGCGCGCTCCAATTCGCGCATATATAGAAGCCCGCATCATTCAACACATGTATTTTCTTACATACCGCATCCCCATACAGTGTGATTGTTTCTATAGAATACTTTTCCAAAGGCGATACCCGCAAAAAACAGTGAAAACGACTAACAAGAGAAAAAGTATTGGCCAAAAAGAAAGCGGCTCCAGTTTGATCATCCGGATCCACCACAGATCAAAATCCTCGAAAACCACATATTCAGGATGGCCAACAGGTCTCAATACACTTGTAAAAAAGGAGGGGCATTCAAAATATCCTTGATATCGCCCCTGATAACAATACACGCCCGGCCAATTGACTAAAATCCCCCAACCGAATGCGGCTCCGAAGAAGACTTTTTTCCAAAGCGCCAAAGGTGAGGATAGAAACCATATTCCCGGTACTATACAAAACGGTAAAAGAAAATACATATGGCGTGGTCCCCAGCAGATTCCTCCATGCCACATGTTGGATTTTCCGTATAACAGAAAATAACTACTGATGATACCGGCACAGAGGATCCATATGTCGAGTTTCTTGTGTCGTTTAGCAGCGAGAAAGGAGAGAGGAAGTAACAACGACAAAGGAGAATAAAAAACCAGTCCTCGTTTTACCCCGGCAATCAACTGCGGCAAACTGATAATCAATGGATAGTTGAAAGAAAGGTCGGCATAATTTTCAATAAAGAAAGTTCCAAATCGAACATAGTTATGAATTCCCCATAGAACGCTTCCCAAACAGGCTCCGCTGAAAATAGCGATTGCGCACCCGAAGCCTCTAACTTGCCGATATCGCAGCAAAGTATACAAACCAATCCACCCCAAGCCGATCACCAAGTCTTCCCGAACATTCAATCCCAGCGCCGTTAAGAAAACAAGGAAAACAAGATTCCATTTGGATTGGGTTTTTTGATAACGGAACACAAACAACAAGACGCAAACCAAAATCGCCCCAGCAGCGGTTAGTCGATAAAGAGTTTGACTATACGGCCAAAACGAACTTCCGAATATCAATCCTAATGATAACAAAACAGCGAGAGGTTGCTTACAGCCAAAGGAAAGACAAAGCCGGTAAAACACCCAGCCGATCAGAACGGTGTAAAGAATACTAGACCACAACATCGCGAACATGTATGGATTCGAACAAAATGCATTCGAAAGGGGAAAAAGCCAATCCAGGAAAGCTCCAATTTCATAAAAGGGGAATACCAACAAAATATAGCCGATACCATATCGGCTGTAATAATTCCCGTCAGGCCCTTCCAATGCTTGGAACATTTTTCCGCAAGTCAAATTGCCCTTGGTGGAGAGCGATTCACAAACTTGCACGATTAAATTTTCATCGACGGATGTGCCGTGCCCAGCGAAAGTAAGACAGAGGATACCACCGATGAAAAGACATAAATAGAGATCGATAGAATGGTTTTTCATTCGATTTCAAATTTTAGTGTAAAAAAACTTTACTTTGTTGATTGTTCACACCCCATCGAGGCGATTTGCCAAAAAAATTTCATATAAGGTGTAATTGTATTCCTGTCAAGATTGTAGTGAAAACCGAAAAAGCGTCAATTATGAGCGGCATTCATTTTGGGAAATGGTATCGATTGTTTGTCTTTCCCATGAATTGTGATAAAATTTAGTGGGGACGTGCGATATGTTTTCTTCGGATATCCAATCCTTTTAACCGTATCGGTTTGATTAAATTTATTATGATTCCTTGTCGCAAATATCATTTTTTCGTGGTATAATGTCTGAAAAAATCTATTTTTGAGAATTGCATGTCTTGAAATACAGTTTAATGGAATGATATACTTCCCTTTGGGGTATAATTCAAATATGTTATTTAGTTGTGTTTGATCATTTCAAGTGCCGGTGTTAATAGTATCCATAGATCCTATTTCACTATTTGATTTTGCACCTTTGGTTTATTGTAGGAGATGAGACAATGGACGATTATTCACAGGCCGCTGAGGAGTTTAAGGAATCTCTGATTCGGGAATACCTGCGTAAAAATCCGAATGTAAAACGGCATGAAATTATTACTCGAACGGTGAATGGACGTATCGTTATCGATACAGTCGACAAAGTTTTTAAACGTGCGGCCGAAAAACGTAAAGTCGAGCAAACCGTTGATCATCAAAAATTGAAAGAACTCATGGATCGGGGGGATAATCGAGTTGCTGCTTGTCTCGAATCGATCAATACTTCACGAAAATATGGGCAATGGTTGTATCGCTCTAAATTTACCAACTTCGGAGAAGAAGAACGAAATCGTCTTAATGAATTTCTAACCAAAAAGGAAGAAGAAGCGGCAAACTGCGCTCTCAAAGCCAATGAGAGCAAGAAAAAATTAATCAAAATTCTCCGGGTGAAATTGAAAGCGACGAGTTCATTAGTGCGGACGGTACTTCAGGAAACCCTTGAAGCGGTATCGGATTTGCTCAAATGCCAAACATCGGTATTTTTGCGGGAAGTGAATTTGGGCGATAATGTTTCCCATTCTATGCAAGATTTCATTCGATCGTGTGCTACAGCCGCACAAGCATTGGTGAAACCGAGTACAATCAATGCGATGGCGCGTGCTTATTCAATTTTGGAAAATCAGGAAATTGATGCTTCGAAAATTACGGAAGTTTCTTCTCTCAAGAAATTGAAAGTGGCGGTTGATGATCTGGAATCGCAGCTCCAAAACAGAAAAGAACAGATTCAGGCAATACAACAACTGCTCCAATTTGTTGAAAATGTGTTGGAAGCGGCCAAAAGTATGCCTACTATCAAAAAAGATTCAACCGAAAAGGCTTCTACCGAAGAGAAAAAGGAAACAACCGAACCAACCGCAAAATCACAACCACCGTTACCAACTCCCAAAACATCAAAAGAAAATGAGAAAAAGGATGATCAATGGAAACGGATGGCTTTCACGACAAAGACTCCTGGGAAAAGAAAGTAAAATGTACCTTGTTTTTATCTCTTTTCCGTTTTTTTTAGCATCTGTTGTGCATTGATCCCGAGAATTTGATTCAACTCTTCCTTGGGAAAAGACAACTGCTTCAAATGTTCAATATCTTTCTTTTGGTCAGCCCAGGGAGAATCGGTGCCAAAAACGACTTTATCCACACCATGCCTTTCCACCATTTTCATGAATAATTCATCCGAACAATGACCGAATACATATGAAGTATCCAAGTAGGCATTGCTTCCACATAAATCATTGAGGACTTCATCCCATTGTTCAAATCCGCCCATATGCGCCAATATCATCATTAAATCAGGATATCGCTTCATTAATTGGGCGAATTGGATTGGAGTACTGTTTATGGTCGGTATTCCAATATCGTACCCGGCGTGAAATAGTATGATCATCTTTTCTTCGATAACCGCTTCATACAGTGGGAACCATTTCGGATCCGTAGGTTTGATTGCATGATATTCCGGATGGATTTTAATCCCCGGGAATCCTCTTGAGGACAACTCGTGGATTAAATCGGATAGATTTTCATATTCCGGATGGACGGCCCCGAATGCGACTATGGATTCCGAGCGTATCTCTTCCATCCAGGCATTGATTTTATCGACTTGCTGCGGCTTGGTCGCCACTGGCTGAAGCCATGAAACGTCAATACCCGCCTTTTTCATCGAATCGAGTAAACTGGATAACCTCCCGTCCAATGCTTCCGTAATTTTGGCTTCCTTCGCCATCTTCGGAACTACATCGAGCGCTATTTTATCTGGAAAAATATGAGTGTGTACATCGATAATCATGATCGTCAACGCCTCATCCAATACTAGATTTTCTTACTTTCACATGAATAACTCACCTTTGTACGACTTGAAAAAGCATGTTTCGATCGGAGCGCAACGGGTAGCAAGGGTAAGCGAAGTTTACTCTACCCCCACTGATCCCAATGGCAGTCGTCATAATGAATGCGCAACGGGTAGCAAGGGTAAGCGAAGTCTACCCTTGCCGGATTCCGCTATGCCGCCAGAGCAAAGTTGACGTCTTGCCCTGCCTACCCCTTTCAATTTTCACTCTCGTGCGTAAAGTCAGTGAATAAGTATTGTTTTTTATCAAAAATTACCCTTCATTTGTTGATTTTTCATCATCGTTGAAAAAGACGAATCAGTCAACATTTCCGGTCTTTGATTTGTTGCGAAGAAATGATTCAAATTTGAAATGTTCGATTTGATATGGTGGTGGTTGAACAGTGTTATAGATTTATCTATACTTCGCTTATGGCGGGGAAAATTTCATGAGGGGTAACCATTTCTCGCCATGTTTGATTTTCCCGAATATTCTCCGGCACCAAAATTCCTTGAAATGTTCCCCGGCGTTCGAATTCTTCATCGATTTTGGCGAGGATTGTTTTACGATCCAGGCACCATTGAGGTGCGACCAAAACGTTCGGTGGAGCATCTGCTGTCAACCGTTGAATACTAACATCAGGATGAAGGCGTTCCACAAAATCACAAACGGTTTTTGCATATTCATCCATCGAGAAGAAATCGATCAAACCTTCCTCATATTCCTTTGCCATAGGTGTATTTTTCATGATATGCAGCAGATGGATTTTGATGCTATGGTAGGGCAGGGGAGCGAGACGTTCTGCAGTGACCATCATGTCTTCATGTGTTTCACCGGGTAGTCCAAGAATGACATGAACGCATATTTTCAAATTTCGAGGAGCAGTAACATCGATTGACCATAAAAATTTTTCATACGTATCGCAACGGTTGATTCGTTCAAGCGTGCGGTTATGGCTGCTTTGTAATCCATATTCGACCCACGTTTCGAAACGGTCTGAGTATAATTCTAGCAAATCTAGTGTTTTCAGAGAGATAGAATCCGGTCTTGTTCCAACAGCAAATGCAACAATGTCTTCATAGGGAAGTATTTGGTCATAGAGTTTCTTCAACTGGGATGTCGAAGCATAGGTATTTGTATGCGCTTGAAAATAGGCCATGAATTTCTTGGCCTTGTAGCGCCTGCGCATGAATGCCATACCGCTTTCGATCTGTTCCGATATTGGACGTATTTCCCTGCGCGAGTTGAAACTGAAACCTTCGTTGTTGCAATAAGTACACCCTCCAACTCCCTTTGTGCCATCAAGATTCGGGCATGTCAATCCCGCGTCGATCGAGACTTTATGCACCCGGCAGCCGAAGCGCTGTTTCAAATACTCACCGAAAGTAAAATACCGTTTTGCCACCATAACATCTTCATTATATTCTCTGGTTTTTATCTGGCAATTAACAAGCGCTGTGACTTTGAAATCCTCGAAGGGAAAATCGTCCTTATTTTCTCTCGAAATAAGAGATATAACCGTATTCTGTTTTTTCTGCCTTGTACTCGTACTTTTCGCGGAATTCCGGATGATTCCAAAGATCATATTGGGCTGGATATGACATCAACTCGTCAAGCCTTTCTTTTGGAAACGGTTTGGATGAAAAGAAGAGCAGGGGACAGAGTTGAATGAATTTCGGTTCTTGTGCCAAAACATAGCCGGGATTGCTTTTTTCATGTCCGGTATGGCTGCGGGTACGGTCTTCAACAGGAGTATGCGCGATGGTGACGTCATTCATACCGAGTATATCGATGCATTTCAACTCACTGTAAAATGGAATTGCCCCGGCCGTGATCACAGCAATTTTAGTGTTGGGAGGGTATTTTGCCTTCAACCATTTTCCCATCTTGCTCCAATTTTCAGCAAAATCGACTTCGGATAAAAGACGGCGTGTACCGGAAGAATATCCATACCGGTCATCTTTTTTATATTCAAAAAGCTGGTTGCCATGCGCCAATAACAATATTGGCACCACCACGACAATACACATTCGTGCCAAACGGATTCGGGACAGATGCGCCGCATCGATTTTATCAAAAATCATTTGATCGCAGCAACGCTCGAATCCTCGAATGGAAAGAATCGAGAGCAGCGGGATAACGGGAACAAGAAAACGGTGAAGCGCAAAATGATCCCCGCCTTCCAGGATGACTAGGATAATGTGAGTCAAAGCAAACAGCAGGATGACCAATCCATTTTTCATATTTTCTTTATCGAGCGCCAACCAGAATAATGTGAATAAAAAAAGAAAGCGCGGCTGGAAAAATGTGATCACATAAGCGGTTCCCCGTATAAAAAGTGGAAAACCACCGAAATCATGCTTCGCATAAAACGTATTCGGAAACAAGAAACCAAAATAATACAATCGAAACAATAGAAAAAGGAGAAAGGGGAGACAAAAATAAACTAAAAAAGGAATGAATACTTTTTTGACTTTTTTCTTGTGGATCATCCAGACAATCCAACAGGGAAGGACCAAAGCTGCTCCTTCCGGCCGGATCAAGGCTAGAAGGAATAATAAGATGCAATTTTCAGTAAGGCTCCGGTTCTCGATCAGAGAAACTGCTAGAAGAAGCGTCAGCAAAGTATACCCGGTGACTTCCATCCCCGAGGCAGACCATGCAATGAACGAAACATCTGCGACTAATGTAAGTGCCGCCGCGCACGGCCAGAAATGTTGCCGCAACCAGTTGTTTTTCTCTCTGTCAAAACTGCGGCGATAGAGAAAATGGACTGCCAAAACAGTGACCAATCCACATGAAAGGCTTAAAACAAACGCGACGAATGGAAGAGGCGCATCGAGAAGAGCCGCAAGAGTCAAAAGCCCCATCCATAATGGACTTGTGTAGCCTTCCACTCGTTCGCCATTCGGATAAAAAACAATCCCATGTCCCTCGGCAACATTGCGGGCATAAACCATGGTGATGTAGGCATCGTCAACCAATCCGAAGGAAAAAGAGAACTGCCAACATGCGAAAACCAGGATCGGAATAAGGCAGACTAAAATCGTTCCAAGAATATTTCTCATCGTTTATCCATAAAAACAGCTAACATATCCTTACGGGAATCTCTCTAAACTTGTATAATTGAGTGAGTTATGAATCAATGCCGGTTCTCGGTCCATTGCCGGATCTATGAAAAAGGATACGCCATTCCGACATAGAATGGAACCTTTTACGAGGAAGAACGATTCACGATGAATCAGCGCAAAGTCAAAATCGGGCAGGTGACCCATGCCTTTTTTGATCCGCAATTAAAAGCGGTTCGTTTTACAATTACCTTTGATAAATGGGGGGTGAAATTACAAGGAACCTGTAAAAGTGGTTTTGATCCGAATACCGGCAACTATGTGTCTCCCCAGGAATTGAAGCAGAAAACCAAACAATTCATCAACATGCCTGTCTACGATGAAAATGGTGAGTATTCCACGGAAGAACGTCCTCCATATGAAAAGATCAAAAACATCCGGTTCAACGTTTCCCTCAAATCGATGAAGATCAAAGTCAGCGATCGTGGTTTTCAACCGGATATGAATACTTTTTTACGGAGATTGTTCGCCTGACTTTCACCTTTTCACATTTAAAGTACAGACCGTAGCAAATAATTTCAAGAATCGCTATAACAACAAATGTTGTTATTGTTCATTTGTTGTTTCCTCTTTATAATAAGAATTGACAATGATTAAGATGGAAAGAGAGTATGAGCTATGCCTAGACTTTCGATTGAAATAACACCGGAAGAACACCGCCGCTTAAAAGCCTCTGCGGCCTTACACGGAAAAAGCATAAAAGAATATGTTCTTGAACGATCGCTCCCTTCAGAAGACAAAGAGGCTCTTCAGGAATTAGAGGCTTTTCTTCGTCCTCGTATAGAGGAAGCAGAACGCGAAGAATTTTCCAATAAGACATTTGATGAGATCAAACAAGAAGCCCGTAAAAAATCGGCATACTGACCATGCCTTCTTACATCCTCACACAAGCGGCAGAACAAGATTTGATCGATATCTGGCGCTATACCAATGAAACTTGGGGAGAAAAACAAGCAGACCGCTATCTGGATCGGCTGGAAACCAGTTGTGAAACATTGAAAAATGAAAAAGTCCTATGGAAGTCCTTTGACGATATTCAACCTGGTTTGAAATCTTTACGCTGTGAACATCACTACCTCTTTTTTCTTTCCACCAAAGACAAAAAACCTGTAATCGTTGCGGTCTTACATGAACGAATGAATCTCATAGAAAGACTTAAAAAACGGATTTGATACTCATGATGATTTAATATGGTTGAATTTGCACTGTGTTTTTATCAACGAAAACCATGATACGTTTTACCATCCTGTTTGACAATAAGAGCTGTCGTGTCATTGTCTACAGTAGGATAATAGTGCTGAGCGAGATAATCAGGACCGGTGGCGATGAATCCCATTGGCGGTAAGATCGTTCGGCCGAAACTGTAATCGTCCGGCCCGTAATTCACCACGGCCATCCACAAGTCGCCGAATTCTGCATATTCGACGGATCCATCTTCTTTCAAATAACGATGTTGAGTCATGGGTAATTCAGCCACACCTTCGGCGAAAGGAGAGAGGAAGGTATACGTATTTTTGATGAAGCAGTCGACAGGGTGCTTCTTTTCTCCCCACCCCCCTTCTCCTTTGGCAAAGCAGTACTTGGGATTGGTATAATCCACTTCAGGAATGACGTTTTGCCAATAGCGGTGAGGACCGATTTCATAAAGCGGCATGGTGCCGGTAACCAGATGTTTTAGTATCATCCGAGCATCTCCGATTCCGGCACGGTCCTCTTGGTGGTTATACATGACAACGCAATCCCCGAAGACAAGCGGGAAAAAAGGAATACGAATGGCGCCGGAGTCGGGAAAGTTCCCTGCCAATTCTTTCCCGCTCATTATTCCTTCGAAATAGTGAGAATCAGGTACTCCAAATTCAAATGCGTATTCAGAACCGTGAACTCCGAAAAGTTTCGCGGCGTATCGGCTCAACTCTTTCTTGAATCGTAAATCATCTTCATCGGGTAAGGATGAACCTGAATTGAAAGATCGAAAAAGAGGAGATGCAAAAGCCATGTCGATGAAATAGGCATTCGGATTGAATAAGTTTCGAACTTGGGGCAGGTTGATCTTGGCCAATTCAAGACCATTTTGGGATGCAATGAGCCACGCCTGTTCTTCCGGTATGCTCCCACTTTCTGTTCCTTCTCCGTTTGGATTCATTGTAATCATTCTCGAATTCGACGGCAGTACATCCTCATCGATGTATTGACAATCATCATGTAATCCGAAAAGCCATCCATAGGAACGGATGCGGTTGGAAAGACGGCGAATTCCTTCATTTCCTCCGATTTCAGGGGCCGCCGATACCGTATCCGGAGGCTGATTCTCATATGGAGTGTGATTCCAACCGGCAAGAACGAAGAGCGCTTTCTTGATTTTCAAGTCGTTGTGTAAATGGTTGGCTAAAGCGTGACAATCGTATTCGGTGTAGTGAGTGATGAGTGCATTCTCTATATTTCCGTTCTCTGATTCAGGATTTTGAAGAGAGCAAACCACAGGTTTGAATTCGGGAGCGCCGTATAATCGTTCGAGTTCGCGGCTTCTTTTGGCTTTTTGTTCCAGTGTGATAAGTGTTCCTTTTTCTTTTGCATGATCTCTGTAGGCACAGGCCAGATCAATGTATGTATTTCCACGGATTAAATGCAGGCGGAAAGAACTGATGGAAGTGTTGCTTTTTAGTCCAAGCGAGATAACTTGGGAACCAGGAAAGGCGCTTTCGGATGTGATCGATGATTGGGCAATTGCAGAAGTGTGAACATCATCCCATGAGAGAAGTGCTCCGTCGTCGCGGCGGATGATCCCAGCCATTGGTATATGAAGACCATCACAGTTTTTATATGTGTTGAAAGTTTTGGTAAATTCGATCCCGCTGTCAGCCTTGAAATATTCTCCCATCATACGAGGGATCACGACTCCGCCCCCTAATGTTTCGGTAGTCCAAAGGAATGAATTCCACTCGATCTCCTCTATTAGCCAACCGCGAGAGATCTCCCAAGAAAATTTTACGATGGGATCATTTCGGTCGAGAGTAATCTCTAGGGTTAGAATCTTGTTTCCATTGTATTCTTTTTCCAACACGCATTGGCGTTGATTCTGGCTGACAATTTTGAGTTTATTGAGTGGTATGTTTACATAGTCGCTACCATTTGTTGCCGAGAGTACCCCCAGTGCGGTAGCGTCGGGAGTACTTTGCCAGATTGTATTTGTTTGAAGATTTTTTGCTACTATCAAACCGCGGTCAGGTTGGATTCGAAATTGAATGGATTTCGAATCCAGTTGACCCAATGGAACGTCGTGAAATCGCTTGAGTAAATTAACAATTCGTTTGGACGATTCCTCCGAAGAAAGTGGAGAAATGGTTTGAGTGGTTGAAGACGGTTTGGCGGATGGATCGCTTGCATGAGAAAAGAAAGGTATCAGTGATAGAACTATCGAGATTAAAAAAGAAAAGAAACGCTTCATTTTTTGTCTTCCAGGATGTGGTCGATAAAGGCTGGCTTGTTCATAATCCTGCCCAACTGTAAAAAACATAAAGTTAAATTTTTGCACAAAAACCGGCAAAATTCATCCTGTGTGAACGAAATGAAGGAAAAAAGTGTACAATGAAACGGTTTCAGGTTGATTCTTTACAACTTTTCACGATCGAATCGGCTAATTTGCTAGACATAAATGATGAAATTTGATATAGAGCTTAGCTATAGGTTCTATTCATCCATTTTTAAATATCACATCATGTTGGATATGGGATTGAAAGGAGTTAGTCGTGATGAGGTTGTTTTTGAAATGTTTGGGAATCCTGTGTGTGGTTTGCACATTGTTCGATTCAGTTACTGTATATAGTCAAAATGTTAAAATATTTGACAATGCAGGTGATACTTCAGGTGATTTATCCGGTCAAACGGACTTTGATGCGCTGGATAATCGAAATTTAACCATTTATTGGGATGCAGAGCAAGGAAATGCCACCGATTGGCATATCTATGTGAGAAAAGGATTTGGCGGATCGCTTTATCTTGGTCGAACTGGAACCGGTGATGCAAATAGTTTCGATTGGCATCTTGGAGCACCGTTATTGGATGATAATTTTGAAAATGGTCCTGATTTCAATGCCGCATATACATTTCGTGTTATTCGGATTGATGGTGATTTGACTTCAGATGATTATTATGATCAAAGTGCGCCGGTCGGATTTAATCTGGAGGGTGGGAATGAGGTTTCCTTAACCCAATCGGCAATGCCGAATTTACCAGCCGGTAAAGTCATCCTGTACGATGATCTATTAGGAGGCAGTGATTTGGCGCCAATGGGATCAAGCGGTTCGGATACGGATCAAAACAGCGAAAGAGCGATTCAAATCATTTGGAATTTTGGTGTAGATCCTTCCACGATTCTGGAATATCATGTTCAAGTGAGTGTGGATGGTGGGGATTATGAGTTTCTAGGCCAAACTTATAGTGGTAACATCAATTATTTCTGGTGGACACCGAATAGGGAATTTCAGACAGCGGATCCATTTACAGAGGGGCCGCAGCACGGAAAATCGTATCAATTCAATATCGTTTTGCGGTATCTTTCTGGTGAACCGAATGAATATTTAGAAAGTGGCACGCTGAGTTATTTTGTGGAAGGAACCATAACACCGACTCCAACTCCAATCGAAACACAGGATTTGTTTTATGAAGATTTTGATGATTTGTCGACGCTGAGTGACGGCAATTTAGTGACGCTGGACGATACAGCTCGAGAGACTCTTATCAGCCAAAATCGAATGCCTCCCTTAAACAGTGTGGTTTCGTGGTTTATTTTTGACGCTTCGGCAGAGAATCCGTCCGGATATGGAACGGTAAAAAGTAGCCCGAAAAGCGCGGCTGTGAACCATGATTTTGGATATTATACAAATGCGCAAACGTCTGTACTGGAAATTGGTGAGACCTTTGATTTAGCCGGCGCTGATGCCCCCACACTTTCCTTCGATGTCGCTTTTGCTTTTGAAGAACCGTTCGGTACAATCAAAGATTATATGGTTGTAGAATTACTCCGGGCCGGTGCGGAGAGTTATGAATTGTTGGATATCAACGGAGATGGAGAGGTCATTAATGATCCCGCCGCTTTAGGGACTGTCCTCGCCGAAGGGACATTTGACGGATTGTTCGGCACATCGAACTCACCGGATGAATCGGGTGAGCCTTTAGGAGAAGAAGATTTTCTTCACATTGAAGCCGATTTACCCAACGACAGTGGATTGAAGATCGTGTTTCGATTCGAAAGCGACGCTTCCGTTTCCGCGGAAGGTGTTTATATCGATAATCTTCGCGTGTATGATTCCGTATTTTCACAGCCGGAACCGACAAATACGCCGGTGCCGACAAATGTTCCTCAACCGTCTTCGACACCAACTCCTACCCCGACCTCTACGTTTACTCCTACGCCTTCTCCATAAAAGTAAGGTTGAACGTATTCATAACCAGGGAGTGCAGCCATTACAGCACTCGTCTTTCAGTGTGGGATCGTTGTTCAAACATACAGTGGTGATCTATGATTTCTTCTGTTTGTCGGTGTAAGCCATTCGCTTTTTGGGAGATGAGGGGAGGATGGAAGGAGATTTTTTATCGGATGTTCCAACGACTTCGTTGGAGGTGATTTCCTTGAGTGTTGGCGAGGAGGATTGTTCTGATTGAGGGACTTCGTCTTTTTTTTGATTCAATTTTTCTGTAACACTTTCCAATTGTCGTAGGGCTTCCTTGCGTTCATGGATTGAATTCTCCAAGTGGATCACTTCATTGAGTTGATCACGCAAAGTCGATTTCAATGTTTGGACGTTGGCAACTTGGAGGGATGATCTTTCGAGTTTTGCATGATCTTCTATTTTTTGGGATTCCAGATTATTCCGTTGCTCGTTGAGAAACCGGATTAATTCTGCATCCCCAGAGGCGTTTGCGTCGGACATGATTTTCTTCCATAAGGCTTCTCGAAAATTGTCCAGTAAACCGATTTCCAGTATAACCATTGATTTCCAGTATTGGATTAGATTCAGGCGTTGAACCAAAGCCTGTTGTGTATAGGAAACAAGAGCAGATAAATCTTGTGAATAGGTCGCTTTCAAACTATGAATTTGATTTTTCAGTTCGTTTCGTGCTGTAGCGCTGGAAGGAGGATCATGATCGAGTTGTTTGATACTCTGATGGTATCGTTGAATACCGGGTTTGGATTCAATGTCGTGTATTTTTCGTTCGAGTATCGATAAAGGATTACTCATTTTTTCGGCTTGTTTGCGATATCCTTTTATTGTGACAAGGACGGTTCGAATCATGGCTTCTAGATCATGGACTGTAACGTCCATTTTATCTACCGTGGATTGAACCACGTTGATTTCCTTGTCCATTTCGGCCAGGATGGAAGCAGGTTTTCCATTTGCCAATACAATGATGCGATTTTTTAATTCCGGATTTGTACTCATTTGTTTAAAGGCCGATTTCGTGGGTTTCGAAATATACAATTTTTGAATGGATTCTGTTACTACAGTCTACTATATTTTGGTCGTATATCGAAGTAAAGTTCAAGACACATCTGTTTTGGATTTTATACAAATTTTGAAAAAAATGTGATACAAGAAATGAGAAACTATTGCAGAGCACACTGTCTTTGTGACTGTTTCTTTCACAGTTTTGCTCGATAGAAGAGAAATGTGTTCTTGAGCACATTTTCGAAACAGAAAAGAATTTCTTTGTTATTGTGATAGGATGTGAAAAGCGTTGGAAGCCGCTTTGATGGTTCTATTAATTTCCCGTTTGGAATGGGCGCTGGATATCATCCACGCTTCAAAGGCGGAAGGGGGTAAATAGATTCCTTGCTTCACCATTTCCTGCCAAAAAGCGGCAAAACGTTTCGTATCCGAACTCGTGGCGTCTTCAAAATTGGTGATCGGTTTTTCACTGAAGAACAAAGTCATCATTGAACCCACGCGGTTGATTTGAACAGCGATGGAGGATGATTCGGCTTCCTTGAGGAGGGCGGTCTCCAATTCTCCGGTTTTTTCTTCCAGTTGTTCGTAAAATCCATTGGTGCGTAGCAGTTGCAGGGAGGCAATACCGGCGGCGGTGGCAATGGGATTGCCAGAAAGAGTGCCTGCTTGATACACTTCACCTTCCGGTGCAATAAGCTGCATAATGTCGGCACGTCCTCCATAGGCTCCAATAGGAAGTCCACCACCGATGATTTTGCCTAACGTTGTCAAGTCAGGAATCACACCGTACCGTTCTTGGGCACCTCCATGGGCGATCCGAAAACCGGTCATGACTTCATCGAATATAAGAAAAGCGCCGAAATCACTTGTGATTTGCCGCAGTGCTTCCAAATAACCGGGCTGGGGAGGAACAACTCCCATGTTTCCAGCTACCGGTTCGATAATAATTGCCGCAATATCTTCCGGATATTGTTCAAACAACGATTTAACTGCCTGTTCATCATTATAATGAACGAGGAGAGTATCTTGAACTACTGCTTCAGGAACTCCCGGTGTGCTGGGAATTGACAATGTCGCTACGCCGGAACCGGCTTGCACGAGAAGAGCGTCGTGATGACCATGATACCCCCCGATTATTTTTATGATTTTATCGCGTTTGGTATAAGCTCGGGCAAGTCGCAGGGCGCTCAATGTGGCTTCCGTTCCTGAGTTGACAAATCGAATCTTGTCAATCGAGGGAACGGCTTCTTTAATCAGAGAAGCAAGAAGAATTTCTTTTTCCGTGGGAGCGCCGAATGACAATCCTTCCGCTGCGACGGCTTTGACTGCTTGGACGACTTCCTGATGAGCGTGTCCCAAGATTAATGGACCCCAGGAACAGACATAGTCGATATATGGTTTGCCGTCCACGTCGGTGAGAATGCATCCTTTTCCTCGTGCAACGAAAAAAGGATTTCCCCCTACTGCCTTCCATGCACGTACGGGACTATTTACACCACCAGGAATCAGCTGACAGGCAGCTTCGAAAAGTGAAGAAGATTGTGTCATTATCCAAACCCAAAAAAAATCGAGATTATTTTTTCTTTAAGAATGATATCGCAATCATTCTTTTGTCAAAAGGACATGAAACACCATATTCCTTACAAGATCATTTGAAAAAGAGGATGCTCTTCAACTATACATGGCAGAAAACAAGAATAGAATCACGAAACCTTTAACTGTATTCGTATGCGGGATGAAAAATTTTAGCGGCGCAGGGACTTGAACCCCGGACAACACGGATATGAGCCGTGCGCTCTAACCAGCTGAGCTACGCCGCCGTTTCTGAATTTGTCTCGTTTTGAACAGTAAGAATTATAGCACCAAAAAGGAGAAAAAGGGAATCCTTTTCGCAGGAAAATTTGAAAAATCGTTCAAAAATCATTCTCGTATAACGATCGTATAACATCGTTATATCGATGACCCATCGAATATCCACTTTTATTCTCACACCATAACGGTTCCCCCCGACCTGTTTCCAATGTTTTTCCTATGGATACAAAAAGAAACGGTTATTGAAATAGGTACCATTACCACAACTTTCACAGGGCGAAGAGAGGCTGCTTGTATCTTAAGAAGATAACGTGTATGTGGCGATGGATAGATTCTCCTATTCTTATAGGGAGAGTGATTCTTTTTGAATTTTTTCTTCGAAATGCCGAAAAGGCGGTGAATCGAACGATGTATGAATGTATCCAATTTATTTTTTTCAGTTTTTGTATGTTTTTGCTCAAATGTAAGGATTAGACCTTTTTCGGAATCGGCAATCCTGTAAAAATACAAGGAAGTATTTCTTTCCATTCCAGTCGGAGGTTTTGAATGAAACGATTAATTCTAGTGCATGGTGACAAGGGTGGAATCGGCAAATCCACCGCCTCGCGCGGGCTGCTCGATTGGTCGATTCGTGAGGGAAAAAACTATACCGCGTTTGACAGTGATCAAAGAAATCCTCATCTGTACCGCTATTACAATCGCGTTCACAACGTCAAGAAAATCGATGTGAAGAGTCAAGGCGGGATTGATCCGGTTTTCAATGAACTGTCATCCGGGAATCAAAATGTCTTGGTGGATTTGCCTGCCGGAGTCGGCGCCTCCTTCGACAGCATTCTCGTCGAAGTGGACCTCAATGACGCCTTGACCGAACTCGAAGCGCGGTTGACACTCGTATTGGTGATCTCTCGTTTGAAAGACAGCGTTGATATGATCGAGACCACCTTGGACGTGTTCAAGAAGGTTCCCGCCGATTTTGTCATTATTAAAAATTTGTATTTTGGTGAAGAAGACAAATTTACCCGGTATGATTTATCGAAAGTCCGCAAAGACGCCTCACAGCGTGGGGCGGCCGAAGTGATCATGCCTGACCTGTCGGACAAAGTGTATGATACGCTCGACGGCCGGAACCTGCCGTTCATGACGGCTGTGGAGGATTCTGAATTGGAATTCGCCACGCGTCAACGGGTGAAAACTTGGGTGAAACGATTTGATTCTGAATTGGTAAAAGCCAAAAAATATCTCTAGGAATTTTTGGCGGTTTAACGGAAGACAGCATATACATCACGATCCCCCTACTGAGAATGCCCTTGTTAGGGGGATCCTTTTTTAAAGCCCCTGAGAATATGTTATCGAATTACAAGGAGTGAAATCCGAATCTTCAATGATCATCCCATTATGTGGTAAAATAAAGGATGAAGATAATCACACTAATATGTAGAGGATGAATATCATGCGTATTTCTTGGTTGATCCTGATTGTTGCCTATTGTTTTGTCGATGCAGTAAATGGAGCGGCTCAAGTGAAACTGGGAGTGGAAAATTTATTGGGCAGTCATCTTGATCTCATCGAAGGAAAAAGTGTAGGATTGATCGCCAATCATACTTCGCTCGATTCGAATGGGAAACATGTGTTTCATCGCATATCCGGTCATTCACGAGTATCGGCAATATTTGGACCGGAGCATGGCTTTCAAGGGGATGTGGAAGATGGAGCCTCGATACAAAAATCGTTTATGATCGATATCCCGATATACAGTCTCTATGGCTCCTTTCGGACACCTACTCCGAATATGCTTCGTGAAGTAGATGTGCTCATCTACGATATTCAAGACGTGGGGGTGAAATTTTATACTTATATTTCCAACCTCTTTCTTTCCATGATCGCTGCGAAACGGGAAGGGATTCCTATTGTCGTTCTGGATCGTCCCAATCCGATCGATGCCACCCTTGTTGAAGGTGGAATGACCAATCCGGTCTATTGCAGTTTTGTCAGTGCCGTCCCGCTTCCGATGCGATACGGGATGACCGTCGGTGAAATGTCGAAATTGTTTAATGAGGAACACTATGCTGGCTTTGCTCTCGGTGCGGATTTGACCGTCGTCGAAATGACAGGATATTCCCGTAAGATGTGGTACGATGAAACTGGCGTTCCGTGGACAGCCACTTCTCCCAACATGCCGACACTGGAAACGGCCATTCTCTATCCTGGTACCTGCTTGATTGAAGGAACGAATCTCTCGGAAGGGCGGGGAACCGATTCTCCTTTCTTGACCATCGGCGCTCCCTATATAAATGGAAAAACTTGGTTGAACGAGTTGCCGAAAGAAGTGTTGGCCGGTATTGAAGCCGAACCGATTTCGTTTACACCGAAACGAATCGAAAACAAGGTTCTCAATCCGAAATACAAAGATGTAAGATGCAATGGACTTCATTTTCAAATAACGGATCGGACAAAATTGCGTCCTATTGAACTGGCCGTTGCTCTTTTGTGTGCGGCACAAAAACTGTATCCGGAGAAATTTGAATTACGGCGTTATCTTGACAACCTTTGGGGAAATGAAGACCTTCGCGCAATGGTTTCTGAAGGCATGGATTACAAGACGATCATGGAAACGACACAAGAAGGAATTCGGCAATTTGAAACAGTTCGGAAAAAATATTTGTTGTATGAGTAGAGCCTCCGCAGAGCACTTGCTTCTTCTTGTCAATGGATCAATACTCGTTTTGCCTCAAAAGGTTTTAGGTAGGAGGCAATCGCAATTTTGTATAGGTATGGGGTGAATGCGATGTTTGGAGAATCGATTTATGAACTAAAAAATATGTAATCGGAAAAATGATCAACATGCCGAGTATCGGGATAACACCGTTGAAAAGTCTTGTCCCTCCGATATAGAATTCACCGAGAATTCCAGTTGGAATCCAGATATATTTTATGAACGCACTGAACCATATCCATCCACCATGCAATCCCGCCGAATACCAAAGTGATCCTGTGCGATGGACACCATAACACATGATGAATCCCACGAGAAACAAGCCGAATGCATCGGGAAAAAACGTGAATTGAGACGCCATATTGTGGAGCATTTGGCCGCATATTATAAAGCCGGCTGACCAGTTGGAAGGATCTTGAATGTTGTCTTGTATACCGTATCCCTCAAGGAAATGAAGGGAAGAAAAGATCAGGCTGGTGAATATGGCTGAGTGTATCCATCCCCACCTTCTTGCCAATGAGACAAAAAGCAAACCGCGAAAAATGTATTCCTCAATACCGGCAACTAGAAAGCCACGGAGAAAGCCGACCCACACCATTTTTGTGAAACGATTGCTTCGAAAATGGTATTCCCAGAGATCAAATGTCAGATAAACGCTGGTCAGGAGCAATAGAAAAAAAACGACAACACATAAACCGACCAAGACGTTTATGAAACTGCGGCCATTGAGAGTGAATCCGACTTTCGCCGGATGTTGTAGGCCGATGGATTTCCGCCAAAGAATCAAACCCAGCAGGACGCTGATCATCCATACCCTGCGAAATACCCGCGCCGGCGGATAATCCATCCAGGAATAGGGGGAGAGAAAAGACCAAACCTGGGGGAAAACAAGACAGGCGACAATGGTTGTACAAACAAGAAGGAGAATCACACGAACGGTATTGGGTATATGCATAATATTGTAAGATACCATGAAATACGATTTTTCATGATCCCTTAGACGAATGAACATTCCATTCACACTGGGAGCGCGGGCATCCTTGCCCGCATCTTTGAACGCTGGAAAATACAAACTTCCTTTTACACGGTTAAGGATTCACCTCACACTTCACCACAATCGAACGTTGAAAAGCAGGAAGAGACAGGGTTGTATCTTGCATCGAAATTGACGACCATTCGTTCTTCCATGGATCATAGGTTTGGATTGTATAGTTCCCATTCCGATTCATGATTGAACTGACATCCAAAGTACATTCCTGAATTACTTCCGGTAGCTGTTTTTCCTCAAGTTCACTTTTCCACGTATTGCGGGAATCGCGGCACCACAGTAGGATTGTTTGTTTTCCTTTCAGAGCGTAAATTCGCAGACGGGGATGCTGTAGCATGAGTGGTTCGAAATTCTCGGTAGGAGGATCGATTCCTTCAACCGCTTCGGCAAATCGGTTGAACTGCCACCACAAATCGTTCGCTGCGACATAATGATCCCAATGCCAGATTTGACCTGTCCCGGCCGCTCCGGCAAAGAAGGGAGCAAACAGAACATCATGCAATATAATTCCGTCTTTGTCTTCTTTGTACAGTTTAAACGGACCGCTGTGACCGGGTTCCACTGCACCGCTCTCGGCTAGAATAACCGGTTTCTTCGGAGCGAAGACCAACAATTCGCGCACGGCGTCCGCCGTGAGAAGATCGACCGGTCCATGGCAGATCTCGAGATTGGCGCCGAGATCGAGATAGCGATGCACTTGCGCGATGTCGTTGCCATCCATGAGGCTCATTTGTCTGTAGATGTCACGTTTGCGCGGATGATCGAAACTACCGAGACTTTGCATGGCGAGATTTTTTGGAAAGAGTGTATGGAGTTCGGTGAGCATGATCTTGGTCCATGTCATATAATCACCTCCGCGAACCGTATCCATTTCATTCCATAATTCCCAACCGTAAATGATGGGATCGTTGCCATACCGTTCCGCATACCAGGCAAGTTTCTTCTTGAATTGAGTGCGGCTTTTTTCTCCATCGAAGAAATCAGCAATATTTTTTGCCGGACCGCCTTGTGATATATGATGAATAGGCTTAGCCGCCCATTGCCGCCGTTCACTTTCAAAATAACGGAAATGCTCGATGGTCATTTTCACTCGAATATCGTATTTTTTCGCAAGAGCTAGCAGCTCATCGATGCGTTTCGCTTTTTCTTCATCATATTCACCGCTTTTTTCATGCTCGATATCCCAGAACGGAGAACTGAGCCAAACCCGAATATAATTTCCGCCGTTTTCCGATAGTTGTTTCATCCATTCTTCGAACTGTCCCATATGTTCGGATGAAGAACTTCCGTAGGCTTGCAGCATATTCAGGCCGATAGGGATGTATGGTTTGCCATTGTCGAATTCGAGGTAGCGACAATCGCGTTCACTGACCTGGATAAAGTGCCCCTTATTCTCAGAAGAAAAAAGATTGAGTGCAAAGCAGATTGTAAGCAGCAAAAAAAGAATGTTTTTCGTAGGAACATGGATTGTCATAGCGGAGTCCTTGTCTCTTTGAATGGAATTCATTGTACCGGTTTGCCTCAATGTATCAAAAGGTGTAGTGGCGGAAAAGGGGAGAGACATATTGCAGATCATTCAATTCAAGCACGGTTCCCGCAAAGGAATACACCATTTGGCTTGGTGAAGGTATAATATGAACTGATGAATATATACTACAAAAATTTCGAAATCAATGCGAGATAAGAACGTATTACTCTTAATGAGCGGTGGAGTAGACAGTAGCGTAGCCGGAGCAATCCTGTTGGAACAAGGATACGGTGTCGTCGGAGTGACGATGAAGCAACTGGATGTCGAGCCGACGCGGGAAATGAGCGGTGGCTGTTGCTCCTTCGGTGATGTGCGCGACGCCAAACGGGTGGCGGCTCATTTGGGGATTCCTCATTATACGATCAACACGGCGGATGAGTTCCACAAACGCGTTATTGTTCCCTTTATCCGCAGTTACGAAGCCGGTTTGACCCCGAATCCCTGCGTCCATTGCAATAGCTTCGTTCGTTTCGAAGAAGCGTTGGACCTCGCGCAGCAATGGGATTGTGATTCCGTCGCTACAGGACATTATGCACGAATTGAACTTGGCGAATCCGGATTGCCGCACCTCTATCGTTCCGTCTACCGCGAAAAAGATCAAAGCTACTTTTTATATGGTGTCCGAAGAGATTTATTGGAAAAAATCTTGTTCCCCCTCGGCACGTTACGAAAAGAAGACGTTCGGCATATCGCAAAGAAAAACAATCTGATTACCGCAAAAAAAGCGGAAAGCCAAGAAATTTGTTTTACCCTGGGACGTTCCTACAACGAATTTCTCGCCGAACACATCAAGTCTGAAAGCGGACCGATCCTCGACACCGAAGGGACTGTCCTCGGCGAACACAAAGGGGTAACCCATTACACTGTCGGTCAACGGCAGGGACTGGGCCTAAGCGGTGGTCCCTTTTATGTCCGCGAAATCGATCCGAAAACGAAAACGTTAATTGTTGGAAGGAAAGAGGATTTGGCGGTCAAACGGGTTCACGCCACAGCGGCGCGTTGGATACACACTCCGCATATCGGCGATTGCGTGTTCGCACAAATTCGCTCGCGCCATCATCCCGCATCTGCGTTGATTTGTGAAATGAAGGATAGTACATTCGCGATTGAATTCAATGAAGCACAATATGGAGTTGCGCCAGGTCAGGCATTGGTCATTTCAGTAGGAGATGAAATTTTAGGGGGTGGAATGATTTCTCGTTAAGGTTATTTTATATGAAGATACAATTTCAGTTTACTCTGAAAGTCATTTGTATTCCCGAATACGTATTCGTCTTTCTTCAATTACAACAATAGAAACTTTCTCCAGTGGTTCTTGTATTGTTGGAAAATTGAGGATTAACAACTCAAGCAATTTTTGATAGGAGTAAAAAGGTAATTTTCGAAATAGAATGACTGATGTCAATTGGCTTTTTCGTTTGGCCGTAATTTTACCAAAATCCATGTCTGTAGTGAGGATTATACGATTTTCATTACAGGCTCGATCGAAAATCATTTCATCGGATTCGTTTTTCATCCCATAATCGCGAACATGTACTGCATCATATCCCAATTCTTGTAAACTTGTACTTAATTTGGGGGATAAAGCGTTGTCAATTATAAATTTCATTGTTTTGTGATTAAAGGCAACGTTCGTTCTGAAACAGCTTCTGCTGCATAACGTAAAGCTTCGCGAATATCTTCTTTCTCTAAATCAGGATAATCATCGAGGATTTCGTCTTCGGTCAAACCTTCCGCGACTAAAGTAACAATTGTATTGACAGGTATCCTCATACCCCGGATACAGGGTACTCCTGCCATTTGCTCGGGATTGATAGTAATTCTTGTAAAAGCCATATTTTCCTCCACACAAACGGCTCATTTAATTATATTCTATTCTCAAGCATATGCGAATTCAATTTGAACTTGTTTTGTAATCCTGTCATCATTTTTCGGTGGATGATATCGCTTATTCAATAATGCATGGCAAAATGATTGTGGAAATCTTGTTGATGCCCGGAAGGGATAGTTCCACTGAAAAATAATGATATACTGCTCTCCTATCGCATTTGAGGAGAATCATCATGCCTGGCATGGATAATTGTACGGAAATTACCGTCGGATTGGAGGAACGAAGCTATACCATTTCCGTCGGAGCCGGATTACTGGATGAAATTGGCAACTACGCAAAAGAAATGGAATTGGAATCCCCGATTCCGATTATCACCGATCGCTGTGTGGAAGAATTGTATGCCTCAAGAGTAAAAGATTCGTTGGAAAACGCTGGGTACAAAACCACTGTCTTGTCTTTTCCGGATGGGGAAATATCAAAAAATTTGGACACGGTTTCCAATTTGTATGACGGTCTCGTTTCCATGAAATTGGAACGGAAAAGTGGCATCGTTGCATTAGGAGGTGGTGTACCGGGGGATATTGCCGGTTTTGTCGCAGCTACCTATTTGCGAGGTATTCCCTTTATACAAGTTCCGACCACTCTCCTCGCGCAGGTGGATTCGTCAGTCGGGGGCAAAGTCGGTGTCGATCATGCGGGGGGCAAAAATTTGATCGGCGCATTTCACCAACCGAAGGCAGTTGTCATCGACACAGATACATTGAAAACATTGGATCAACGCCAACTCAAAGCCGGTTTGGCTGAAGTGATCAAGCATGGAATCATCGCAGATGCGATTTTGTTCAAACAAATCGGGGAAAAATTGTCACTTCTGTTGAATGTGGATGAATATACCTATCGCAAAATCATTCCGTGGAATTGTAAAATCAAAGGAAGAGTGGTCGAACAGGACGAAAAAGAACATGGATTACGCGCCATCTTGAATTATGGCCATACGATCGGCCATGCGATCGAGTCCTTGACCGGCTATGACCGCTATTTACATGGAGAGGCCGTGGCAATTGGCATGATTGTCGAGGCAATGCTTGGTGAACGTCTAGGGATTACTTCTCCAAATATCGTTGCCGATATACGTGACTTGATTCAACGGACCGGCTATCCCTTGGAAAAACCACCGATTGATTCCGATCGCTTGATCGATGGTATGACCCGCGATAAGAAAGTTCAATTCGGTAAATTGCGCTTTGTGTTTCCCATTCAAATCGGGCAGGTGACACTGAAAAGTGTCGATGATCTTGATTTGATACGGGAAGTGTGGGATTCTTATACGATTTAAAATCTGTCAAATTCATGAGATTTATGTTGACAGCCGGGATTATCTCGGCTGTAATATACACAGTTTGATGGAGATTTGTTGATGCATCGAATTATTCTTGTATTGATGTTATTTTGCATGGTTGAGGGTTGTTACACGACTATTGTTCGCGTTGAAACGGTTCCCCCGGGTTCCATGCTCCATTTCGATTACGAGCCGGTCGGAGAGACTCCGGCGGAAATCGAATTGGAGTGGTATGGAAAACACAAAGTTACCTTGGATCATCCGGAACACGGACGACGCGAAGAAATCGTGAACATTAAGTCACCTGCGTATCTTTATTTCCCTCTTGACTTTTTTGTCGCCCTCATGCCATTCAAAGTAACGGACCGGCAAGTCTTTACGTATGACATGACCGAGAAGCCCTTGTCCGAAACGGAGGCAATGAATCATGAGTCAGCGGCCAACCCGGAGAAATAACAATTACCGTGAAGAGTCATCCGGCAGCAATATTTTGTTTACATTGGGATTGATCAGTGTTGTTGTATTGCTTATCGTCGGATGGGTGATGACCCAGGGCGGAGTCAATGCGATTACCGGACCGGTGCAGGATGGATTGAAAACGATTACCATCAATCCGACTCCCATTCCAACCGTTCCCCCTCGAATCCAAATTGGGGAATCTGGCAAAATCGAACAATTGCGGGCGGAATACGAAGCCAAAATCAGTGAATTGCAAGAAGCCTTGCAAAGAGCGCAGGAAGAAGCGGATAAACGGATCGAAAAATTAAAACAACAATACCTAACGCAAATCAACGATTTAAATGTGCGGATTCTCATGTTGGAACAGGATAATAAACGCTTGAGAGGAGAGAACTAGGGATGCCCTACGTCTTTGGAGTCGACGGTGGTGGTTCAACCAGCCGCGCGATCTTGATCACGGATTCGGGTCGTGTTGTTCACGTCGCGAAAGGACCTGGCGTGAACTATCATGAAGTCGGCGCAAGTAGTGTCACTGCGACCATCACTCGTCTTTACAAAGAATCTCTTGAAGCGGCTCATGCACGGCAAGATGAATGTCGAGGGATTTGTCTTGGATTGGCCGGGGTGAGCCGCGAGCAGGACCGCGCGATTCTTATTCCTCTCTTCGATGAACAATTTGGGAAAACAACCTATTTGTTGCTCAGCGATGCGGAGATCGCTCTGACCAGCGGTACATTATCAGAAAGCGGTATCGTAATTATCGCCGGGACGGGGACCATCATTTATGGACGAAACTCTCAAGGCCGGGAAGGGCGGGTCGGAGGACATGGCCCCTTGCTTTCCGATGAAGGTGGGGGATACCGTATCGCTTTGAACGGTCTGCGTGCCATTGTTCGCTTTCATGATGGATTTGAAGGTGAAACGGTGATCAGGAAATATGTCTTGGATCATTTGAAACTGAAAACCGTGGAAGAATTGGTTCCATGGGTTTACACCCAGACGACGAATCGCAGAAAAATCGCATCCCTGGCTGCTTTCGTCATGCAAGCCGCCAATGAAGATGATCCCCTGGCGGAAGAGATCATCGATCTGGAAGCGGATCAACTTGCATTGGGAGTCGAAGTGCTCAAGAAAAAACTGGAATTCCCGGATTGCTTTGATGTGGTTTTGAGCGGCGGACTGTTCAGCTCCTCTTCCTACTATCGGCAGATTGTCCGGAGAAAAATTCTTTATTTGCTCCCCGGCGCAAATGTTGTATCTCCTCAACTCGATCCCGTTATCGGTGCTGGTCTTTACGCTCTGCATAATGCCGGCATCACGATCGATAACGACATGCTGGATACCATCCGCAGAACCTACCGGGAACAAATCCAAGCCACCGCCACACAGGTGAGCGCCAAAAAAGAATCTCCGAAAGAATCACCCGCAGCACCTTGATAGAATTGTTTTTATGATAGAAATGTTGATATAATGAATCTTAAATACATTCTCTTACAAAGGGATTGTTGATCAAAAGGGAATGATTATGTCCAGCCAAATGGAAGAGATCAAATTGGAAGTGCCTGACGATGTTTTTGTATCCATGAATTTGGATAAAAAACAATTCACTGAAGAAGTAAAAAAAATTCTCGCTTTTTACTTGTTCTCACAAGGATCGTTATCCAGCGGAAAAGCGGCGAAACTAGCTGGAATGAATCGTGTGGACTTTTTACTCGAGGCCGGTAAACGAAAAATTAATTGGCTTCCATATGGTGAAGAAGAATTAAAGAGAGAATTGCAACCATATGAAAGTGATCTGTGATACGACTCCCATCTTATCTCTAAATTCTGTCAATCTTCTTGAACTACTTCCGATTATTTTTCATACTGTTACTGTTCCAAACGCTGTTTATCGTGAACTAATTGCTGGAGGCAAAATTTCTGTTCCGGATATTTCATTGTTCAAATGGGTGCAATTAGTGGATAACATAGAAGAACAACACCATGATTTATTTTTTGAGCTTGATTATGGTGAACGTCAAGTATTGCTGTATGCACTCCATTTACAAGCAGATTTTGTTTTGATCGATGAGAGAAAAGCACGAAATATTGCAGAAATTTTTGGAATTCGAGTAAAGGGGACACTTGGTATTTTAGTTGAGGCGAAAAGAAAAAAATATATTGAATCGTTTTATGAAAAAGCATTGGAAATGAAAGCAAAAGGTATACATTTTTCTACTCGTCTAATTGAAGAAATTGCTCGAAATTTAGGGGAAATCTGATTCATAAGAATATCCCTCATTGAATACAGGGAGTGAAGCAGGGAGCATTATTGGAGGTAATTGACGATGAGTAAAACAAATTCATATAAAAGCAAAATTCTTGGGGCGATCCATGAAACCGCATCCGATCTGCATGATGCCGGGGCGATGGATAAACGTACATTGAGAAAGTTCGATGTTATGTGCCTAACCCCAATCAAACAGTTATCTCCAGAGGAAATTCGGGAAATCCGTTTACGGGAGCGTGTCAGTCAGGCCGTATTTGCCTTGCATCTGAATGTCACCAAAGGACTTGTTAGTAAATGGGAAAGGGGAGATAAGCGTCCAACAGGACCTTCCCTTAAATTATTAAGACTAGTTCAGGAAAAGGGGCTTGAGGCTATTACGTAGATATGAGCCCATGATCAATGACTCAGATTTAACTCAAAATCTATCTGTGATTCGATCCTCCTTTTTATAACCAAATATCAATCGGTTTCAGATCATCTGAATGATAAGGCAGTTCAACCACCCTCCCGCTTGCTGCCGATGCATAAGCCGCAAACACAATCTCCAACACCGCTTTCCCATCCTCACCCGTAATGGCTGGTTTCGTGTCATTCCGCACACAATTCACAAAATGCTGCATCTCCTGCGGAAATCCATAATTCCACGCCTCTTCATAAATGGTGAAACTCCACCCGGTCGAAGCCCCTGCCTTTTCGACCGCATACCCGTATCCGCTTTCACTATAGGTGAGGATCGCGTTTCCTTGGAGCAAATTGGCGTAAGCCACTCCTTGGGTGCCGTGGACTTCCGCCCTGTCGTCCATTCCCCCCTTTTTCACCCAACTTTCTTCCGCCAAACCGGTCACCCCGTTTTCGAATTTTAAAATAAAAATCGTATTGTCATCTCCTTTGGTTTTATCCTTGTGGACATAGTTTCCCATATCGGCATAGATCGATTTCGGTTGTACATCCCGGCCGACAATCCATCGGAAAAATTCGATGGCATGGCAGCCCATATCCATCATGACTCCGCCCCCCGATTGTTCGACATCCCAAAAATGCGGAGTATGCGGTCCGTCATGCTTTTCCGATTGTTTGATCAGGATCAAATCCCCAAGCGCTCCTTCATCCAGCAGTTGTTTCATCCGAACATATTTTGGGGTGAAGCAAAGCTCTTCCGCATACATGAGTTTGACGTTGTTTTGCTTGCAGGTATCAATCATCTTGTCCGCTTCAGCCAAATTCAAACACATCGGTTTTTCCACCACGATATGTTTTCCCGCTTCGGCGGCTTCACACACAATCGGGCAATGCACATGGTTCGGCGCACCGACAACGATCATGTCGATATCTTTCATTTCAAGCAGTTTTCGATAATCGGTGTAAGCGTTCGGGATTTCAAAGGTTTGAGCAAATGCCTCGATATGGGATTGTGTCGGTGAAGCGGCGGCAATCACCTCCGCACCGCGAACATGCCGTTTGATGGAATCTGCATGAATACTCGAAACAAATTGTGAGCCGACAATACCGACACGCACGGTATCCATAAGTAGGTTCCTCCCGGAAAGAAATGTCGAGTATGTGTTCAGCTACAATATAGGAGTCCGGGTTTAAAATCCAGCTCCTGGCCCGTGATAGGTAATATCGCCGGGACTATGCAATCCGTTGGATACTTCATATGCCAAGGAGTAATCGCCTTGCCCATTCGGTCCCATTGCCCGGATTTGGTAATAATGAAAAATTTGGGGTGGTGACGCAGTCGGATTCTTCATAACCCCTTTTCGGAACAGATAATCACGGCTGATCGCAGAATTTAATGAATGATCGGTATCCCTCGCCCAAAGATAGACATAATACGGAAGAATCTCAGGGAACCAACCATACCCGCCGGGCGTCATATCAGGATCCGTCGGTGCAAAAGGATCTTTTGGGATGGACGCCATATAGGCGATTGGTGTTGTTAAACGATCGAGGCCAAATACAGCCCACGTCGCCCGCCCTTCCGGATATGTTCCATTGTCTGTGTTATACATCTCCAATGCGGTGGATATGGAACGAATATCCGACATCGTGCGTGAAACTTTGGCCCGAACTTGTGCATTGAGAAAGTTCGGTACCGCGATAGCCGCCAATATCCCGATAATTGCTACAACGATCAATAATTCGATTAAGGTGAACGCATCAAAAATCTGTTTCCTGTTTTGACTGCCTCGGCTGTGTATCAAAGAAAACAATACTTTTCTCCTATCGCTTGTTTTAGAATTTCCAAGGTAGCGAAACGCGATGAACTTCATGATATAATCCTACCATGCAAAACCACATCGACAATTGTTCTAGTTCCCGTTTGCATCGAATTTTCCTTCACTTGTTCCAAATTTTTGGGTACAATAAATCATCTTTCACAGTACCTTATCCCTTCCACTAATAGAAAGGAGGACTTTCAGAACCGTATTTCAAAAGCAAATTATTTGCTGATTTTCAAATGGAAAGTACCAACCACCATGAATTCTGATCAACCCATCACAGACATCACTTATGTCAGCAAGATCAACAAGATTCGCATTTTGAATCGCATCCGCAACAGTCAACCCATATCCCGTACCGAAATCGCGAAAGAAATGGGATTGAGCCTTCCGACCGTTTCCCGGTTGGTGGATAGTTTGATTCACAACGAAAAGTTGGTGATTGAAATCGGGAAGAGCACTGCCAACCTGGGGCGCCCTCCAAAATTGGTTGAATTCGCCGGTAGCAATCATTACGTGATTGGCTTGAGTATCGGCAATACCTATATTTCCGGTATACTTGCCGATTTGAATGCCCAAATTATTTCCGAACACCGTATTCCCACCTCGGCCAATCACGGATACCAAAAATTGATTCGCCGCACAGCGAACTTGATCGAGCAATTGATTGCACTTTCTGAAGTGGATGAACAACAAGTTCTCGGTGTCGGATTGGCTGTCGGAGGATTGATCGACACGCGCAGAAACCTTCTCTTTGAACATCGTTGGCAACGCAGAATAAGAAGCCGGAGCGAGGGGCTCCCTGCCCGCCTCATTCAACGCGTGTAAATTCATATGCCCCCACCAACGAATGCACATGTTCCAACCACCATAAAATGCCAGGATTGTTTTGTGTTCCCATCCCACCGGGAGTGTGATTCGGACCCGACGGCGGAGGACATTGCAGCCATGTGGAAGCGAAGATGAATCCCTGTCCATTCTCTAAAAAGCGCTTAGTATATTCTTTCATTTGCATCTTCATCCAACTCGGATAAATGCCAATATTGATATAGTTATACAAGCCTTCTTTCTTACTGTAGTCACCCCAATAATTTACGCCCGTGCCTTCCGTTTGAATGTAATACTTTCCAGGAATATTGGGATTGCCGTGATGCATGGAGAGATCGGCGTTTTCCGGTGTGATTTTCCCGCTTGTTCCGATGACATACTCCGAATCGACCGCTTCACCGGCGGCGATCAATTCGGAGTCATCGAAATCGGCCATTTGTTCGTTGTTGACGTCGATCAACACGTTGCGGTAATTGTTTTCTTTCAACCAACGGACCGTATTGGCAATGGCGCGATTGGCGTCATCCTGTTTCCAATCCTCCCATTTTCCTTTTGAGTTTCCATAATAAAGGCAGCCGACCAGAATGACCATGCCGCGGGCGTCGGCTTCCTCGATGATGCGTGCCATTCGCTTGGCATAGATGGGATTCAAAGTGCCGTCTTTATTATAACCTTTGATATCACCAAAGCGGGAACCTTGGAAAAAGACGCTGAAGGTATTGACTCCATACAACGCAAAGATATCCATATTGTCGATCAGTTCCTGAGTTTTCTCATCCGAGATAAGCGCATTGGAAACGCGTAAGCCGGTGACGAGAAACGGATGGTCATTCAAAAGAGTTCCCGAATTCGTTTCATTGATCGAGAACGTGGAATAGGTTCTTTTCGGTTTTTCCGCCTTGCTCAATTTTTCATGTTGGAGGAAAACAAGCCAATCGTCCCCTTCTTTCGGGGATTGAAGATTTTTTCCATTTTGGGTCATGCCCGCTTTTCGTTGGTCGAAGGTGTTTTGAGCGTTGATCCAAACCACTTCATATTGGCCTTCCTCAATTTGGACATTCACGGTTCCGCCGGATTCCAAGTACACCAGATATGTTTTACCCGGATTGGCGAGGCAGAAGCCGTTGTCAACCAAGTCCTGGTGGGGTTTCATGGTGTAATAGGGAATACTTTCGAAAAAATCCCATACTTTTTTGATGATATCGTGCCAGGATTGATGCCGTTTGCTCAAATCCAAACTCCCGCTGAATCCGGAAGAGGAGTTGCCGTCCATATCCGCATAATTCAAGGCGGTGGCGGACATATGAATGACAAAAGCGTTTTTGCGGATATCTTCCTCTGAATAATCCGGATGATATTTGTTTCCCGGCCAGAGAGTTTCTTGCGCATACAGCGGTTTTTTGGGATGGTGATTGGCAAGGAGTCCTTCGCTGAGTTTTTTTCGGCTCTTGGTTTTCGGCCCCTGCAATATACCGTAATCCGTCCAGGAAGAATTCTTGTAAGGATCGTCTCCTGTGCGATTGTGGACGGAAATGGGATGGTTGAAGATATCGAGGGATTTAATGAGTTTTCCTAAACTTGTGACTTTTTCGATGGTGAGAAAGTTGGCTTTTTTCAGATTCGGTTCAGGACCGGCAACATTAAACAGAAGATTCCAATAAGGGCCGATTCGAGCTAACATGTAGCGAATATATTGTTCTTGTTCAATAGAATCAGTGGGAAAATCGGAATTCTTTCCGAAAAAACCGGCAAATGGATAGACCATGATCTGCCGTTTGGCTAATTCATCGAGGATGGCTTCCATCTTTCGATATTCGGCGGCATCGAGAGGCCAAAGAGCGGGAGTATCCCATCCTTTACCGCGCCCTTCCGTATCCCGATTGAGATAATGACTTGCGATGGAGAGCATATTATAATCTTGTTCCACTAGCCAATCCAAAAATTCGGTTCGTTTGGCATCCGGCCAGTTTTCGGCGAAGAAGCGGTCACCTACGTGAAAACTGCGGATGAGAACGTGGTTCCCACCTTTGAAACCAAACCACATCGGATTGGTTTCATCGACGGAAAGCATGCCGGGAATCTCGGATGGAACACATTCGAATTTCCCTTTGGTTATTTCCTTGCTTTTATAAAATGTAGCGCGGTAACTCCACTCTCCGAGCTGGTCAGGCATGAAACGGATTTTCCAAGTTTGGTCACCGTCGTAAAATCCAATAAACTCGATGGTATCTCCATCTGGGCGTGTGTAGGTAACCCTCAAGGGAGTTTCATAGGGGGAGGGGTAGTTTTTCGATGGGGTAATGGTTGTTTCAAACCGGTCCCAAAGCCCGACTTTCGTAATTTCGAATGAACAAATGGCGGTTGGGAAAACCAACAAAAATGCGAGAAGTGAAAGTTTGTCGAAATGGAGCATTATTTTTACCTTTTTTAAGAGGAATATGAAATTATATGTCTACATGAACAGTATGAATCGCTTTGATCATTTTATGAAGATGAAACGGAACGCCTGAAATAATCACCACTCAAGAAAAGTATTTGAAACATAAAGCCTAAAAGGTCAAACCGAGATTGAATATGAGAACGATTGTCAAAAAATCGCAAGATATCGCTTGAATTTATGTAAAAACCATCGAAATTGTGCTACTATTCTAGTGAATGAATGTAACCGGCCGAGAGTTTCAGCGTTTTATAAAGATGAACCATTTTTCCTGTTATTTGCTTTTATAGCGTTAAAGGAGTGCAGACATGACAAACCAGTTCTTATTCGCAAGATGGAGTTTTTTTTTATTCCTCGCTTGTACACTCCCAATGTATTCACAAGCCTTATCCATGGGAGATGTGATACCGGACATGGAATTAGTGAGTTGCGAAGGGATTTCATGTTCCTTGCATCAGGATGAAGGATTGTCACTCATTTGGATTCAAAATACCGAATCATGGCAAACGACGAATCGAGCGGATGAATATCTTCATCTCTATAATCGCTTTCGTGATCTTGGATTGAATGTTGTGGGAATCTGCACGGATACATTCGAGGACGATGTTTTCGATTTTTCACAAGTATGGCAGCTTCCCTGGCCGCAAGTCATGGATAAAGAATGTAAGGTAATGAAAACCTTGGGAATCCACGAAGCGGACAGCAATATTGTGATCGATTCCGCCGGGGGAGTTCTTGCGATGAACATCCCCATCCATCAAATTCATCAGACCATTGAAGAAATATTGGCCGGGCAATTAGGGCGTATACCCATGCCAAAGGATTCTGTACCTATCTCGACTACCAAACGGGATTGGGGACCTGAACAGGCGGCGGGAAAACCGGATACACCCGAAACAGGTGATTTTGCATCTGCATGGGCTTCCTTGACGCCTGATGGAGGAGATGAATGGTTAAAACTGAGATATGAAACCCCGCTTCAACCGCAACAAGTGAAAATTTATGAAACACTGAATCCGGGCGCGGCTTATAAACTATCCGTATTTTCTCCGAGAAGGGAGGAAATTGTAGTGTGGGAAGGAACCGATCCAACTTCGCCGGCTCAAGAACGGGGGATATCCGAAATTCCTTGTTCTATCGATTTCGAAACCAGTCAAGTCAAGTTTTATTTCAAATCCAAGGAAATTTCCGGTTGGAATCAGATCGATGCAGTTGGTATCGTTGATAGGCAGGGAATAACGCATTGGGCGGTCGATGCGGAGGCCAGCAGTACCTATGCCACGGAAATCCAAGCCAACGTGGGATTGAAAAGTTACTTTTTCCCTACGAGCCGCCAAGTGGCTTCCTTGTCGGAATTGAGCGGTTCCGATCGTGCAATATCCGAATTGAAATGTTCTGCAAATCAGAGTGATAAAAAAGATGATAAAGAATCGACTCGATTGCATGTGAAGGCCTATGTTGAAGGAACAAGTGTCTTGACGATTCACAAAAATACCGCTCGATGGTATCGACTGACCGAACAACTTCTGACGGTCAATTCCGAATCGGATAAACAACATCCGACATCCATCAATGGGATCGAATGGGTGCCGAACTGGGATGGGCAGGAAAACTCGCAGTGGTCGTCGATTTGCACTACCGTCAAACCGGCGCTTCCGGAACAAAACATGAAAGTGGAACTGAAAACCCCTCAAGCCTCTTTGATTCATTGTTTATGCGATCAACAGAAAGGGCAGGCTGCGACCAGTCCGTTGAACATCGGACAGGCTCCTCGCGGCTGTGTCTATATTTTGGAATCACCATGCAAAGAAAACGATTATGTTTTGGCTCTGGTTTTCGAGCCGTTCAAACAAGATGGTGCTGATTGGTTCGAATGTCTTGTAGATATGCGGGTTGTGGAGGACAATGCGGAATTGGCTCTTGCAAATAACTGAGTAGAGGCGTTTTAGTAAGGGCGGTTCAGTAAGGGCGGTTC
>CAYPPG010000027.1:85650-99014 GCA_964412555.1 uncultured bacterium
TTGCAAATAACTGAGTAGAGGCGTTTTAGTAAGGGCGGTTCAGTAAGGGCGGTTCGGGAACCGCCCCTACAGGTTGGGACTTGCAAACGAATGAGAAATAATCGGAGTGGATAATGCATGCTCGACATTTCGGTTTTACATTGATCGAATTACTGATTGTGGTGGCGATCATCGGAATTTTAGCGGCAATCGCGGTCCCGAATTTCATGAATGCCCAAATTCGGGCAAAAATCGCCAAAGTAGAAGGGGATTTGAAGGCAATGGCTTCAGCAATCATGGCATATCAGGTCGATTACAACGATGTGCCTCCGGATATGAACACTGGAACTTGGCCTTCGTACATGATCTCTCATGTTGCAGTTCTCAGTACACCCGTTGCCTATGTGACTTCATTTCCGTACGATCCTTTCAACAAAGGAAGCGATACAGGAGATGCTTCCTGGGTGCCGGAGTCATGGAATTTTTTCTCACCCGAATATTTTACGAAGAAGGGATCGGCAGGTACTTTCTGGAGTCCGTTTGCCTGACCGAACGAATATAATGAAGAGAACGATTATCGCAATCGTCTTGCCATCCTCTATTCCGTTGGCCCTTCCATGACACGTTATTTCCCCGGTCAAGGATATGACCGCGGATGTTGGCACTTGGATTTCAATTCGTCGAATGGATTACAATCTTTTGGCTCCATTCGCCGATTTGTTCCATAATGGTGTTATGCTTGATCAAGCACTTGACGGACAAAACGTACCAATTCATCCGGCTGATAGGGTTTCGGAAGATAACAGGTTGCCCCCAGCCGGTCCAGAGAACGCGTGTATGCTTCCTCTGAGTAACCACTGCTGATAATGACTTTAGTATCCAGTGCCATGGAATGAAGTTGTTCCATCACTTCCTGCCCGGATATATTGGGCATGGAGAGATCAAGAATGATGAGATCGATTCGAGGCCGTTCTTGGATATAGATATCGAGCGCTTGTTTCCCATCCTCCGCTAACAAGACGGTATAGCCGTAATATTCCAAGAGAGAACGGTTGATTGTTCGTATAATTTCTTCATCGTCGACGAGAAGAATGGTTTCCTTGCCGCCGCGAATTTCTTCTTCAATTTCCGGTTTCGGTGTATCGATTTTTTCTGATGTTGCGGGAAGATATAATTGAAAGGTCGTTCCGATTCCTATTTGACTCGTAAATTCGATCCACCCCCGATGTTGTTTCATGAGACCATAAGCGCTGGCGAGTCCTAAGCCTGTCCCTTTTCCGTATTTCTTTGTACTGAAAAAAGGTTCGAATATATGGGATTTGACATCTTCATCCATGCCGGCGCCATTGTCACTGATCTCGATAACGACATAGTCCCCCGCCGGCCGGTTGGGCAGATAAAAATCATTTTTCGAAATAGTAACCAATCGAGTTTTTAGAGTGATTTTGAATTGATCATGCCGCTGTGTAGAGAAAGACGGATCGTGCATGATCTCTTCAATGGCATCCCGCGCATTGATGCATAAGTTCATAAGGATAGAACTGATTTGAGTCGAATCGATCGAAACAGAAGGTAGACATTCGTCTTTTTCAACGAGGATGTCAATTCGGCGGTCGATGGTTTGACGAACGAGAAGGTGGATTTCATCGAGAAGAATATTGATATTGATTGTTTCCAATTGTATGGGCGATTTTCGGCTGAATTCCAGTAACTGTTTGACCAGTTTCGATGCTCGGTCGGCAGCCGTCTTTGCGTTGTGCAATTGTTCTTGAATTTCCGGATTGGCTTTCATTTTCGCCAGAGTTAAACTCCCAATGATACCGGTTAACAAATTGTTGAAATCGTGCGCGACTCCTCCCGCCAGCTGACCGATCGCTTCCATTTTGTGGGATTGATTCAATTGTTCTTCCAGGGCGCGTTTTTCTTGCTCGGTTCGTTTGATTTCAGTAATATCTCGAGCAATCCCACAAACTCCCATGATATCACCCGTGGGCAGATGCATTGGCACTTTCACAATATGAAAATGTTGCATTTCTTGATTCACATATTTCGTGAATTGATCTTCGACGATAGCGCCGTTCAGAACAAGATGATCCGCTTCCCGTGAATTGTACTGTTGTGGTTCCCCGAAAAAGTGTTCATCGACTGTATGGTCGAGTTGCGTATGCGAAGATTTTAGTAAATTTTTCATACTGGGATTGATGGCAACGTATTGAAAATCATGATCTTTTATAAAAATACAATCTACAGCCGCCTCGAACACGGTTCGAAACCGGCTCTCACTTTCCGCCAAGGCTTCCATGACTTGAACCCATCGCAGTTTTTGGCTGGTCAAGTACACAAGAACTTTCGCAATTTCCTTATCCTGCTGTTGAAAAGGAGTGATTGTTTTGTTGTGTAGTGAAAGGATGCCAAGGATTTCCTTGTTTTCATCCAGCAATGGAAAGACTAAGAGTGAACCGTTGTTATAGCCGTGCCAACCGCTTGAAATGAATGTTTTTTCTTGATGGATATCGCTGATCAAGATTGGTTCTTTGGTTTTCATGGCATGAAAAAATACACTCTCGGAACTGAGAGGAAGGGAGATTCTATCCGGGGCATGACCGGGATCCAAAGCATGAATCAATGTTAGATGGTTTTCACAGACTAAATAAAGACTTCCTCCTTGGGTGTTGATATTTTCATAGAAATTATTCATGATTGCTGGCGCGAGCTGTTTCAGACTCAGGCAGGCCGATAATTCGGAGGCAGATTGAGCCACTTTTTTCAGGCGGCTGTTGAGTTCTTCCAATTCTCGGTTTCGGATTCTCAACGCTTCATCGGCTTCCCATTTCTCTGCGGCTCGGCAGATCGTTACGATCAGCTTGTTCATATCACATGGTTTCTGAAAAAAAACAAAAACACCGAGATTGATCAGCTGATTGGCGGAAGATTCATAGGGATAGCCGGTTAGAGCGATGCACTCGGTTTTCGGCGAAAGGATTTTGATTTCCCGTATGATGTCGATGCCGAAACCGTCACTCACATTGAGATCGACTACTGCAACAGCGGGTGCTTGTGAACGGATTTGAGTGAGTGCATCGTGACTTCCTGAAGCCCCGATAAGTTCATAGCCTTTTATTGTCAAGAGATCGATGAGTGTTGCCCGGAATTTTGGATCATCCGCGATAACGAGAATGCTTGTTTTTGAATTCATGTTCCCATAGGGTGTCTAGGTAAAATTATAATATTATTATCACTAATGCCTCTGAACCTGAGAATCTTGTCAGAGTATACCAGAGTTTTAACCAATCGGTTCAAAAGTAACGCTATAAAACTTCCGATAATTTTTACGTAATGTGTATTGGATATACTATTTTGTCAACTTTTTTTTGAATTTCTATCTCTCTAGATGGTTATTTGTGCTTTTTTCAGAATTTTCCCCATACTCGGAACACAAGGCAAAGAAAGGAACGTTGAGGATTTGGTGATTTTTCTATCTATGTTAGGTGGGTTTAGGAGAATGGAGGGGGGATAGGAAAATACCCATTTTCGAATCGATCGCTGTGATTAACAAGGGTTCACTGATGGATTTTGATCTCAATTCCTCTTCTTCTATCTCGTGTTCTTTTTTCAGGATGCGAATCTGAGTTTGGGAATTGGAACCGATGTGCTTGATACTGGAAATATTGATTGTCTGGAATACAGGAAATAGTTTTCTCAATGCTAAGGCAAATGCATGTATTTGTTCTTGTGGTTCCTCCATCGTCTGAAGTAATCCTTTGAATTTTTCAATGACTTCTTGATTTGGAATCGATGCGATGGAGCGTTCCCAATCAATTTGTTTCGACGAAGGAAACAGGAGGAGAAGGGACGGTGCTATTTGGTATATTTCTCGATAGGTGGCGGCTTGAAATCGCAACAGTGTGTTCGGAACCTCTTGTTGTTGGAAAAATAATCTCACTCCAATCCCAATATGGTTGGCATGAAGGTGAGTAAGGAATAGATGAATACAGATCATTTCCAAATAGCCAAGTGAATGGTTCATATAGATTTCGACGATGGAATACGTTTGGAAGAATTCTTGCGCTTTTTTCCCGATGAGGATTTCTTTGCCTTCTTGATCCATCCGTAATTGGGAGGGTTTCTGCGGTTCTCCTTTCAGTTCGCTGATTCGAATATCTTTGACGATGGCATTATCCAGTTTCGCATTGGTTAAATTACAACGGTTGAAATGGCTGAGCCAAAGATCGCTGTTGCTTAAATCCGCGTCGGTAAGATTGGATTCGAACAGTTCCACTCCCCATAATTTTGTCATCGACAAATTGGAACGGCTTAAGTTGGTTACGAAAAAAGTTGATCCACTGAAATTACAGGCTAGTAGATTGGCTTCACTCAGCTCGATGGCAAAAAAATCGACTTCATTTACTTCTGCGTAGGAAAGGTCAATTTGTTCCAAATGGGCTTCGACAATCGAGGCTTTATCCAATTTGGCTTCGGAAAGATTGGATTGCCGAAGGTTCACACGAAAGAGACTTGCGCCTGATAAATTTGTTTTCCTCATATCCGCGCAACTCAAATCTGCATCGCTCAGATTGGTATCGCTCAGATCGGCTCCGGACAGGTTCGATTCCTTAAAAATCGTATCGCGAAGATGCGCTTCGCTCAGATTGGCGTCTTGCAGATTGGTTTTGTAGAAGTTGGCTTGGTTCAAGTTTGTTTTGACCAAATAGATACCACTCAAATCCGGAACAATATCCGGATTCTGGTCTCTCCATGCATTCCAACTTTCCACACCTTCGATTAGCTTGGCTGAATGATCGGGATTTGCCATCAAAAAGTACCTTTCGTGAATCGATTCAATCGGGGTATCATACAACAAGCTCGAAGGGCTGTGAATGTTCTTAGGAATTTGTCGGAGCGCGGGCATCCCTGCCCGCATTTTAAAAATTATCATGGTCCCTGCCCGCATGAGTAGCGCGAATCGGGAACGAGGTGCGTAAAAAGTGCGGCCAAGGATGGCCGCGCTCCCAGTAGGCCGGAGCGCGGGCATCCCTGCCCGCATGTTAAACACTTATTTTAACTATCGATTTAAAAACAAGTTCCTCGACATAGGAAATAGAGATAAAAATATCAGCGCAAAGCTTTTTGAGCGTACTCGATCACTTTCTGCCGTCCTAAATTTTGTTGAATGTTTTGAAATCGTCGATAGCCGGTTCCGTACGGATGATCATTTCGCTCTTGCAATTTCTCAAGGGATTCTTGGAATCCTTTGATTTGGAGAATTTGCGCTGCCACCCACTGCGCAAATCCTTCCCGTAGTTCCAGACTTTGATCGGTAGGGCAATGTTCCGCTTGCCATGCGTGAGCATATTCATGCGCGGCGGTCTCGTAGAGCATCTCCGGAGGAACACCGTACAGTAAGAATATCTCTGAGTTGCCATTCATTCGGCGATACAACCCTAATTCCCCTCCAAATAAGGGACTGTTGGAATTTTGCCCACGTTTCGCCGCTTTGGCATCGATGAACGATTTACTGTTTAATTCGGAAATGTGCAATTCATATGGAATTTCAATCGTCAGCCCCAAATGTCTTCGAATGAGTTGTTCCGTTTCGGCCATGATTTTTCGAATGCGCTCCTCATCGAAAACCGCCCGATTGTTACATTTCTCACAAATGGTGCGGCCGTCTTGGAACTTCCAATACTTGTCACCGACAGGCACACCACAGGCGTAGCATTTCGGGCGTTTTGTGTGACAAGAAGGACAGAATACGCCATCCGAATGCTTATAACGATAATAATTACCGGTAATGGCTTTCCCGCAGGCGGCGCAGTGAGGGAGTTTTTTCAGACATTCAGGGCACGCGCCGGATTCGGGATCCAAAAGATGCCGAGGAGTGGGTTTTTTACAAACGGTACATTTTGGAGTCCTTGAATAACAGCGTGCGCAGTAGAGTTCTTCGCTGTTTTCAAGTTTGTAGTAGTGTCCCTGAATTCGCTGCCCACAAATGGAACAATATTTTGCCTTTGCCATGCATTCACGGCACAAATACTCCCCTTTGTAGGCAATCAGTTGATTTTTGTGAAAGGGAAGTTTGCAAGCCGCGCAATGAGGCAGTTTTTTATTGCAAGACAAACATACAATAATTTTCTTTCCATCGAATTTATATTCAATGTATCTTCCACGAATAGCATTTCCACAACGGTCACAAATCATAGAATCCGCTTGGAGATGCCACGATGAAGGCAGAAACAATAATGCCGAAACGAGAAACTTACGTCTTTTCATTGTATACCGTACAATCATCCATCCTTGATATTTTATCGTCAATCAACATATACTTTTATTATAACATGATCTGGTCAAAATACCGAAAGAAATAGGTTTATCCCTATGAATTTTCCTGAATGGAGGCGTTCAATGATGCATAATGTTCCGATTTTCATGTGGATTCGCGTGGGTGTTTTCATCGCTTTTTGTTGCACCGTAAGTAGTGTCGGGATAAGCAGTGAGAAGAATCCGGCCTTTGCGGAAATTCAAGACAATCCCACCTTGCCTCGAGTCTTGCTGATCGGCGATTCCATTTCGATTGGGTATACGGTTCCCGTTCGCGAGAATTTAAAAAGAATTGCCAATGTTCATCGAATTCCGGAAAACGGCGGTCCTACAATCCGCGGTTTGGAAAAGATCGATCAATGGCTCGGAGAAAAAAAGTGGGATGTGATTCATTTCAATTGGGGATTGCACGATGTGAAATATATGGAAGACGGGGAACACCAAGTTCCGATACAAGAATATAAAAAGAATTTGGAACAATTGGTCAAGCGTTTGAAAAAAACGAAAGCGAAACTAATTTGGTGCAGTACGACACCAATTCCGGAAGGAAAATTGAGTCCGCTTCGCAAACCGGGAGACGAAGTTCAGTATAATGAAGCCGCAGAACAAATAATGAAAAAACACGATATCATGATCAATGATCTTTATTCGTTTGCCTTATCACGCTTAGACAAAATTCAACGAAAGGCCAATGTCCATTTCACCCCGGAAGGCAGTGAAATATTAGGCAAGAGGGTTGCAGAAATTATCAAGAAAGTACTGGAATCGGATGAATGAACTTGAATGGACCGTCCAATTACGATTTATCATTGCCTTAGCCCTCGGATTTTTGATCGGATTTGAACGGGAAATATCCCGAGCACAAAAAGACGATCATCTCTACGCTGGCATTCGAACGCATTCGCTGATAAGCCTCTTCGGATTTGCCTGTGCTTGGTTGTTTCAAAATTCGAACGTTCAAGGAATTCTCCCCATCGGTCTTTTGATCATCGCTTCCTTCTGCATAGTCAGTTATCTTGCAAAATTGAAAGAAGGGCGCGTCGGATGGACCAGCGAAACGGCCGCATCGCTGACATTTGTTATCGGAGCGTTGTCTCTGTTGGCGGACCTTTGGGTTCCGTTGGCTCTCGGTGTGATTAGTACCGTTCTGCTTACGGAAAAACCTCAAATCGAACAATATGTCGATAAATTGAGCCAATCCGAATTCGTTGCCATTTCCCGCTTTTTACTTGTTACCCTGATTATTTTACCGCTTCTCCCCAACCAGGATTTCACTCAATTCAATCTCAACCCGGCAAGAATCTGGAAAATCGTGATCATGGTTTCATCGATCGGCTTTGTGGGATATTTTCTGTCGAAGAAATATGGAGAACGAGTCGGTTTGAAATTGTCAGGGTTTTTGGGGGGAATTGCATCCAGTACAGCGGTAAGTGTGGCGATGGGAAGAATAGCATATCAAATTCCTGATAAGCGGTGGAATGCGTTGCAGGCATCCTTGATAGCCAGCAGTGTGATGTATCTGCGGATTTTTGTCCTAATTTGGGTGATTAATCCCATTTTTATCTCCGCTTTGTGGTGGAAAATGTTGGTATTGTGTTTGATCGGCTTCATCTTTTCTTTTACCATCAAGGTGCCTCCGAAAGAATCCAATGTATCCATACCGGAGTTACAAAACCCGTTTGAATTGCTTCCCGCATTGTTATTCGCTTTTTTATTTGTTGCACTATCCGTGATCACGGTTTTGATCCGAGAATCGTTCGGCAGTCGTGGATTGGTTGTCCTCTCCGCTGTTGTAGGTGCAACAGATATCGATCCTTTTCTTTTGTCGTTAGTCAACCGAAACGAATCGGTTACCGAAATTCTGGTCGCGGCAATCGTCATCTCGATGATGAGTAATACGGTCATGAAGGGAATTTATTTTGCCGGATTGGTGAAAGGATTACGCACCCAAACCCTCTGGCGCTACGGTCTCTGGGCATTCTTGCATTTACCGCTATTATTTCTTTGAAGTTTTTGGAGGATAATGATGTCGAAGCACATGAATACTCACCCTCCTGTATCATGGGAATCGGTTTTTCCCGAATCCAGTCCTGGAACGGCGTTGGCCGGAGCCAGATACAGGGAAGGTCTGACACAAAGGGAACTTGCGAAACGAACTGGGATTCCTCAACGTCATATTTCCGAAATGGAAAACGGGAAGCGTACAATCGGAAAAGAACGTGCGAAACTTTTCGCGAAAGCGTTGAATATCGGATATCGGGTTTTTTTATGAAAGATCGTTTTACAGACAATATAAGGAGATTCCGGTGAACCTCTTGATTCATTTTGCGTATTTCGCTGTAAGTTTTCTTTTCTGTACTGGAGGAATGACTGCGGAACAACCAAAGGAAAAGTCTGTTTTCCCAAAGGAACAATGGGAATACAAAGAGCCTCGCGAATTGCATCTGGATGCAACGGTCTTGAATGAATTTGCCCAGCAACTCGGTGGACGCGGATGCGTCATAAAGAATGGGTTTGTCGTGAAATCGTGGGGGGATCAATCCGAGCGCAGCGATTGGCTTTCTTCCGCGAAACCGGTGTTAAGCACATTGTTGTTCTTTGCGATTGAAGAAGGATTAGTAAAAAGCGTGGATCAACCCATTGCGGATTTTGGCTGGGATTTAAAAGAAAAGGACCGACAGATTACTTTTCGCCACCTCGGCAGTATGAACAGCGGGTATGCACGACCGGAGGGGCCGGGCGAAGCATGGGCGTATAACGATTATGCAATCCAATTGTATCAAAAAACACTTTTCGATCGAGTGTTCAAAGAAGATCCGAAGCAGGCAGCTGAACATCCGAAGCGTTTAGGGGCGTTACAACTACAGGATGGATTGAAATTCCGCGAAAGCAATCGGCGCTTGTCCGCCTCGGTTCGTGATTTTGCCCGAATCGCATGGTTCTGGTTGAATCATGGAAAGTGGCATAATCAGCAGCTAATCCCCAAAAAATATTTCGAAAAATATATGTGTCCACAAACTCCCAAAGAGTTGCCGCATACGAAAAAAGCGGAAACTGATGATTATTTGGAGATCGGTTCATTCGGCGGTGGTTCCGATCATTTTACGGATTTCGGAGCAGGAATTTACGGATTCAATTGGTGGTTCAACGATACCGGCCGTTTGCATCCCGGCAAACGGACATGGCCCGATGCCCCAAAGGATACAATCATGTCCATCGGATTCGGGGGAAACTGTTCGGCTTTGTTTCCGGATTTGAATATGATTGTCGTCTGTGCGAAAGGTGATTGGGGAAAACTGGATGCAGGAAATCCACAGTCCAAAATGAACCAGTTATTCAAACTTCTTCTAACATCAATTGAAAAATAGAATTTTTTTTACTCTCAAATACAATAGATACCAAAATCATAATACCTTCCTATGCATTCCACCCTCACGTAGGATGGGTTGAGCAAAGCGAAACCCATCAATTTAAATTCCCCAATAATTATACGGATATTGTGCCAAGAGAGTTCATTTTTTTTCTATGTTTTTTCATTGGATGGACTCGATGATTTCACAAACATAAAAATCTTAAGAACGTGAAATAAACAGGTTTTTTTCTGCGTAAAGAAAGGGAGAACAGGTAAAAGAAAATAACAAAATTTCTAGAATTTTCTATGCTATGATGATATTCAAAATTTTACCGATGTGATATCATGCTCATGACAAACCGCAAAATAAGGGAGAGATGATCATGGTGGAATGGTGGGAATCATTAACTAGCGATCTCCAAGTCTTTTACACGATTGGCATTGCCTCGACGTTTGTGTTGATCATTCAAGCGATATTGATGATGATTGGCGGGGATGTGGATAGCGCCGATGTCGATGTGGGAGATGTACCGGATATGAACGGTACCTTGGAACATCCCGGTGATTTGCATCTGTTGTCCGTCCGCACCGTGGTCGCTTTTTTCGTCGGCTTCGGGTGGACAGGGGTGATCTGTTTAAAACGGGGAATATCTATTGAAATGACGATATTGTTCTCGTTCCTCGTCGGTTCATTTTTTATGTTTGTGGTGTTTTATCTCATGCGGTTTTTATACGGACTACGCGAAAGCGGCAATATCAATTATGAAAACGCAGTTGGGAAAATCGGTAGTGTGTATATTCCCATCCCCCCCGATCAATCCGCACCCGGGGAAGTGGAAATCATGATTCAAGGCCGTGTTCGATTTGTCCAAGCGTTTAATCGCTCCCCCCAACGTTTAAAAAGCAATACGAGAGTCAAAGTTGTTGAATTAATCGATTCTCGTACTTTATTAGTCGAGCCGTTAGCAACGAATTCAAACAAGGAGGAATCGTAAACGATGAACGAAATACTGTTATTGATTGCTGCATTTATCCTCGTTCTGTTTGTCGCGGTCTTCAGTTTCGCCACCCGCTACAAACGCTGTCCGTCGGATAAAGTCCTCGTCGTGTATGGGCGAGTCGGTGGGAGAAGAAAGGACGATGGCCGAGGGCTGTCGTGCCGTTGTTATCACGGCGGCGGAACCTTCATTTGGCCGGTTATTCAGGATTATCAATATCTGGATTTGACGCCGATTCCGATCGATATCAAACTGGAAGGCGCGCTTTCCCAACAAAATATCCGCATCAATACGCCATCCACGTTTACCGTTGGGATTTCAACCGAGCCGGGAATCATGGAAAACGCGGCGGAGCGGTTGCTGGGGTTGACGATCAACGAAGTTCAGGAGTTGGCCAAAGACATCATTTTCGGTCAGATGCGTGTCACCATCGCAACGATGCCGATTGAAGAGATCAATGCGGACCGCGAAAAATTGATTGAAAATATTTACAGCGGTGTCGAAGTCGAACTCAAGAAAATCGGTTTGCGGTTGATCAACGTCAATATCCAAGATATTACCGACGCATCCGGATATATCGACGCGCTGGGGAAAGAAGCGGCCGCCCGCGCAATTAACGAAGCCAAGATCAAAGTCGCACAAAAGGAACGAGACGGAGAAACCGGGAAAGCGGAAGCGGAACGGGATCAACGGGTCAGCGTCGCGAATGCCCATGCGACAGCGGTGGAAGGAGAAAACAAAGCCGGAGTGCGGATTGCACAATCCAGTGCGGCTCGAAGAGAACAGGAGGCGGAAGCCGAACGCTCCGCCGTGGCGGCGGAAAAAGTGAAATCCGCTCAAGCGCTTCAGGAAGCCTATGCCGCGGAAGAACAAGCCGAACGGCAAAGAGCCAGCCGTGAAGAAGCAACCCAAATGGCGAATATTGTCGTTCCCGCCGAGATTGAGAAAAGACGAATCGAAACATTGGCCGAAGCCGATGCGGAAAAAACTAGACGGCTCAAGAAAGGAGAAGCCGACGGTATGTACTCTATGATGCAGGCCGAAGGCGATGGTCTGAAAGCCATATTGACGAAGAAAGCCGAAGGCTTTGCGGAAATAGTCAAATCCTGTGTCGGCTCACCCGAACTTGCGGCGATGATGCTGGTGACCGAACAACTTCCGAACCTCGTCGAAGCCCAAGTGAAAGCGATCTCGAATCTCAAGATCGATTCCATCACCGTCTGGGAAGGCGGAAAAGGAACCGATGGTAAAACCCAGACCGCTAATTTCCTTTCCGGCCTGGTTGGTTCTCTACCACCTCTTCATGAATTGACGAAAAACGTCGGGATCGAATTACCGGAATATCTTGGAAAATTATCCGAAAATCCGGAACTCGCAGAAAAAGTGGAAACAGTCGTAAAAGAAGAGAAGAAAAAACAAAAAGCGAAAGAAAACGAACAATCTTGAGCAGATAGGTTAGTTGAGAGTAGTATCGAAATATTTCACAGGATGAAATACATGTTCAGCAATCCGTTCGACAAGCAGCCGATCATGACCCCCACACAATGAATGCGCCACAAACGAATTTCTCGCCATTGCCAGGCAAATATCCATATCTCCCATAATTTCAATAGTTTGCTGGCCCAAATATGCTTTGGCGATTCTCCGTGCTTCTTTCAGTAAATCTTTTGTGAGTTCGTATTGTGTCGCATACATGATCGTCACCTAATTTCACAGTCTTAATTATCGGAAACCTCCTATATCTCTTTAGCTTATACGTATTAACATGCAACAATATTTTCACTTTTGGTATATTACTTTAAATTTTATGCTTGGTTCTATTTATGTATAAAGCAATTTTAATGCCAATTTTAATGGTTTTTTCCACCTTTTTTGCCTTCTTTGAACTGGGAGCGCGGGCATCCCTGCCCGCATTTTTATTTATCATTACCACATCACTCTCTTTTTGAGTGTCTTTCTAGAAACTGGGAACGCGGGCATCCCTACCCGCATTTTCGAATTGTCTTTCTGGATCAATTCCTTATATTTGCTCCTATTCTATATTGTATCATTACAAAATGAACTTATCAAATAAATTTTGTAACTATTTTTTAATGGTTGGCTCGAAGGTTTGTTCTTTTTTTTAACAGCTTCTTAGGGGCGTTGTTATGGATATGGGATCAATAAATCGACCATTCATTAACGGAAACCGGCAAATGTTGCCGTAAATATTCGTGTCGTAATCGTATAAATGTCCGCATCGTTTCATACGATTCCTTGATTTGTCTTCTTCGAAGACTTTGAGTGACTTTCATATATTCTTCCAATAAATCCAAGTCATGATTCAATTTTGTTTCAATTTTCTCAATTTCATCAAACAAACGTCCTTGTGCAAATAAACCGTCTACTTCTACCCGCATGCGGCGGATGTATTCTTCATGAAATTCATCCTCGCTGTGAAACGCTCGCGAGATGGGACCTGGTTCTCGAGAAACTTCACCCCCGCGGCCGTCGAGAGGATAGGAAAGCGGCATCGTGGTATACATGTTTCTTCGTCCCGGTTCGGTATATCCGAATGTCTTATCCAAATCCCATGGGATGCATTCCCATTGTCCACCCGGCATCAAATCATGATAGAGAAACATGTTGTTGAAAAAACCATCCCAATTGCACATGAGCACACCTGTCAATAGCCGGGTACCTTTGACCCCCCTGGAGTCGGTTAGGTGTGACCCGTT
>CAYPPG010000028.1:0-96325 GCA_964412555.1 uncultured bacterium
GATCCTACTATCCCTGAATTATCTTTTTCTCCTTCACCTCCATACCTTTATCGTGGACAGGAAATCGAATTGGCGGTCAACATCTCTGATGCAACTGATGTTCTCGGTTACCGCATCGGTGTGAATTACAATCCTGCAGTCATCAAATACGTCTCCGGCTCCGCCACAATCGCCGGCACTTCTTGTGCACTATGGTACGGGCCGTTTGTCAATGACGCGTCGGCGACGGGGCAGTTGATCTGTACTGCGGCGAGTGAAGGGGATCCGCTGGGGGCAGGGCCAGGTTCGTTGTTGAAATTCCGGATGCTGGTTGATGGTGACAGTAGTTTGGCGGATGGGACGATCATCGATGTGACGTTTGATCCGGTGTTGACGAGTATCAATGAGGGGGATATTGCTGTTGATTTGCAGGCTTGGAGCGCTACGGTCTTCGGTCCGAATCATCAGCCTTCGTTTACCGGGGGGCCGGATGTGGGGGTGTTGGAAGATTCCGGCGCTCATACCTTTGTCGGTTGGGCGACGGATATTTCGCCGGGGCCGAGCTACGAATCCATTCAAGATGTAACGTTTTCCGTTGAGACGAATAATCCCGCCCTGTTCGCCGCCGGTCCGGCCATCAATCCTACGGGGACGTTGTCTTTCATGACAGCGCTCAATGCGAATGGTGTTGCCGAAGCGACGGTCGTGATGTTTGACAGCGGGGGCACCGAAAACGGGGGAATTCATGATTCTACGCCTTATAACTTTATTGTTTCGGTGACAGCGGTGAATGATGCGCCGTCGTTCCTGGTGGGGGCGGATCAAGTTGTGTTGGAGGATTCGGGGGAACATATGGTTGTGGGATGGGCGACCGGGATTGTTGCCGGGCCTTCGGATGAAGGTTGGCAGGATGTCGTATTTCAGACTTTTACGAATAACGATGACTTGTTTGCAGCGACTCCGGCTGTGTCGGCGATTGGGACGCTGCGGTTTACTCCGGCGGCGGATCGGAATGGGTCGGCTACGGTGAGTATTCGGCTCATTGATAATGGGGGGATTGAAAATGGTGGAGTGGATATGTCGGATTGGCAGGAGTTTTCTATTTCTGTTACGGCGGTGAACGATCCGCCCTCGTTTACGGGGGGGCCGGATTTGTTTGTGTTGGAAGATGCGGGGGTGCAGACGTTTGTTGAATGGGCGACGGATATTATTACCGGGCCGACGGATGAGAGCGGGCAAGGGCATTATTTCCTTGTCGAGGCCGCGAATTCGGTGTTGTTTGCTTCGGAGCCGGTGATCGATGTGTCAGGGACGTTGACGTTTATGCCGGCGCTGAATGCGAATGGGATTTCTTCGGTGTCTACGATTTTGTTCGATTCAGGGGGTACGGAAAACGGCGGGATTGCAATGTCTTTGCAGTATGACTTTATTGTTTCTGTGACGCCGGTGAATGATCCGCCTTCGTTTGTTCGGGGGGCGACGGTGGCGTTGGTGAATGAGTCGGGATTGCCGGAAGAGATTGTGAATTGGGCGACGGCGATTTCAGCGGGGCCGCCGGATGAGGTGAGCCAGGAGTTGTCGTTTGTGGTGACTCCGGATCAGCCGGAATTATTTTCGGCTTCGCCGGCGATCGATGCGACGGGGACGCTGCGGTTTACGCCGGTAGTGGGGGCGCATGGGGTGGTGAATTCCACGGTCTTTGTTGCGGACAATGGTGGTTGGGAGTATGGCGGGAATCCGATTTCGGATGTAACCGAATATAATACGATCTTCTTCGAAACGTTTTTGTGGGGGGATATGAACGACAACAGCACCGTTGGATCGGTGGACGCGTCGCTTGTTCTTCAATACGACGTGGGAACGATTTCATATTTCCCGGAATTTCCGCCGAGTAAGTATCCGGAATATTATCAACGATATTACACGGAATATTTCCCCTTTCCGATCGAGGACGATCCGATCTTCACGCCTGTGGGGGATGTGAATTGGGATCAGACGATTGCGACGGTGGATGCGTCGCTCATCTTGCAGCAGTATGCTTTGTTGATTGATTATTTCCCGGCGGATACGAATGAGGATGATTGGGGGCCGGATTATGTGCCGGGTGGTAAATTGGCGAAACGGGCGCGGGATACCGGATATGTCGTGGATCGGGAATTATCCGCTTCGGTGGTTGCGGGGCCGGATGGGAAGAGTTGGGTTGTGCGGTTTGCCGTCGATGATGCGCGGGATCTTTGCGGGGTGAAGGTTGGGGTGCGGTTTGATGCTTCGCAGGTGGCCGTTGTGGAGGAGGATGCTTGTTTGTTGGTGGGGGGTGGGATGAGTTTGATGGCTACGAATGCTTCCAATGATGGGTTATTTATTCTTGCAGGGGCTTTGGGGGCGCCGGTTGATGGGTCGCTGACCCATCCGACGGAGTTACTTTCTCTCCGATTTAAGTGGATCGGTGACGATGAGCCTTCGGGGGGTGTTTTGATTGAGATCGATGAACAGTTGACGCGGTTGAATGATGGGGGGGTGCCGTTGGCCGGGAATAGTGTGAAGGTTTTGGATTTACTGAGTGAGACTTCTGTGCCGGGGTGGATGGTGTATTAGGATCGTAGGGGCGATTTGCGAATCGATCCTACGGGTATGTGTTCCAAAGGATTCTTACGCACTTTCAGTGCTTGTTTTTCTTATGATTACCAGAAACCAGGGGCGTTGCCCGCTGGCTATCATCTGTCGCCCTTTCAGGGCTTTGCTTTTTTGTTGGTCTACGTCGTTCAGGGGCGTTGCCTGCGCGAAAGCAAGGGCAGACTTCGCTTGCCCTTGGCACCCGGAGACGCTTGGTACGCGGAGACGCACCCGGAGACGCTTGGTACGCGGAGACGCACCCGGAGACGCTTGGTACGCGGAGACGGCGGTATCTTGTCGGCTTTTTCAAAAATGCCGCCGGGACGGCGGCGTTACGTTTACTTTCCGATGCAGAAGCGGGAGAAGATGGTGTTGATGATGTCGGGGGGAGTTTCGGAGCCGTCTAGTTCGGAGAGGGATTTTAAGGCGGAGCGCAATTCTTCGGCGATCAGCTCGAGGGGGGATTTGTTTTGGGCGAATTGTTGGGTTTGGAGGAAGGATTCTGCGGATTGTTGGAGAAGTCTTTCTTGGCGGGTGGTGATGAGGTAGGAGGAATCCAATTGGGCGGGGACCAAGGCGTTGACTTTGTTTTCGAGGGTTTTTAACAATTCGTCCAGCCCGTTTTCTTCTTGGGCCGATGCGGTGATGAAATTACATTTGTCATATTTACGTTTCACTTCATCGAATCGATTATCATCGGAGCAGAGATCTCGTTTGTTGGCGGTTAGGATGATGTCGGTTTCTCGGCTGTGTTGGGTGATATCGTGCAGAAGGTTGTAGTCTTCCATGAGCGGGCCGGTTTCGGCGTCAAAGATGAAGATGATGATGTGAGAAGTAGTCAGCAATTCGCGGGAACGTTCGACTCCGATGGCTTCGATTTCTTCGTAGGTTTCGCGAAGACCGGCGGTGTCGATCAAGGTGACGGGGCGTCCGTTCAGTTCGATGGTGCCTTCAATGCTGTCCCGTGTGGTGCCGGCGTGGGGGGTGACGATGGCGCGGTCACGGCCTAAGAGGCGGTTGAAGAGGCTGGATTTGCCTACATTCGGACGGCCTGCCAAGACGACCAGGATTCCCTGTTCGAAGCGTTGTTCGCGGACGGAGCGAGATTGCAGGTCTTTCATCAGGTGGACGAGATGATCGATTTTCGTTTGTAATTCCGTACCGAGTTGTTCTTCCATGGCGTCATCGGGGAATTCGATTTGGGTTTCGACTTCGACCAGGGCGGCGATCAATGCATCTTTCATTTTTGCTAGATCGCGGGAGAATTCTCCTTCCAGCATACGCAGGGATAAGGCGCGGGCGAGTTGGGAGCGGCTGTCGATGAGGGCGGACAATCCTTCCGCTTGGGCTACATCCATTTTACCATGGCGGACGGCGCGGAAGGTAAACTCGCCCGGTTCCGCCGGACGGGCATTCAAACGGTACAGGATTTCCAGGATTTTGCGGATGACCGCTTCGCTGCCGTGGCAGTGGATTTCGGTCATGTTTTCGCCGGTGTAGGAGTGGGGGGTGGGGAAGGCGACGCAGAGGGTATCGTCGATGATGGTTTTGTCTGCGGGATCAATGATGGTTCCGTGGCACATCGTTCTTGGGGAATCCAGATTTGATTTTCCGGATGGGCGGAAGATGGATTTGCAGATATCGAGCGCATCACCGCCGCTGATGCGGATGATCGCGACCGCGCCGCGGCCTTGGGGGGTGGAGACGGCGGCGATGGTGTCTTGGCGGAGGAAGAGGAGGGGGTTGGTCATTCTTTGTCCTTGTTGTTGGTTTTCGTGCGCACTTTCAGTGCTTAATGTTTACGTTTATTGTAGTATCCAGGGGCGATGCCCGCTGGCTATCATCTCACGCCCTTTCAGGGCTTTTTCTTTATGTTTGTTTACATCGTTCAGGGGCGTTGCCCGCTGTCTATCAACTTGTACCCCGTTGGGGTAAGTTTTGCGTATTCCAGAATCCAGGGGTGTTGCCCGCTGGCTATCTTCTTTCACCCCTTCAGGGTGAGATTAACATGTCATTACTTATTTCCAGGATTTTTCCCGTTGGTTATCTTCTGGTACCCATTGGGATTAACTACTGCGTATTTCTATCTTTTTCAATCCGGCTGGTGTAAATAACTTCCGGACCTTATGGTATGCGATATACTTTAGGTTGCGAAATTTGTCTACGGGATTTCATTATGTCTTTAATACAAGCCTTGTTTTGTGATATGGATGAGACATTGACGGCTGATAATGCGAGTATATCTCAATCCATACAGCAAGTGATTCCTGTGATTCAACGACACTATGAGCATCTGGAAACACAACGGATTTACGAGACGTATTGTACCGTGAATCGGTGGCATTGGGAACATTACGATGAATCGCCGATTCGGGAGTTGAGCGATTCTATCGAGGTACGGGCGTTGATCTTGAGGGAAGTGCTGCGGGAATTCGAAATTGACGATGGTGATTTAGCCGAAGAAGTGGCGCGTGAATTTGAGGGATGGCGGGAAAAAACGTATCGGTGTTATGAGGATACGATTCCGGTGCTGCAATCGTTGTGCAAAACGCTTCCTATCGTTTTGGTGACGAATGGGAATTCTTCTATGCAACGGGGAAAAATTCAGCGATGCGGACTCGAACCGTATTTGAAAGCGGTTGTGATCGCTCAAGAGATCGGGGAATCCAAACCGGCGGCGAAGCCCTTTGAAAAGGCTTTGGAAGCGGTTGGAGTTGAGCCTGGGTATGTTTTGATGGTGGGGGATCATTTGGAAAAGGATATTGGAGGAGCCAAGAATGTGGGGTGCCGGACGGCTTGGATGGTGCGCAATGGAACACCGAGTGACAATCCCAAGCCGAAGCCTGATTTTACCGTACAGAATATGAACGAGGTGAAAAAGATAGTTGAATGCTCATGATATGAAGTCGGAATTTTCCGATGTGACGAAACCCCGTCCTTGGCTGCGTCCGGAATTGATCGGGATTCTCTGTGTAATTCTCGCCCAATTTCTGTTTGGAACTACCTTTGCGTTCAATAAATATGTGATCAATCACAACGTCGATCCGATGTTGCTGGGATTCAACCGTATGACGCTGGTGACGATTTGTTTGCTTCCTTTTTTTAGGCGGTTTAAGGGAAATACGCAATGGAGTTGGAACGATTGGAAGCGGGTTGTATTCATTGGGGCGGTGGCGCAGACATTGGCGATTATTTTCGAGTATGGAGGAACGAAATTCACGACGGCATCGAATGCATCTTTGATCATCTCGACGGAAGCGGTGTTTTCGGTTTTTCTGAGTGTCTTGATTTTGAAAGAGCGGTTGAAACTGCCGACGGTCGTGGGGGGGATTCTCGCGGTGGCAGGGATGGGACTCGTGATGTTGAACGATATTCGAAAATTGGAGTTTCATACCGGCACGGGATTGAAAGGGGATTTGTTGGTTTTGTTTTCGGTGATCTGCTGGGGATTGTATACCGTTTATAGCAAACAGGTATTGAATCATTCAAATGCGATCTATACCTTATTTTTTGTTTCTCTGTTTACCAACATCTCTCTCGGGATGGTGAATCTGTGGCGGGGGACGTTTTCGCAACTTGCCGAGATGCCGATTCAAGCCTGGCTGGCGACGATTTATTTGGGGGTGTTTTGTTCCTGTTTGGGACATATGTTGTATTATGCGGCGTTGCGCCGCTTGCCCGCTTCGATAGTCGCTTTGACATTGACGCTTCTTCCGGTGTTCGGTGTCACGGTTTCGATGATTTTATTGGGTGAGACGTTAAATATCGCACAATTTGTTGGAGCGCTTATTATTATGATTGGGGTGGCGTATGCGGTTTGGCCCCGAAAATATCAGCCTTCTTTAGCAAAAGACGCGTTTGTGGGAACGCAATAGTTCCGAATTATTCTTTTTCGATGATGCCCATTCGGCGGTATTTTTCCAAATATTTTGCATAGAGCTGTGTATGCTTACTGCTTACATCTACTTTTCGGCCTTGGATAAATTCCATTTCGATGTTGGTGGTGATTTCCAGCACGTTGCCGTTTGTGACGATCAGGGTGGCGTCTTTTCCGGTTTCTAGGGAACCGAGTCTGTCGGCGACACCTACAATTTGGGCCGGATAAAGAGTGATTGCTTTCAACGCTTCTTCAGCGGATAAGCCGAAAGCGGCGGCTTTGGCTGCTTCGTAGGCGATGTTGCGTTCGTCGGTGATCCCACCTGCGCCGGCGATGCAGAATTGGATTCCCGCTTTGTATAACTTGGATGGCAAGGTGTAGGGCGTGTCGTATGGTTCCCAATCCCGGCGGGGGAGAGTGTAGATATCGCGAATGATGACTGGGATATCGTGTTTTTTGAGAAGTTCGGTGACACGCCACACATCGCCTCCGCTGATGAGTACCATTTTGAGGTCTTCTTCACAAATCCAATCTATGGCGGATTGTATTTGTTGGATTTCGTAGGCGTGTACAAAAACCGGGATTTCTTTGTTCAAGACAGGGAGCATGGATTCCCAGCGAATATCTGTGTCGTGGTAGGGAATTCCTTCTTGTGATTCTGCCTTCTTGGCTTTTTGGTAGGCACGGGCTCCGGCAAAGGCGTCGCGGATGATTTGGAGGTGTTCTTCCCGCCGTTCGATGGCTTTGGAGGCATTGTCGGAGGAGCGGTCGATATGTATGTTCGGCCAGCGGATATGCATACCGACTGGTGCTTTTATCGTCATATCTTCCCAGGTCCAGCCGTCGAGGGCGAGCAGGGCTGAGGTTCCGGAAATGTATCCGCCTTGGGGGACGATTAGAGCAGTGGTGATCCCGTTGGCGCGGGTGACGGGGATGTGTTCGCTGCCGGGATTGACTGCGACTTCGGCTCGGACTTCGGGGGTGATTTGTCCGGTTTCGGCATAGTCGTGGGTGGCGCGGACGGCGCCGATTTCGACCAGGCCGAGTGTGGTGTCTGCGGCGATGAGTCCCGGATAGACGTATTGGCCGGTTACATCGATGGTTTCGGCATTGTCCGGTATTTCGATGTTTTTCCCGATTGTCGTGATTTTCCCATTCGTGAATAGAATGGTTCCGTTCTCGACGCTCGCTCCATTTACAGGAACGATAGTGCCGCCGATTAATGCGATGGGGTGATCTTGTGGCGGGGCGGGGATTTGGTCGGAAGCCCGACCGTAAGGGATAAGAAGGATCAACGAGAATAATAAATAGAGAGTGATTGAAATGGGATGTACTGTTTTTATTTTTTTCATGATGTATATCTCCTACGTTCGTTATTTCTTTTTCTTGTCGGGTGACAGAATTTTTTGAATCAAGCGTGCCCGTTCTTTTTCGGCTTGTTTTCGCAGTTCACGGTCTTCGCCGATGTCGAAGTATTTTCGGCCGTCGATCCATGTTTGTTCGCATTTTGTCAGAGTGGAGAGGGGAGGGCCGTTCCAGATGACGATATCCGCGTCTTTTCCCGGTTCGAGCGAGCCGGCGAATTTATCGATTCCCAATTTCTTCGCCGGATTGAGGGTGACGAATTTCAGGGCTTCCTGTTCGTCAATGCCGTGGTATTTAACCGCTTTGGCTGCTTCCAGATTCATGCGGGTGGTGAGTTCTCCGTTGGTGGTATCCGAATTGAAGGAAACGAGTACGCCGGCGTCGTGCATCAAGGATCCATTGTATGGGATGGCATCGTAGACTTCGAATTTATAGGCCCACCAATCGCTGTTGACGGATGCGCCCACACCGTGTTTTGCTAGTGATTCGGCGATTTTGTAGCCTTCGAGGGTATGTTCGAATGTTCGGATGGTGAAGCCGAATGTTTCGGCAAGGCGGATCAACATCAGTATTTCGTCTTGCCGGTAGGCGTGGCATTGGATGAAGCGTTTCTGTTGTAACACTTCGGCTAAGGCTTCCAATTCAAGGTCACGGCGGGGAGGAATTTTATTCTCTCTATTTTCGGAACTTTCATAGTCTTTCCATTCTCGCTGGTAATCCTGTGCGGCTTTGAAGCGGTCGCGGATTATTTGTTCGACGCCCATGCGGGTTTGGGGATAGCGATTGGTGCGTTCCGACCAATTGCTTTGTTTGACGTTTTCTCCCAAGGCGAATTTGATGCTTGGATCAGCCCCTTGGAATAGCATCTCGTCCGGTAGTGTGCCCCAGCGTAATTTGATGACAGCGTTTTGGCCGCCGATGGGATTGGCGGAACCGTGGAGAGTATTGATTGTGGTCAATCCGCCTGCAAGATTGCGGTATAGGGCAATTTGATCCCCGTTCAGAACATCATGGACGCGGCATTCGGCGCTGATGGTTTGGCCGGTTTCGTTGAAGGAACCGTCCGTAGCGAGATGAGTGTGGCAATCGATTAGACCAGGTGTGATATGTTTTCCTTTGGCGTCAATAATGAGAGCGGTTTCGGGTGCTTGCAGGTTGTAGCCGATTTTGGTGATTTTGCCTTTGGTTACTAGAATATCCGCGTTCTTGAAAATGCCGTCCGGACCGCAGGTCCAGATGGTTGCATGTCGGATGAGAAGATGTTCCGGTTGCTTTGGAGGTTCGGGCCGGCCATAAGCACCAAAGGGATGAACAATCGGTTTTTGGGGGATGGTTTCAGTTTTTTTATCTTCCGTTTCTTTTTTGTTTTTGTCTTCTTCTGTGTCTTCCTTTTCTTGTTTTACGGCGTTCCAAGTGAATGATTTTCCGTTCGGTAATTCCCCCGACCCATTGATTGTTTTTTCTTCGATTTTACCTGAAAAGCGTATGATTCCATCCATGCCTAAATCATCGCCGGAGACTGTGAAAGCGATTCTTTTTTGTGTGAGGATACTGTTTTCCAATTCAATTTTCGAAGCGTTATGGATGAGATTTCCGCTTACGTTATCGACTTTACCCTTGAATTCCAGAGTAACGGCGGTTGGGATACCGGCAGGTTCTGAGAATTCAGCCAGCCATGTTCCGCGAGGATCGACAGCGGGTTTCTTCTCGATTTCGAATCGTTTGCCATTTACCCATACATCGAGAATTTTGGCTTTTTCCTCGAACGGTTCACCGTCACTGATGATGAAATGGGCGAGTTTCCCTTCTTCAAGAGTTGCGACTTGATCTTCCACGCCAAACAGTTTTGCGGGTACAGTTGTCAATGCTTCCAAGGCGGCTTCTTTTGGCAATCCGTGTAGGATGGCGGTGCGCAGCATTTTGGGGAAATCTTTGACATTTTTCAGTTGAGCGGTCGTGAGTGAAAATTGAATCCCCGCTTCATGAAGCATCCGTGGATTATAAGAGGCCATTTCCCAATGCATCATTTCTTTTAAACTCACATTCAGAGATTCTTCCGGAACCGCGACGGCGGGGTTTTCAGGGAAATCGATGGGAAGGATGATGGGAATGCCGGTATCTTTGATTTCATTCAGCCGTTCATATTCCAATCCGGAACCGCGTACCCAAAGTTTCAAATTAAACTCTTTGGCTAATTTGGCTGCACGGAATAATGCTAAAGGGTTTCTGCATTCGATCATGTAGGGTTGATGAGAAGAAAGGGAAGCGGCGATTTCCGCTAAGGATTCATTGATCTCCGGTTTTTTGTTGGTTTGCGGATTTTTGTTGTATACAGCATGTGCCTGATCATACCATTCTGCATCGAGGAATGTCTGACGAATGAGAGCGAATACACCCATCAAGGAATTGGGATAGCTGCGATCCCTCGATGTTTGAAAGGCGAGATGTTGGGCGACATTCTCTCGCAAGAGCAGATCGTTCAATTCTTCGTCGCCTAAGCTGACAAACATGCTGCTTCCACGGAAAATTCCTGACTTGGGTGCGATATGTGCGGAGGTAAATCCAATGGATCGGTAAGTTTCGAGTTCTTCCTCGGACGGCTCATATAATTCTACAGAGCGGCTTTCCGGATGCACATTGGCATTCCAATGATCCATTCCTTCTTTATTATTATCGGCTATACCGAGGTGAGAATAACTTTCAATGAAACCAGGATAAATGACCAATCCTTTGCAATCATGGATTCGAGCATCAGCAGGAGGGGAGATCGATTCTCCAACCGCTTCGATGACGGAATCGCGGATGACGAGAGTTCCTTTTTCGATGACATCACCCGTTTGAACAATGATTTTGGCATCAATGAAAGCGTGGATGGTTGGTGTGTTCTCTCGAATTCCTTCTACAGGTGTGAGATTGGACCATGCTTTTGAGAATGGGGAAAAGAATGGGATAAGCAGAAAAATTAGTATGAGATCCGTTCGAAGAGTAAATTTTCGAATTGTTGAAAAGGCCTTGTTTGTCACGATTTCCTCCACGAATGTTTTTGAAATTTGGCGATACATCTGGAATTTCAGGGCAAATTATCCTATGTTTGAATAGGGAGATAGTAGAAGAGAAATGTTTTGATTACAATGATTACGACTGTCTAACCATTTTCACTTTTTCTTCATGGAGGTTTAGCCGATGATTCAAAAATTTTCAACATGCATTGGATGTGTCTTAATCGTATCAATTGGTTTGTCTTGTCAATTTCTTGATACTGCTTTTGCCGCTGATAAAGACTATTTGCATGCCGCTGAAGAGGACACGGAATGGTTCCGAGACGCCAAATTCGGCTTATTCATTCATTGGGGGCCGGTCAGTTTGAAAGGCACCGAGATCGGGTGGTCTCGTGGAGGAGAAAGACGCGGCAGAGAAGGGAAGGGAGAAATTCCTGCCGATGTCTATGATAATCTTTATAAACAATTCAATCCGGTTGAATTCGATGCGGAAGAGTGGGTATCCATCGCCAAGGAGGCCGGAATGAAATACCTCGTCTTTACAACCAAACATCATGACGGCTTCAGTATGTTCGATACGAAACTGAGTGACTATAAAATTACAAATTCTCCATTCAATCGGGATGTGACGAAAGAACTTGCCGACGCATGCCATGAAGCGGGGATTCGGCTAGGATTTTATCATTCGCCTGTCGATTGGTATCATCCGGATTACCGGACGGATACGCACGAGAAATATATTGAGTTTTTGCACGGTCAGGTTCGGGAACTATGCACGAATTATGGAAAGTTGGACATTATGTGGTTTGATGGCCTTGGCGGAACATCCGAGGATTGGAATTCACCGCCGATGTTCAAGATGATTCGGACGTTGCAGCCCGGAATCCTTATCAACAATCGTGCGGGATTGCCGGCGGATTTTGATACTCCTGAACAACGGGTTGGGCGTTTTCAGAACGATCGCTTATGGGAGAGTTGTATTACGATTTGCCGCCAATGGGCCTGGAAACCGAATGACCAATTGAAATCGCTGCGCGAATGTCTCGATATTCTCGTCAGGAGTGTCGGTGGAGATGGAAATCTGCTACTCAATGTCGGTCCCATGCCGAACGGAGAAATCGAACCGCGGCAGGTGGAGCGGTTGAAAGAAATCGGGGATTGGCTGGAAGAATACGGTGAAAGTATATATGGCACGCGTGGCGGTCCCTTCAAACCGAATGCGTGGGGTGCGAGTACTCACAAGGATGATGTTATTTATTTGCATATCTTCGAGTGGGATGAAGGGGAAAAGATCCGGTTTCCGAAAATTGATCAAAAAATTGTTTCGCATGAAGTGTTGACCGGTGGCAATGCGAATGTCAAGCAAACGGATGAAGGAGTCATCGTCTCAATGGCGGCTGAGGATCGGGCAGATATCGACACGATCATTGCTTTGAAACTGGATGGTTTGGCGAAAGAGATTCCTCCCAAATCTCTTCCATTATATGAGTCACTAGCAAGTGGGAAGAAAGCGGAATGTTCGAACGTGTATGAAAACAACAATTGGGCGTTTGGGCCGGCGAAGGCTTTCGATGATGATCTTAGTACCCGATGGGCGACGGATGCCGGTGTCGAGCAGGCATGGATTATGGTCGATCTCGAGGGAATGGAAACATTCAACTCTGTTACGATACGAGAATCGTTTAATCGTGTGCGTTCGTTTGAATTGCAGTACAAAGATGGAGATGAATGGAAGACATTTTTCAAGGGGGATGTCATCGGTGATAAGCGGACGATTTCTATTGATCCATTATCTGCCCGCATTATTCGTTTGAATATTTTAAAAGCGACAGATGGACCTACCATTCGGGAAATTCAGGTATATAAGCACTAAATAGAACACAAGATTTGAAAAAAAGAAGGGAAGGATACTGTCTCATGTCCGACAACATGGAGCAACTTTATCAAGAACGTTTGAAACGGTATGTTACTGCCATGCGCAATGAAAAGCCGGATCGGGTGCCGATTCGCCCCTTTGCGGCGGAATTTGCTGCGAAATATAGTGGGTATACGATTCAGCAGATTACGCATGACATGGATTTGGCGTTTGAAGCGGTGCGGAAATTGGCGGCTGATTTTGACTGGGACGCGATCGTGGGCAATATGGTGTATGTCTGGACCGGTCTTGTCGATGCGACCGGGACGAAATATTACACGATACCCGGGATTGGGACGGGAGCCGATGCCCCCTTTCAATACCTCGAGCCAAAGGATGAAGAACACGCTTATATGCGGGCGGATGAATATGATGCCTTGATCGAGGATCCGACCGGCTTTTTGGCCAATGTATGGATGCCACGCGTCAAGCGCGATGTTTCAGCGCCGGGTGAAGCCACTTCCTACCGCAACAACCTTTCCTGGTTGAAGGGTGGAATGGGGATGTTGAGTTATTTCAATAAATTTGGGGAGCAGAACCAGCGGCTTCGAAGCGAACACGGGATGGTTGGAGCAATCGCAGGGTGTTTAAAATCTCCGTTCGATATTATTGCCGATAAACTGCGCGGTTTTGTTCCGCTTTGTATGGATCTATACAAACAGCCGGATAAGGTGAAAAAGGCGGTCGAGGCATTGACACCGCATATGATGTACAACGCAATCGCCGGAGCCGATCCGGAGAAAAATGTTCCGATTTCGATTTGGATGCATCGCGGTTGTGTACCGTTTATTTCTCCTGAGCAATTCGAAGAGTTTTACTGGCCGAGTTTGAAAGAAATCACGATGGAAATACACAGACAAGGCTGGCAAGTTCTGTATTATGCGGAAGGGATTTGGGATCACAGCGTGAAATACTTCGCCGAACTGCCCGATCAATCTATTATCTATCATGTGGACCGGGGGGATATTTTTGAAATTCACCGCCAGATCGGTCACAAATTCTGCATCAGCGGCGGGATTCCCAATGAAATGTTGACGTTTGGGACAGAGCAAGAGGTGAGGGATTATTGTAAAAAAGTGATCGATAGCGTAGCGAAGGATGGGGGGTATATCTTGGACGCCGGTGCAATTATGCAGGATGATCCGAAGGTTGAAAATGTGAAAGCCATGACCGATTTTACTCGGGAATATGGTGTTTATTAGTGTATTGCCGGCATCTTGCCGGCATGAAAATCTTGCGTAGTGGATTCCAAATGGAAGATGTCTTTTATCCGCATGATAGATTTTTCAAAGAAGTCTTTTCCCATCCGGAGGTGGCTCGTGACTTCGTTTTGCAGTATCTTCCATCCGATATAGTATCTCATTTGGACATCGATTCGATCGTGTTGAACAAAGACACATTTGTCGATCATAATTTGAGGGAACAATTTTCTGATTTGTTGTTGACACTGAATTGGGTGAATGGGAATCCTCTCTCTATTTATGTTCTTTTCGAACACAAGAGCGAACCGGAGCCGATGATCGCGTTTCATATACAACGCTATATGGTCAAGATATGGGAAATGGAAGGGAAAGGGAAAAAATCATGGAGCTTGCATCCGATTCTTCCTTTAGTCTTTTATCATGGTGAACGCACATGGACGGTATCGAATGAGTTTTCCGGATTGATGTCGTTGCCAGAGGAAATGCGACCGTATGTCCCGAATTTTCAGTACTTGTTGTTCGATTTGTCGTCGATGAGTGATGAGGAAATCAAAGGGATATTGAAACTGCGAGTCGCGTTACTATTGTTGAAATATATTCATAGTGTTAATGTAATCCAAAAATTGAATGATATTCTAACTCTGGCGGTTAAAGAGGGAAGGATGGATGATCTTTCATTTTTCTTATGGACGGTGGTATTATATGTATACAGCAATGTGGATGAGTCAGAGCATGAAACATTAAGACGTGAAGTGGATAGCACTTTAAAACGAGGAGGTTATCCTTCGATGACAAGTATAGCGGAACATTTGGTGAATCAAGGAAAGGAAGAGGGGAAACTGGAAGGATTTCAAGAAGGGATTCAAGAAGGGATTCAAGAAGGGATTCGAGAAGGGATTCGGAAAGGGATTAGAACTAACCTGGAAATCCGCTTTGGATTTGTTCCGTCATCAGTTGATCAAGTGCTAAAATCGGTTTCCTCATCCGAAAAGTTGGAGGAATTGTTCAAGCAATCCATCGTGGCAACTTCGGTGGGTAAATTCTTGATAGAATTGGAAAAGTATACATCAACCAATAACTGAATAAGTGCCTTATGATTCGCTTTTCAATGCAAATCACATATCTCGATTCGATGGGTTTCCAATGTATTGGACTTTTTTCATAGCGAGTTGGAGGTATGTACTATCAGAATTATACATAATTATACATATTATATAGGGAATGGGATGATAAATTCAAAAAAGATCAAATTATTCTATAGAAGAGGAGCGCAAGAAATGGCCGACCAAGAAAAAAAGAAACTACGACCGGGAGTATGTGTGCCTTGGGACGATCGCCGTGAAGAATATCCTGAAATCCAAGGCGATGAAGAAATCGTGAAAAAAGTGTGGGAAGATATGGATAATCTGGCGTATTTGTATATCTGGTTTGTTTTAATCCAATTTTAAAGAAGGAGGGATTCGATGAGTGAAATGAGCGCTTTGGCGCAAGCGATTTGTCACGTCAAAGAAGAGGATGCGAAAGCATTGGTGAAACAACAAATCGGCGAGGGAGTGCCGGCTGCGGATATTGTGGAACAATGCCATCAAGGGATGGCGGAATTGGGACGGCGCTTCGATACCGGTGATTGTTTTATCCCGGAACTCATTATGGCGGGGCACTTGATGGAAAAAATTATGGATGATCTCAAGCCCTTGCTTGTCGACGCAGAGAAATCAAAAACCGTCTCCGGTTGTATCGTGATGGGGACGGTGAAGAATGATATTCATAATATTGGAAAAGATATCACTGTTACGATGTTACGCGGTTCCGGTTTCGAAGTGATCGATTTGGGAGTAGATGTCCATCCGCAGAATTTTATCGATGCTATTCAAGAGCATCATCCTTTGGCGGTCGGTATGAGTATTTTGATTACGACTTGTTATAAATCCATTTCCGATACGGTGGAGGCGATCAAGCAGGCGGGATTGCGGGATGGTATTTCCTTGATGCTTGGTGGAGCCGCTGCTTCCAAATTATTGGTTGAAAAAACCGGCTGCGATTTTTTCGGTGCAACAGCCATTGACGCTGTCAACCATGTCACTCAATTAGCCCACCAATCCTCTCCTTGATCTCCCTAACATATTTTTAATTTTACTCTTTTGAAATTCTAATCCAAACGTAATTCTTTCCTAATGCTTGTAAGGCATAAATATTCTGATGTTGTTTCCGTTCATTGTTTTGAATCAAATATGTGTAAAAATTGATGTTTGGTTTTTGGCAGAATCGTGATTAGAAGGGTTGAGGCAATGCTCCTGACAAAAGAATATCGAAAACGAATACTAGAAAAAAGGGAAGGAGAACAGAAGAAGCGGAAAGGATGGTTGGCAGTGGATTTGCATGTGCATTCCAGCTGTTCCCACGATGTGTTGCCTTCCCCTGAATTTCATCCGGAAGTGTTATATCAAAAGTCATTCCAATTGGGCTTCGATTTTGTCACGATTACCGACCACGATACAATGGATGCCTACAATGTAATTGGTTGGGAGCGGGAACGATTGGTTACAGGGGTTGAAATCTCTCTTTTTGATCCGCTTCGGGTGGGTCACACTATCCATGTCAATGTCTATACGTTGAATGTATCCCAATTTCACGAGCTTAAACGTATCGCGTCTTGTGACAGAAATATAGAAACATTCATCGAATATTTGAATGATCAGGACTTGCCGTATATTTACAATCATCCATTCTGGTTCATGCAGCACGACAGACCCAATTACCGTGCCGTCGAGGAAATTTTCGGATTGTTTCCGGTAATCGAATACAACATGAAACGAGTACGAAAAAAAAATTTGCTGGCGTTAGGATTAGCCGCCAAATATCAAAAAGGATTTACCGCTTCGACCGATACTCATATCGGAAAGATTGGTCAGGCGTATACCTTGGCTCAAGGGAATTCATTTCGAGAATTTTTTTCCAATATCTCCCAAGGCAATTCGTATATTGTTCCGCAAGATCTAAATTTGAATACGTTAAATCATGAAATCGCCACGTGGATTGAAGTGTTGTTTCACCTTGATAGTCGGAAAAATGAAAAGACGAGATACACCGGAATCAAAACCGTTGATCAATGCATCAATTTTTTCGCATGCAATTCCCCTGAGGATTATCCGCGAATGTTTCCGATGATTGAGTCGTTTTTGTATGAACTCGCAAAAACAGGGATATTCACGCAGTTGTATTTACGCTCTCAGGATCGCCTGGCATACAAAATCGGAAAATTGCTGGAAATTCCCGATGTCGTTTAGTGAATTGTTTATTGTATGAGTTCGGAGAAGGGAAACCTTATACCCGATACCATCTATCATTATCAGAAAGTAAAGGAATGTCTATGAACGTAGAATCTGCGGTTATGATCAAACGGGCGGTTCAGTACAATACCGCATTTTGCAAAAAAGGAATTTTAGAGCGCTTATTCAGCTTTTGGTTCGATGGTTTTGTGTACAATCAAATTTGGGAAGATCCCCGTGTGGATTTGGAAGCGATGGAAATCGATTCCGACAGCCGCATCCTGACAATCGCATCCGGGGGCTGCAATCTATTGAATTATCTGGTTGACCAACCCCATTCCATCCAAGCAGTAGATCTGAATCAGTATCATGTGTACTTTACGGCGTTGAAATTGGCGGCGATCAAATATCTGCCCACTTATGAGGATTTCTTTACGTTTTTCGGCTATGCGGACAAAGACGTCAATCTCGACAATTATCAACAATATATTCGCTCCCACTTGGATGAAGATATTCGGGATTATTGGGAGAATACAGTTCGTTTTCACGGACCCCGTGTTCACTATTTTACAAAAAATTTGTACAACTACGGCAAGATGGGTTACTTTATTCGTTTTCTCCATTTCATGTCCAAGCGCTTTGCCCGAGATCCCCAAGAGTTACTCTGTGCAACCGATTCGCAGAAACGGGAAGAAATTTTCCGATGTCATTTTGAACCGTTTTTCAATTGTTTACCCATAAAACTCTTAGGAAGAATGCCTTTTATTTTGTACAGCCTCGGAATCCCCCCTCAGCAATTTCATGCTATGAAAATTGAATCGAATGGGAAGATGGATACAATTTATCGTGAACGGCTGCGGCGATTGATTTGTCAATTCCCTATCGAAGAGAATTATTTTGCTTGGCAAGCGTTGGGGCGAGGATATGATTGTGAAAAAAGGCAGGCCGTTCCCGATTATTTAAAGGAAGAGCATTACGATCTTATCAAAGAGCAGGTGAACAATATATTTCTTCATTTAAGTTCGACTACCGATTTTTTACGCAATCAACCGGATCGCAGTTTGAATCGTTTCGTTTTTTTGGATTCTCAAGATTGGATGGACCAAAAGGGAATCGTTCACTTATGGGAACAAGTCGCTCGAACCGGTATGCCGGGCAGCCGTATTATTTTTCGAACGGCTTCTTTTGAATCTCCGGTCGAGAAGAATCTCCCATCGGAATTACGCAAACGGTTTCATTATGAAGAAAAACGTTCTCTCGAACTCTTTCAAAAAGATCGATCCGCCATATATGGAGGTTTTCACCTCTATACCATGCAGGAATAGACTTTTAAACGAGTTCAATTTTATTTATGTCCGATCACTTCAAACATTCCCTCATGATGGATCGTATTTATCGCTATCAGCGGTATATTTATGATTTTACCCGCAAATACTATCTTCTGGGGCGGGATACGCTGCTGGAAGAAATGGATATTCAGGCAGGAGATTGCATCCTGGAAATGGGTTGTGGTACGGCCCGAAATTTGATTCACCTTGCCGGCCGATATCCCGACATCTTTTTGTATGGAATCGATGCATCGCAAGAAATGCTGAAAACGGCTGAAGGCAAAGTGAGGCGATATGGGTATGAAAGCAGAATCTCTCTTTGCGCCTCTCTTGCTGAGAATGTGAATTACCACAATACATTTTCTTTGAAAAATCCTTTCGACAAAATTTTTTTCTCGTATTCTCTCTCCATGATTCCCACCTGGCGGGATGCGATCGACAATGCCATTGAAAACGTAAAGCCTGATGGATGTATTTATATCGTGGATTTCTGGGATCAAGCGGATTGGCCCGCTTGGTTTCAGGCTGTTCTTCAGGGGTGGCTACGCTTCTTCCATGTTCGCCACGAACCGGAGCTGTTGGATTATATCCAAAAGAAACAAAATATTGATCAGAACGCCCTGAAAATCGACTCCATTTTTGGGCGGTATGCCCTGAAAACGAAGTTGAAATTGGTTTCGTAATCCACGGAAGAGAAAAACCACCTTGACCCATTCCTGTCGGCAAGTACCATATTTCTTTGTTTTATTAAATTTATCTCAATAGGGCTGAAACAAATCAAGTTTCTTGAAGAGCATAATTTTGGCCGGCGTAGAAGGATTGAACCCAGGGAAAGGAAGTGAATTCCAAAAATGGTATTGAATCCAGAGCATGACACGCAAATCAGTGATGTTGAAACGATCCAATATATTCATGGAAAACGAGATCAAATTATCAAGGAAATCGCCAAAGAAATTGTTGGACAGCGGTTGGTTATTGAAGAGCTTTTAATTGCCTTATTCGCCGGAGGCCATGCGTTGATCGTGGGAGTTCCCGGATTGGCGAAAACGACTTTGATTCGTACCTTTGCCAAAATTTTGGATCTGAAATTCAGGCGAATCCAGTTTACACCGGATTTGATGCCCTCTGATATAACCGGAACCGAAGTTCTCGAAGAAAACCGCACGACAGGGGAGAGAACATTTCGGTTCATTCACGGGCCTTTGTTTGCCAATATTATTCTTGCGGATGAAATCAATCGAACCCCTCCCAAAACGCAAGCTGCGTTGCTTGAAGCTATGCAGGAATTTCGTGTGACAGCCGGCGGAATCGATTATCCTCTCGATTCTCCTTTTTTCGTATTGGCTACACAAAATCCGATCGAGCAGGAAGGTACTTACCCCTTGCCGGAAGCTCAATTGGATCGATTTATGTTTCAAATCAACATCGATTATCCTTCCGAAGAAGAAGAAATCGATATTGTCAAAAACACGACATCTGCCTATGCGGGTGAACCGGAACAGGTGATGTCGGCGGCGGATATTCTCAAAGTACAACAACTGGTTCGCCGTGTTCCTGTTTCCGAGCAGGTGGTGCAGTATGCGGTTCGTGTTGTCAAGGCGACTCGGCCTCACCAAGAAGGAACATCGGGAAATGATTATGTAGATAACTATATTTCCTGGGGAGCCGGTCCCCGTGCGTCTCAATATTTAATCCTGGCGGGTAAGGTCAAAGCGATTTTGGAAGGGCGGAACAGTGTTTCCGAAGAAGATGTGCGTGCTGTGGCCGCTCCTGTGCTGCGGCATCGGATTATTACGAATTACCGGGCGGAAGCGGATCGAGTCAATATTCACGAAATAATTCAATCCGTGATTCGCAATCAAGCCGCTTGAAAATCTCAACATCAACCCTCGCGAATTGTAATTTTCCTGCTGCAACCGTGTATTTACGATTCCTTCTTAGCCGTATCTACAAATCCATACTCTCAATCTATTGCTTCTATTTTTGTAACTATCTGATATTGTTATATTTATGGATTATTATCTCATTCATTTGTGAATTGGCCTTTGATTTGCTTATACTATTTGCTGAATAGAAGATAGAAAAAACCGGATTTAAGAATAAAGGAGTAATAATCGGGCGGCTGGTTCGTTTCATGGAGAGAGAAGAAAGAAAGGAAAAGAATTAATGAGAGCCAATCCGGGAATGGTAGGGAAACGGTATGGAGAACTACTTCGTTCTCTCAATGTCATTGGTGCAGAAGAGGTGAATCGTGCTGTCGCCTTACAGGAGAAGACCGGGAAAGATTTGGATGTGATTCTGGTCGAAAATTCCATGGCGAATGAAAATCAGATTCTGGAAAGCCTTTCTTCGCATTTGGGAGTAGAAACGATCGATATAGGTCATCTCGAGTTAACTCCCGAAATTCTTGGTCAGATCCCAATCCGTTTTGTTCACCGGTACAACATACTTCCTGTGGAACGAAGAGGAGATACTTTGCGGATTGCTACAGCCGATCCTCTGAATTTTCATGCCTTGGATGATTTGCGTTTATTGTTGAAGTGTGATGTCGAACCGGTTTTGGCCCCAAGCGACGATATTCGGGCGTGTATCAAGAAGTATTATGGAATCGGCGCCGATACGGTTGACAGCATGCTGGAAGAAGACGGGGCAGGTGAGGAAGTAGCGGTCGAGAAGGGGAACATCGAGGAACTCAGCGAAGACGCATCTATCATACGTTTCGTCAATCAAATTATGACGGAAGCGGTGCTGGATCGGGCAACGGATATTCACTTCGAACCGTTCGAAGATGAACTGCGCATTCGCTATCGTATTGACGGCTTGCTCTATGAAGCGGCGATTCCCCCAACGATTCGCCGTTATCAATCCGCCGTTATCTCGCGTATCAAAATCATGGCGGATATGAATATCGCCGAAAAAAGATTGCCGCAAGATGGACGGATCAATATCAAAACCAACAACTTGGAATTCGACCTTCGAGTTTCGACCGTTCCGACTCCGTATGGGGAAACGATCGTTATTCGTATCTTGAATCGGGATAGTACGATTTTTGAACTCAAACAATTGGGATTTGATGGTGAGTCTCTCACAGCATTTAACCGACTGATTACCAAACCGCACGGCATTATTTTGGTAACCGGTCCTACGGGAAGCGGGAAGACGACAACCCTGTACGCGACTCTTGCGAAATTGAACAAAATGGATGTGAAAATACTGACGATCGAAGAGCCGATCGAATATCATATGCGGGGGATCATCCAGGTACAAGTCAATCCCAAAATTCAATTGAACTTTGCCCGTGTATTGCGGGCATTTTTGCGGCAGGATCCGGATATCGTTCTCGTCGGGGAAACGCGTGACCATGAAACGGCGGAAATCGCTATTCAAGCTGCTTTGACCGGTCACTTGGTGTTTACCACCCTTCACACTAACGATGCGCCAGGGGCTATTACGCGTCTCGTCGATATGGGAGTAGAACCGTACTTGGTATCTTCCTCTGTTATCGGAGTTGTCGCTCAACGATTGATGCGGTGTATCTGTGAAAATTGCAAAGAAGAATATGAGCCGGATCACGATATCCTGGCAGGGCTTGGGCTCGACGCACCTGAACATCGTGATAAAAAGTATTACCACGGGCGTGGGTGTGAAAACTGCAAATTCTTGGGGTATCGTGGACGGACGGCCATTTATGAAATCATGGAAATGGAAGAGGAATTGCGTGAATTGACCGTGCAACGGGTTCCAGCAAGCCGAATTAAACAAAGAGCGCTGGATACTGGGATGAAAACGTTGCGGTTGAATGCATTGGAAAAAGTGCATGAAGGAGTTACCACGATCGAAGAACTCGTTCGTGTTACGCAAGAGTGGTAAAACTATGAGGTACAGTTACAAAGCGAAAAAATTAAGCGGTGAAATCGTCCAGGGAGTTCTGGAGGCTGATAACCAGAAATTGGTCATCAACCAGCTGCAGAAAATGCAGGTTTTCCCGATTTCCGTCAAAGAAGTCGGGGGCGGAACCGGCTTGAATCGTGAAATCAGTCTTCAAACGCTACGGCGTATTTCTGCCAAAGATGTAACGACCTATAGCCGCCAGATGAGCGATTTGCTTCGGTCGGGATTGCCTCTGGTTCGCTGTCTTGCTGTTGTGGGAGAACAAACCCCTAATCCGAAATTGCAATCTGTGATCAAGTCCGTCAATAGTGATGTGCAGGGGGGTATGACTTTGTCGGATTCCTTGCAGAAACATCCGAAAGTGTTCGGTAGTTTATATAGTAGTATGGTGAGAGCCGGAGAGTTGGGGGGAATGCTGGATGCCGTCATGGAGCGATTGGCCGGCTTTCTCGAAGCGGAACAAGAAACCCGAAGCCGTATCATTTCCGCTATGACCTATCCGGCTTTTATGATTTTGGTTTGTGTTTTCGTTATCATTGTTTTGTTTATGGTTGTGGTGCCCAACTTTATGGTAATGTTCGAAGAGGTTGAAGTGGAACTCCCGATTTCCACCCAACTCTTACTCTGGTTCAGTAATTTTGTGAGTAGTTGGTGGTGGGTTTTCCTCTTGGGATTCATCGGGAGCATTTTCCTGATTCGTCAGTATATCGCAACGGATGCGGGGCGCCTACAGTATGATACGATCAAGTTGAAATTGCCTTTATTCGGCGAATTGATCAAAAAGCGGGAAATCGCCAAATTTGCGAGAACGTTGGGTACGCTTTTGAATAATGGTGTCGCCATTCTTCGGGCGCTCGACATTACGCAAGAGGTAATTTCCAATAAGATTCTCAAGGAAGATATCGAAGGATTTTCGGACAATATCAAAGAAGGAGAAAAACTTTCGGATCGTATGGCACAGAGTGAACTATTTCCGCCAGTTGCGGTAAATATGGTCGCCGTGGGAGAAGAAACGGGGAATCTCGAAGAGACATTGGAACGAGTGGCAGATGCGTTCGAAAAAGAAACCGATCGCGTAATCAAAACGATCACGACGATTATCGAACCGGTGATGATTGTCGTGATGGCTGGAGTGGTCGGCTTCATCGTTTTCGCGATGATCATGCCGATCTTTCAAATCAGCCAGAGTATTCACTGAAACCGAAGAACATGGACTCCGCCATATGGCGGTGGAAAATACAAAAAACAAAGAAGACAAGTTGATCACATCAGGAGGAACAAGATGAACAATCGAAACAAACAAAAAGCCTTTACCTTGGTCGAATTGCTGTTGGTTGTCACCATCATCGGGATTTTGGCGGGGGCGGTGCTCGTTAATTTCAGCGGGCAATCGCAACGGGCTAAAGAAACCCGAGCCAACGCCGATATTGCCAATCTCAGTTTGGCCTTGGACACGTATGAATTGACGATCGGTGAATATCCGAGCACGGATCAAGGTTTGACCGCGTTGGTGGAAGATCCCGGTATAGACGGGTGGCGGCCTTTTCTGACACGCCGTACCTTCAACGATCCATGGGGAAATGAATACCGTTACCGGTATCCCGGTTCGCAAGGAATCAATTTTGATCTTTTTTCCGTAGGTCCGGATGGTCAAGAAGGAACAGATGACGATATCGGAAACTGGGACGAAGATGTCTAATTCCTTTTTCCGTTTCTTTTCTTAAGAAGGCTATTTTCTTGGAATCGCAGAGACTCGACTGCAGACGCAGTGGAGAGTGGGTGGTTATGTTTGTCCAAAACCGGAACAATAGCGGATTCACGTTGATCGAAATTACCTTGGTCGTGCTGTTGATTGCGATTCTTACGGCTGTCGGGATTCCGAGTTTTCGTACTCTCTATCAGCGGTCGGAAATACAAAAGGTGGCGTCACAGTTTTCCAGTACTCTTCGATATGCTCAACAACGTGCGGTGATGGAACGGGTTCCCATTCGCGTTGTGATCAATGTAGACGACAAAGTGTATTGGGTACCGGTGGAAAAAGAGGAAGAGAGAAGACATTACCGCTCACGTTCTTACAGGCGCAGGCCTTCTCGAGCGCAGTACCGTTCACGTTCCCGCGTACGCGAAGTCCAAGAAATTCGTTCTTCCTTACCGGAAGGATTTATTTTTGAATTCGTGTACAAGGTAGCCACGGATCGTGAAATTCAACGGGAAGGAGAAATTCATTTTTATCCGGACGGCTCTGCCGATGCTGCGTATATCACAATTCTTCGGTTGGCGAAAGAAGCTTGGGATGAAAATCGAGTCTTTATCAAGATTTCTCCGGCGACCGGTGTGATCAAAAGTATGGAAGGTACGACGCAGGAAGATGGATCGGAATTTTATCGAGGAATGTATGATGATCCGAACTATATTTGATCTACGTGAATCGGTTCGAATATCTCAAGAGCCGAATCCCGGCTCCAGGGCTTTCGTTCTGATTGAGGTATTGGTTTCGATGACGATTCTCGCCATAGCTGGAACGGTCTTGATGCGAACCTTGATGAATTGCGTGGATATTACAGGAGTCGTTCGCGATACGACCAAAGCGATTTTTTTAACCCAAGAGAAATTGCATTGGTTTGAAATGCAATGCTGGGGAAAAGCGGCGACTGATCTTGGGTATTATGAAGGATCTTACGATCAACCCGGAGCTTCCGATTTCCGATGGCACGCGCAAGTAGATTTAGACCAGGAACACGATGCATACGTCATTAAAGTGTGGACAACATGGGGAGAGGAAGACCGTTCTCGCCGAAGACGATCCCGCTGGAGCCGGCAAGAAGTAGATGGCTTTATGCTGAAGACAATTGTTCCCACTGCTCGATATAATGAAGATTTGGTGAATGGTCTTACACCAGTCATGCGGGAGCGTGGAACGAATCGAGGCCGAAGCCGAGGAAGAGGACGGAGTCAAAGACGATGACTCAAGACGCTCGAAATCCCAAACATGCTTTTACCCTTGTGGAACTTTTGCTGGGGATGTCCATTTTAGCCTTGGTAATTGGGAGTGTTTACACAGGTATGAAAGTCGGGATGGAAGCGTATCTGGCAGGGCAGTACTCGATGGAATTATATCAGTCGGCGCGTATCGGATTGCGGGAAGTGGCGGAAGAACTGCGGTTTGCTTTGTCACCGAATGCGTTTTGGCATCCTGCGGATTCATATCGGAATTTAACGTACGAGGAATTGATCAATATGTTTCAAGGGCCGATCGTGCAGGAGGAAGATCCGGGAGCGATCGTATTTCAGGGAAATGGGAATTCGGTTACCTTTGTGCGAAAAGTGTATCAGTTGAACCGTTTTCCGCCTTTCGATTTACAGGAATGCTCCATTTATGTAGATCAGGATCGAAAAGAGTTGGTTTTGGAAATACTTCGATCCTTACTGGCCGTGAAGCAAATGAGTTGGTTTTACCGGTACCAATTTCAATTGAATTTGGCAGGGCAAGTGATTCCTTTCCAGGGGGGGCGTGCGCGTTTCCGACCAATGGGGATGTTTGGAGAGCCACCGATCGAACAATTTATCGGAGATTATGGAACCATTCGTAAACGGTATTTAATTGCCAGTGGAATCCATTCTATTCAATTTCGGTATTCATCGGGAAAGGATTGGGAAAGGAGTTGGAGTTCCCAGGAGCTGGTGACGGAATATCGGATATCCCCGCAAAGTCCTAATTTTGATCAGATGCGTGATGTCATCGTTCGAGAAAAAGGGCCACCGCAAATCACGCAGATTTCGCTAGAGTTGGAAAACGGTGATGTTGTTTCAACGGCGACTTATATTCCCGCAGGACGGATGAGCCAAAGCGGTGGATCGCATACAAGGGGAAGACAAGGAAATCCTGCGGGCATTCAACCTCCGCGTTCCGAATCGCCTGCTGCGATTCCTGGATTAAGAATAAGGTGAATAAAAATGGAACAACGTTCTCATGAATCCGGAATTGTTTTGATAATCACATTGTGGGTCATTGTTGTTCTTTCCACAGTCTCTCTGTCTTATGTGCGTCAAGTCAGTTTGGAGATCAAAATGGTGGGATTCCAGCGGGATGTGACGATTGTAGATTCGATTGCCGATGCGGGGTTACGCCAAGCATTGATCCTATTGCGGGAGGATCGAATTAAAGATTCAGGGGAATTGTTTGAAGAAACGATTGTCGAATTTGAAGACGACGATGTGTATAATTATGACGGGGGGAATGAAGCCTGGGCGGAATACCCGCGGCTGCTCGAAGGAGTTCCTTTTTATGAATCCGGAGAACATGTGGGGTTTTATTACGTCGATATCGAAGATGAAGCGGCGAAATTTCCCTTGAACAATAACGGTACAACTTTGGAGATGGTTGCTCATCTTATTGAAATCACGGGTGTTCAAGAGAAAGATGCGAGAATGCTGGCGGGAGCGATCATTGATTGGAGAGATCCGGATGACGTGCCCACCGACGCCGGAGGGAACACATTCGGTCGAGATGGCGCAGATGAAATGTCTTTTTATAATTCCGGATATGGGAATCGGGATCAAGGCATGCCACAGTTTGTGATCAAGAATGCGCCCTTCGATTCCGTGGATGAACTCTTGTTGATACCGGGAATGACTCCTGAAATTGTCTATGGAACAGTCGATCCGGAAGAGAACGAGGGGCGTGGGCGGATGCGAAGACGGCATCGCAGGCGGGGGGAATATCTCGGTTTGAGACATTACGTGACCGTGTATTCGGGAAGTGTAAATATTAATACTGTCAAACAAGAGGTGTTGGAATCATTGTTGTATGAAGCTATGGGAGATCAAGCGGAAAGTGTGGCCTCCGATTGGGTGGAGTTTCGGGATGGCCGGGATGGTGAGACCTATACCGACGATGATCAGGTGATCAAAACACCAAATAACGAAGATATGGATGATGTTCATTTTACGAATGTAAGCAGTTTTACTCCCCAAGTCTGGCAGCAGCTCAATCCTTTTGCATCCTTGTCGTCCAATAATTTTGTCGTTACTTGTTTGGCGGAATATGAAGGAATTCAAAAAGGATATCGGGCTGTCGTTTTGCGTGAATTTATTCCATGGAATCAAATGCCTCAGTTTGGATTTGACACCGATAAATTGGAGGATTTGGAACAAGTGATCTTGCAAGTTCGTGTGATAGAACCATTATTCGATGCCAAAAAGCGGATTGACCGCGTCCTGTAGGTTCGAAGGACATCCGAGAGAAGAATCGGATAGACAATTAATACTAAATGGATTGATAGTTCAATGGCTAGAGCCGTAAGAAGACCAAGTACAAAAAAGAAAAAATTGGGGCGGGGACGCCGTTTCGCGACCGGAATCGATATCGGGAATTTTTCTGTTAAAATCGTGTCTCTTGCCGGGGATGATGCGGGACAAGTCGAGATTCGGAAAGTGACTATTGTTCCGTTGAGTGAACCGGGAGGAATCGAATATACGGAAAAGCGATATGAACGTCAAAAAGAGGCATTGAAAGAGGCCATCAAACGTCATCATCGTATGGAGGGACGTATAGTATTGGGATTTCCTCGTGAATTGGCGACGATCCGTTACATGACGTTACCCTCTTCGAATCGATCGGAATTGAAGGAAATGCTGTTGTATGATGTGGAACGGCATGTCCCTTTTGCGGCGGAAGATTTAGAAATTACCTTTCAATTGATCGAGAAACTCGGGGAGCACGAATCGCGGGTCATGATGATATGTGCTTTGACGCGTGAAATCGAACCCTATATGGAAATGTGCAACGAATTGGGGATCGAAATCGACGCCATTGACTTGGATGTGTTCGGTGATTGTGCTGCTTTCGATCGCTCCTTGAATCCGGATGAGACCGTTGCGCTTGTGAACTTTGGGCGTTCTTCTGTGAAATTGAGCATTATGCGGAATCATTCTGTTTTGTTCAGCCGAAGTTTGCATATTCAGGAAGACAAACTGTTGAGCGGCTTTACCGGAGCGAAGAGCTGGCGGGATTTACAGGGCCGTGTGACAGCCGCTGGCGCCCTTCATCCCAATGAACGAGAACATTTTGCGAAATGGGTTGATCGATTGGGTATGGAGCTCCTTCGTTCCATCAGCGCCTTCATGTGTGAAAGTAATGGAATGCGAATCGATCGCATGATTCTCTGCGGCGGAGCAGGATTTTTCCCCGCTGGCCCTCCCCGCGGTTTGAGTTTACGTGTGAAAACGAAAGCAACGATCGAAATGCCGATGGATGGAGATTTGCCCCGCAGCGATCAATATCGAGGCACAGAATTGACAAGCGGAATCGGTCTCGCCTTGCGGGGATTGCAAAGTACGGACAATACGATCAATCTGATCCCCGATTCCTTTATCCAGGAGAGAAAGCAACGCCAACGATCTGCGTTTCGAAAAAATGTGATCATTGTGATTTTTATGATCGTGACGTTATTTAGCGGTGCGGGTTATTTGGCGTGGCACGAAAAACATCTCCAAAATTCGCAAATCGACGCAAAATATCTTGAATTAAAAAAAGCAAACGCCAAATTGGTGACGATGCGGAAAAAGATCAACACGGTTGACCACTATTTGGATTCCGAAAATTCTTGTTTGAATGTGGTGAAAGGTGTGCTGGAAATCATGCCGCAACATACCTACATCAAGTCTCTCTCTTTCACGAAACGGAAGACATTGGAAATTATCGGGCAGGTTTATTCGGATACGGATGCGCGAAGAATTCACGCTTCCTTGATCGAGTTGACGAGTCCCAGTGGGGAACGCTTCTTCGATAATGTGGTGCCTCGGTACGACTCGAAGGTGCTGAATCTCGGACAAAAGAATATTCAAGTTCAAGAATTTACGTTCAATTGTACATTGAAGTGGAAACAGCAAGATAATTGACAGTGAAAGACAATCCCAAAAATAGGGGAAAGAAATAATGGCTCGAACTCGAAGTGAAAAAACATTGACTGCAATTGTGATCATTTTATCGATTGGGTTTGGTGGTATTTATATTTACAGGAATGTCGGAGAGGATTGGCTTACCATGCAAGAAGGCATGGACGATCGAATTGCCGCCATCAACACGTTGATTGCCGAACAGAAAAAAGCGGCCCAAATTACTACTACCTTTGAAGAGATGGAGCAGGAACTTAAATTGGAGGGGAGTGATCCGGAACAACTTCTGAAAATCAATGAAGATTTGGCTCGGATTTTGGAAGAGGTAGGGCTAAAAAATCAATATAGCAGTATTTTGCCGAAAGATCCGCAACGCGAAGAGGATTTCAAGATCGTGGCCATTACGATTGATCGAATTGTCTGTACACCGGAACAATTCGGGCGTTTGCTGTATCAGTTGGAAAAGGAATCCAAGGTCATGGAAATCACCAATTGCCGTGTATCCAACCTGATGAACGAAGTCGGTTCAGTCGGCATCTCAATGGGGAGGGCGGGGGTTCCCATGAATCTATCTCCGCTGAAAGGGCTTTTGTCCGTCAATCTCGAAATATCCAGGTTGATCGAATATCGTCCGGATGAAATTGAAGAGAACAAGAAGAACAAAAGGAGACGGTCATGAATAAACGAAAAGTCATATGGACTTATTTGATCTTGTCACTCTTATTGATTTTTTCAGCGGTCGTTCTTGCGTTGCAAGTAAAGCATTATTTGTACGAGAGAACGGTGTATGAATTCGATGATCCGACAGTCGCCATGGAGGAAGCGAAAGAACAACTCAAGAGTGAAGAAATCAAGGTTAAAAATGAAATTATCACGGTTTTCAACAATTCTGTTGCATTTCGCTCATTGGCGACACCGATTCCGCGGCCGTCACCAACACCGCTACCTCCACCCACTCCGACGCCGATTGTTCCGGCGAGTGGTTATAAGTTGAAATACGTAACCGGTTCGTGGGTGTCTCTGCAACGATATGACGGGCAGTCCATTCGTGCAAAAGTGGGAGATGTCGTTACGGAAACGTTCGGTGATTTCGAGATTTTGGAAGCGAACACGCGGCCCTCGTGGGTGAAGGTCAAAGATGTCAAGTCCGGAACCGTGCGTATTATCAATCAAGAAGCGCCGGCGAAAACTTCGCAGCAACGAAAACGAAGATAATATCATTGCGTAGGGGCGGTTCGCGAACCGCCCCTACCTCGTGGTATGCCATAGAAGGAGAAAAACTTTGTTTAATCAGAAATCCATAGTAAAAACGATCTCTATGCTACTTCTCATGAGTTGTATTCCTTATGCGTTAATGGGAGCGCAACAAACCAATCCTCCACCTCAGCCGCAAAACGCGCCTGCGGAAGAGGAAGATGAATCCGGACTTAATAAACGGATTCAAGGGCCTGTGGAAGCGCGGGGAATCCAACTATCCGAAATACTGGGAATCCTTCAGGCAGAAAGTGGGTTGCAGATGGTCTTGGATAAAGGGGTTGATCCGCAGGTCACTTTCAATTTGCAAAATCCCACGGTGCGGGAAGTGTTGCAAACCGTGCTGCCGGCAAACGGTCTCGATTTTGTGACGCTTGATACCGGTGTCGTCCGCATTGGAAATGAAGGGGATATCGCGGATCTGAAAATGCCGGAAGTGGAACTCATGTCGCGTACTTTCAGTCCGCAGTATGTCGATATTGAACAACTCCAAAGTGCTTTAGACGGATTGCGAAGTCAAAACGGGCGGGTCATTATCGACCCGGATACCCGCAAAATCATCGTGACGGATCTTCCGGAAGTGGTTGAAGAAATGTCTCAACTGATCCAACAATTGGATGTCCGGACGGAAACGCGTGTCTTCCCGATCAAATATGCCAACGCCCAGGAAATCGCCGACCAACTCGAAGGAGTGATCAGTACGGCGCAGGGGGAACTATTCATCGATTATCGGAACAACTTGATTATCATCACGGATACGCCGGAGCGTTTGGATATGGCTCAGGCGATCATTGAACAGTTGGATATCGAATTGGAATTCAAAGTGATTCCACTCGCTTTTGCGTTACCTGAAGATGTTATTCCCATTATTGAAGGTTTGTTAACCGAAAACGGATATGTGGATTTCGATCCACGAACCTCTCGGCTTTTTCTACAAGATATTCCTTCTATCATTGATCAAATCGTGAAGTTGATCCAAGAACTCGATCTTCCCAATCAGCAGGTCTATGTGGAAGCCGACATCGTCCAGATCAATACGGGGAAATCTCTTTCGTTCGGTACGTCGGCTGCTTTTGGTTCGGATATCGGTGCAGGAGGCAATCCCGCAGCCCCTTCGATCAGTTCTACGACGGGAAGCGATTTTTTCACCTTCAATCCTTTTCTGACAACTTCGGGGGAAGGTTTGACGCTGATGGATGTTCGGCAGGGGAGTTATCGCTTTCAAATCAATGCCTTGGTTGAAAAAAGAGAAGCGGAAATTATTGCCAGTCCACGGCTCCTGATTCAGGATGGTCAAGTCGGATCGTTCAACCTTGGTTCGCAGGAACCCTATTCGACACGCTCTTACGGTGGGTATGGTGGTGGCTACTATGGAGGAGGAGGGTATGGGAATGATATGTATACCCAAAATTTTCGGGATGTCGGTACGACCCTTCAATTGGAAGTCTATGCCAGTGAAGCGGGATATGTCGAAATGTATATCGGAATGCAGGATACGAAACCTCGCCGTGTTCAATTGAGCAATCTCGGTGAAGCGCTTGCCGTGGACGGGTCGTTTATCGATACCGCTGTAACAATTAAAAGTGGAAGAACCGTCGTGTTGGGTGGAATTATCAATCGGAGTACAGAAAAATCACACTCCGGGGTACCGATTTTGAGCAGTATTCCCATTTTGGGGGCTTTGTTTCGAAATAAAAGTTCATCCAGTGATAAAAAGAAATTATTGATTTTCATTACACCGACGATTGTCAATATCGACGATCCCTATTCGTTCGCTCAAGTCGACAATATTCAACATGTAAAAGAATTGCAACAGAAGGGTGCGACCGGGTTCATTGAAACGGAGGTGGCTGACAAATATCTGGATTGGAGCGATGAAGTTGAAAATGAACAGCAAGCCATCGAGAGAGCCATGAGCCGTATGAGACGGGAGCAAGGGCTTCCAGAGGAGAATCGTTTATCACCGGACGCTCAGGAGAATGAAGGTTTGCGTACTTCCGGTGATCCCCAATATCGCTCGGTTGGGGAAACCGATACATTGAAAAGTTTCAACAACAAGAGTCTCAACAACAATAGGGGAAAGCCCTCCACAAAAGAAGCAGACAACAGACGCGCATCCCCGAACAAGAGAATTTTTTAATAATATTGCAACGGAAAAAATGGGGTATGAATTGAGTAATCGATATGTTGGTATCAAAAAAGGGAGGATCGCAGGTGGATGTAGTTCGCTATTTTGCCTATAACCGGCATATTGATCCCCACGCGTTGTCGCTGGACGGTATATGTTTTGAAACGACGGATGCGGCAGTCCTGCCTCAATATCGCTTGATATTCAACGTTCTTGAAGATGAATTGTTCCGCTTTGAAAAAAGGGGATTGGCAAATATCGTTCCCCATTTTGGAAGTGTTGTAGAAGGCATCGTCTATCTTTTGCAAGAGCGGGAATTGCGCCAATTGGATTCGGTTTCCGGCGTCGGTTCTTTGAAATATTACCGAAAGAAAGTGACTGTTCAATCCCGCAAGGGATTGAGGTTCGAAGCGTTGACTTATGTTGCCTGGCCGGATGTCACGGCGGAAGGATTGTTACCAGCCGACCGCTATTTGAAACAACTGATCACTGCCGCTTCCCAACAAGGGATATCCCCAAAATTTCGGCAGTGGTTGGAAAACCATCCGACCATCTGTTAGTGATTCCCAAGCCGAGGGACAGCGATATAAGGAAGATGGCGGTATTTTTCGCGGTAATCCAACCCGTATCCCACTACAAATTTGTCGGGAATTGTAAATCCAAGGAAATCGATCGTGCAAGGTTCCTGCATTTGCACTTCTTCTTTCTTCAATAGGACACATGTTCGTAACGACTTGGGATGAAGTTCCATGCAACGCTTTTTTGCATAATTCAAACTGGCACCGGTATCGAATATGTCTTCAACGAGAATCACATTTCGATTTTCAATTGCGGGAAAAGGCAATTCATATTCTTTTACCGCTCCTTGCGCTTCCGTTTCGCCGCGGTAGCTGGATAAGTACAGAAATCCGATTTCCACATCCAAAGTCAGCTGTTTCATTAGATCGACAAGGAATACAATCGAGCCTTTTAATACAGAAAGAAGGATAATCTCCTCATTTTGATATATGCGTGATATATCAGCAGCTAATTCTTTGATTTTTTGTTCGATCTCGTCTTGGGGGATTAAAACTGTTTCGATGGCAAGATTCATGATCAGGGTCCGGGAACGCTTGTTGTTTCTGTAGATCGATCGGTTGTGATTTTCGTTAACAATTCTTTGACTTGATGTTGAGTTTGGTCAATTTGTAGGGATTTCTTCAGATATTTATGTGCGAGTAGCATCTGGCCTCTTCGCGCGTATAAGGTAGCGAGTAAATTATATAACTTGGGATTTTTGATAGGAATACCGGAACGTTCGAGTGTGGTTTCCGCTTCGGTCGCTTGAGCCAATGCTTCATCTTCTCTTTTCGCGGCGAAGAGCATTTCTGCATATTCGACTCGATTCCAAGGATTTGCATTGGTTGAGGCCAGACAACGGGTGAAGGCGCTTTCCGCTTCGCTGAAGTGGAGGAGGATGAGTTCGGCTCGACCGATCAAACTCCAAAGTTCGGCATCCATTGAATACTCATTTGTCAAAGGATAGGCAAGATCGTATGCCTTTTTGGCGTCGCCAAGCGCTAGATAGGCTTCTGCAATTTGTTTGGTCGCTTGCAGTGACTTGCCGGGGGGATTTTCAATTTCCGCTAAAATCGCTTCAGCTTGGTTTTCTTTTCCAAGGTTGACAAGTACGATGGCCAATGCCGCTTTTGCCGTAGTATTCCGCTGGTCCAACTCGATCGCGGCCTGAAAACATCCTTGGGCTTGTTGCCAGTCTTGCATCTGTGCATAGATCGAACCGAGTATATATTGAGAATGAGAGCGATGACGTCCTTCTTCACTGACGGTTTGGAAATAATCCCATGCGGCTTCCGCATTCCCGATTTCCAGCAAAATTTCAGCCATCAGCATTTTGATTGCATCTTTGTCCGGAGCGAGCTGATGCGCTTTTTCGATCATGTTTTTGGCATCTGTGATTTTCCCTTGCAGCCTTCGGACTACCGCCAAATTGTAGAGTAAATCCGCATCGTTCGGGTGTTCGATCTGAGCTTTGAGTAGAATGCGGGCTGCCTCATTCAAATTGTCTTCCTCGATGTAGGGCGTGATATCGATGACGGATAGATTGGTATTGGATTGATTGCAGGAGAAGGGAATGACTAGGGTAGCCAAAAATGCATAGAGTAAAGATAAGGGGATCCATAAAATCCCGGAGTTTTTATTCATATTGAATGCGAATTTCATGGTATCGGGTAAATGTGATTTTATCGATTGTATTTATTTTTAGTATGTTACATCAACCAATCGATATCATTTATCGTATCATTGAGAATGACTGCTTCAAAGTCCTGAATCGATTCTATACTATAGTTCAAGGGTATATTAACCGAAATCGATGGAACGAATAGTGGAACGAACGGATTCTTTTCCGACATCCATTATTTGTCTGAATCGTATTTATCGATTAAGAGAGGTAAGATGGAGATCGTTCAATCGAAGCTGTTAAGCCAACTACAAGGGATTCGTCATGGATTTTTTCTGCCGGGAAAATCCGGTAAGAAAAGAAACAATTATAGTTTTAAACAGGGAGTGCAAAAGGAGGTTCTCACTGCGCGCCGTAAGGCCTGTGAGCAGCTCGGGATTCAAGCCGAATTCTTGACACACGTGTATCAGGAACATGGAACTGAAATTTGGGTTGTCAATCTTACGCATCGAGGCTCAGGAGCGTTGACCGGTGAAGGGCAGGTTGGAGTAGGCGACGCGATGATGACATGCGAGCGCGATATCCCGCTTGCGATTTTGGTGGCCGATTGTATCCCGTTGATATTTGCTGATCGCTCGGAGCGCTTCGTGACAATCGCTCATGCGGGATGGCGCGGCACTAATGGAGACATTGCCGGCAAGACGGTTCGGCGGATTCAAAAGGAATATTCGATTTCCGCAAAAGAAATCGTGGTTTGGGCCGGACCGGGGATTTCCCGTTGTTGTTTTGAAGTGGGAACAGAAGTATGGAATACGATCGAACAAAATTGGGGACAGTATTCGGAATGCTTTTTTCCGGATTCCATGAAGATTGACTTGAAACAGCTCAATCGTCTTCAGCTTGTTCAATCCGGAATTTTGAATGAAAATATAGATATCAGCAAGGATTGCACTTGCTGTGATGAACGCTATTTTTCATTTCGGCGGGATGGAGCCGGAAGCGGGCACAATCTCGCCGTCGTACAACTGGATGGACCTGTGAGGGGAAGTAATGGCTGAACTGGTAATGAATGGAATGCTGGAAGAAGAAGTGAGAAAATACTATCACATTTGCTTCTATACCGATAAAAAAGGACCGGAACCGGATAACGATGAGAATTATATTTTCGTTCCTAAAGTGGTCTGCCGTTATGTGGATGACGGTACAGTTTGTATTCAGGATTGGTATGTATATAAGAAAAATTTAAGCCGTTTTATTCGGCACAAACGCCGGACACGTTACCTTCAAAGCAAAGAATCTTCATTTTCCGGGACCGCAACCCGAAAAGAAAATTTTTATAATCCCAAACAAAGTTCCACCAAAAGTCATCGTCAATAAATCGTTGTCTTGTTTTGTTTCTGACTTGAAATGTTTACCCATTCACTTATTACCCGGATAGGAAATGAAGTGGCATATCTCGGATAGTGCCTTCATCATTTTGTGACATCATGATTTAATGATAGAGAAATAAAGAAATGTGGAATTCGTATTCAGAAAAGAGGAATCGCTATGGATAGTTTTATTTTTCGTAGAGAAAATGTCTGGTTTATCGTATGTGTGCTACTTTTAGGAGTATGTTCTACTCCTTCCTATGCCGAAACGATTTTTCTCTGTCATGATGAGATACAAGATTCAATGGTGGAAGGCATCCGGATCGAAGATGTCGGGGATTATTCCGTTTGGGTATGGTCTAAGGATTCCGAAGCCATTACTGTTCATCTACGTGGCGAACGATTCAAAGCAATACCCAACGAGAATTCTACCGAGGCGTTTTCCTGGAAGAAACTCGGCGTTTTTCACGCGGATGAAACAGGGAGAATCTCTTTTCGAATCGTGTCGGATGAGAACCGGCAGATTCTGAAACCGAACATTGTCGGTTGGTTTGCTTTATCTTTCAATCCGAACTGGAATCCGGAAGACTATTTTTCACTCACCAAAGTATTTCCGAATTCTACCCAAACTGTCGAAGACGAGCGAGTGGAGATTGTGCGCTCGAATCAGCATTATTATCCGTTTCCCGAATACGATAGCATTTGGAAATGGTTGCAGCGGAAACGTGATTTGCACGATCACATCCTGGTGAGTATGGGCGCTTACCCTTTTCCGGATAAATGTGCTTTGAACGCAAAAATATTTGACCGCATCGAGCATGAGGATTACACAATCGAGAAAGTGTATTTTGAGAGTTATCCGGGATTCTTTGTGACAGGAAACCTGTATCGGCCGAATGGGAAAATCGGTCCTTTTCCTGGAGTCGTATCTCCGCATGGGCATTGGAGCGAGGGGAGATTGGCGAATGAAGAAAGAGGCTCCGTCCCAGGACGAGCGATCAATTTGGCACGGCAGGGATATGTCGTTTTCACATATGATATGGTGGGGTATGTCGACAGCAAGCAAGTCGATCATCAATTCGGTGGTCCCGCGGAATGGCTTTGGGGAATTTCCCTGCATGGATTACAGTTTTGGAACAGCATTCGCGCTGTAGACTTTCTTTGTAGCCTGGATGACGTCGATGCGGACCGGATAGGTTGTACCGGGGCTTCCGGTGGCGGTACACAGACTTTTTGTTTAATGGCTGTCGACAAACGAGTAAAAGTGGCCGCTCCTGTCAATATGATCTCGGCGCATTTTCAAGGTGGATGTTTGTGTGAGAATGCCCCGAATTTACGGATTGATGCCGATAATGTTGAATTCGGGGCAATGATGGCGCCACGGCCTCTTTTGATGGTTTCCGCTACCGGAGATTGGACTTTCGAGACTCCCCGCATCGAATTTCCGGCCGTTCGCTCGATTTATCGTTTATTCGATGCCGAGGGAAAAGTTCATTCTGTACAAGTGGATGCTCCCCATAATTACAATAAACAAAGCCGTGAGGCGGTGTATGCATGGTTCGGAAAATGGTTGCTTGGAATTGAGGACGCCGAGAAACTGCGTGAACAACCATTCGAAGTGGAGAAGGATGAGAACTTACGGGTGTTTCCCGATTCTTTACCTGAAAATGCCGTCAATGAGGAGCAGCTGGTCTCTTATTTGAAAGAGGAGTCGGAAAAACAGTTGCAGGAAGTATTTCCCGCAGATGAGCGCGCGTTGCGTTCACTACGTCGACGAGCGGGCACGGCATTACAGCATGTTTTAGGAGCGGAGCAACCTTCAAGGAATGAACTCGATATCCAAAGAATCGGCATTCACAAACTTGAGGGATTGACAGTCGAGCAGGTGATCATTGGCCGGAAGGAAGCCGACGATCAAATTCCTGGTGTTCTTTTGATACCAAATAACTGGAACCAATCTCAATGTGGTACATTGATCGTGCACGAAAAGGGGAAAGTGAAGTTGATCGATACGGATACGGGGAAACCCTCGGAATTTGTGCAAACCATATTGGATGGGGGACAGCTCCTATTCATGCCGGATGTGTTTTTGGTTGGTGAATTTCATTCTCCCTTTTCGAAAACTGTCCGTGACACCGATACAAGCCATTTTTTGACTTACAATCGGACGACAATGGCCGTGCGGATCCAAGATATTCTCACTGCGGCTGCCTATTTGGATTCACGCTCTGAAGCGAAACGGATTAATCTGATCGGACTTGGCCAAGCCGGAATATGGAGTTTGCTGGCTGCAGCTATAATGGAACCGTTAAACAGTGTGATTATCGATACATACGGCTTTGATGGAGAGCAAGATTCCTTGTATCTCGAAGATTTATTTGTTCCCGGTCTGCGAAGAGCCGGAGATGTACGCACCGCTCAAGCGCTTCTTGCCCCTACGCCTGTTATTCTTTTCAACACGCAAGGGAAATTCGATACGAAATGGGCCGTACAAGCTTATCAAACGGCGAGGGCATCCGATTTGTTGGAAGTACTTGAGGGACCGATTGGGAGCGAAATGATTGCTGCGTGGTTGCGCGATATGAAAATTTACTAAATTGATACTACGAACAGGATTGATGCGGCAGTAAAAAGAATGATGGAAACAGTTTATCTCTATTATATTGTGCAGACAGGATGTCCGCACCACAAATTTTTCTTTTTGCCGTAGTGTCAGGATTGGTGGATTCCCGTGGTTGATTTCCGAAAACTGCTCTTTTTTCTTTTCCATCCATTGTCTCATCCGGCAGTACGTTCTTTTTTCAGCACCCCTCATCCCAAATCAACGGCTGGGAAAATGATTTATGGTTTGCGCATTTCCTGGAAAGTTTTCAATGATAAAAGTGTGCTGGCTCATGCGTCTGTTTGTGCTTATACGACGATTCTTTCACTTGTGCCGATTCTCGCTGTTTCCTTGTCTATTTTGAGCGCGTTCACTTCTGTTCAGGATGTCACGCCGGCCACTACCACTGAAGAAGAGCAGGAAATGCGGCTTGTGAAGGAGAAGGAAAGAAGTCTAAGCAATGATGTTTTTGATTTCTTATTTGAGCAATTCGTGCCAGGGGTGGCCAATGGTGCCCGCGAAGAGATTCTTCAAGCCAAACAGGATATGCTGGAATTTATCCAAAAAACCTCCGCGCTGCGATTTATCAGTTTGATTTTTCTTGCATTGGTGAGTGTCTGTTTGTATAACAGCATTGAGCATGCTTTCAATGAAATTTGGGCAGTACGAAAACGGCGGAGTTTGTTCACGAAATTTGTTTCATTTTGGATTCTGCTGACATTGACTCCCCTTTTGTTGGGTATGTCGTATTATTACACCACTCAGTTGGCCGAGAGTGAAACTGTCACTCGGTTTATGCAGCAAAAATGGGCGGAATGGTTGTTACAGCATTTTGTTTCGTATTCGTTCACTCTGATTGCGTTTTTGTTTGCCAATCGATATTTGCCGAATGTTCATGTGAATTTAGTACCGGCGTTGATCGGCAGCGCCTTGTCTGCCATTTTGTGGGAAGCGGCAAAGGTGTCATTCGATTTGTATATCTCATTCACAACCAGTCAGCAGGGTTACTATACGGTTTTCGGGACGGTCGCTGCCATTCCGATTTTTATTTTATGGTTATATTACAGTTTCTTATGTTTTCTTTTGGGGCCGGTTATCGCAACGACCATTCAAGATTATGACCGTCATTTGGGACGACTAAGGCGAAAATTAGTTGGGCGGGCGCATCGGCCGATTCATTCACTTCGGTTATTCTTCGAAATAAGCCATCATTTTCGAGAATACAAGAGAGGCATGAATTTACAGGATATGGAGGATTGCATGGGGTGGATGCCCGGCCGTATTCGGCGCTGCCTTCGTGATCTTGAAACGACGGGATTGGTCCATCTCGATAGTAAAAAGGAGTATTATTATCCTAATGCCGATCCTGATAATTTGATGATCTCCGAAGTCATGTATAAACTCCTTGGATTAAATCTAACCGACGGTGCTGGTTCACTGGAAAATGAAGAGCCATGGGAAGATACGCTGAAGAAGATGCTCTCCACAGGCGAGGATCATACCATTGGCGCATTGTTAGCGATGGGGAAATTAGCGGATGAAAGTGAAATCGCGTTACGAGAAGCGTAACGCTTCGACCGGTATCAAGCGGGAAGCCCTTACCGCCGGATAGATGGACGCCAGAAAACTGACAAGCATGGTATACAGGGCGGCCCCCAGGAAATCCATCCATTCCATTTCACAGGGCAAATATTTCAGGTAATAGATTTGTCCTTCTCCTGGAAGTTCCGGCGGGAACCATTGGATGAGCGTGCAAATTCCGAATCCTCCGATCACACCGATAACGGCTCCGATTGTCCCTACAAAAATGCCTAGTAGGAGAAAAATTCTCATGATATTGCGCCGCCCCGCACCCACGGCGCGGAGGAGGCCGATATCTCGTGTTTTTTCGGTTACGACCATAAAAAGGGTGGCGATGATGTTGAATGTGGCAACCAGTATAATAATTTTAAGAATATAGTTCATTGTCAGTTTTTCGATTTCCAGAGCGTTGAAGAAGGTTTTGTTCATCTGCATCCATGTCTCTGCGTAGCCGCGAGTTTCGATGTGCCGGCGGTTGATCTCGTATATTTGCTTCCATGTTTCTGTGGTTTTTTGTTTGGTGTGGTCATTCAATCGGAAATGAATATCGGTGACTTGTCCGGGAATATCGAGAAGGTATTGGGCGGAAGAAATGGAAATATAAACCCAGGAGGAATCGAATTCGTAATGTCCGGATTCAAAAACACCGACGACTTTGAAGATCGCCGATTTTGTGGCGCCCATGGTGATGGATTCCGATTCATTGGGGACGGTGATCAAGGTTATTCTCATCCCCAGGACTTTCTCGAAGGCTTTTTGATTGTCTTCCGTTTCCGGAACCGAAAAAAGAAAAGTCGCCAATTCGCGTCCGATGACAATGCCGGGGGCCGTTTCCCGGGGACTTGCCATATCCGCCAGTTCCGTGATTTGGATGGGTTCTTTGTTGTCGGTTTCTTGTAGTGGTTCCTGAAGATTTTCCATACTGCCGGCAATGATTTTTTGGTCGATGTGAGTCACTTGGGATTCCAACGTGGGATCGACGCCAAAGAAATAAACGGCATTTTGAGTATAATGATGGAAATCTGTGGGAAACAACATCCCCCATTTCATGATGACCGGTGAACAGGCGGCCACATTGTCCACTGATGAAAAGAGTGGAAGATAGGATCGATAGTCCTCGAGTCCCTCGAAGTACTTCATGACAATATGCGAACGCCCCTCTAGGATTTTGGAACGTAAATCATTGGCAAAGCCATTCATCACAGAAAGCACCGTGATGAGAGAAGCCACTCCCAACGCAACGCCGGCGATGCTAATGAGAGTCAGGTGAAAAATGAATGTGGCTCCACCTCTTGGGTGAAGATAGCGTTTCGCAATAAACCACTCGTATCGCATGGATGTTGTGTTCCTTTAAGTGGCAATTAAAGTATCCTACCCCAACAGGGTGAAAGAAGATCGTCTTTTCTGCCACCCCTTCAGGGTGGGATTGTAAGGATGCTGACCATTTCCAGGGGCGATGCCCACTGGCTGTCATCTTAAACCCCGTTGGGGTAAGCTTCTTGATTTACGTTTCAGTTGTTGGGGGATGTTCCTCGATTTACCTTTCAGGTAATGACATTGGGGGTAGAGCTATGTGTCTACCCCATTTCGACGAAGGGCAATCCAAAAGATTGCCTCTACAAAATGTAGGGGTAGAGCTATGTGTCTACTCTATTTCGACGGAGGGCAATCCCAAAGGATTGTCCCTACAAAATGTAGGGGTAGACCTACGTGTCTACCCCTTTTCTTACTTCGTATAGAGTCTATTGGCTGATTACCCTTCTTCCTCTTCTTCCATTTTGCTGGCAGCGATGATTTTTTCGGTCAGTTCGTTCGGGACCGGTTCATAATGGGAGAATTCCATTTCAAACGTTCCACGGCCTCGTGTAAGGGAGCGGAGATCGATAGGATATTTATACATTTCAGATAAAGGAACTTGAGCTTTGATCAGTTGTTTTCCTTTAAGAGGATTCATTCCCATTACCCGGCCGCGGCGGGAATTGAGATCCCCCATGACGTCTCCCATGAATTCTTCGGGTACTTTGACTTCTACGTTTTGAATCGGTTCGAGAAGGATCGGTTTGCATTTCTCACGTGCCACTTGACGCATGCACATCGATGCAGCGATCTTGAAGGCCATCTCAGATGAATCAACTTCGTGATATTTCCCGTCGAAAAGATCCACGCTGATGTCAACGATGGGGTAACCGGCGATGATTCCGCGTTCCATTGCATCGACAATCCCTTTCTCAACGGCGGGAACGAATTTCGACGGAATCGCTCCGCCGAATATGTTGTTGATGAATTCGTAATGCTGGCCGCGTTCAAGCGGTTTCAAGCGCATATGAACTTCAGCAAACTGGCCACGACCCCCTGATTGTTTTTTATGGCGGTAGCTTCCTTCCCCTGAGGAGGAAATCGTTTCGCGATACGCTACTTTGGGGATATCGAGTGTGACATTGAGTTTGAATTGGTTTTTCATCCGGCTTGCGATAATATCGATTTGCAATTGCCCGGCGGCTGATATAACCGTTTCCTTGGTTTCAGTATCCCGTTTCACTTGGATTGTCGGATCACCGGAAACGATTTTGGGAAGAACGGTGCCGATTTTATCTTCTTCATTTTTATCAGCGGCATGCAGAGACATATGTACAGGAGGTTGAGGATAACGAGGGGGTGTAACCAGCAGATCGCCGGCCGATGTTGAGACCGTATCGTTCGTCTCGAATCCCTCATTCTTCGTGATGGCGATAATATCGCCTACGGAGGCCTCATGGATTGCATTGTGTTTTTTCCCATTGACGGAAAGAATATGGGCGACTTTTTCCTTTACGCTTTGTGTCCGGTTGAACCATTCGGTATCCCCTGTAATGGATCCGCTCATGACCCGGATAAAGGAAATTTTCCCGGCGAAAGGATCGACCATACTTTTAAAAACAAAGCCGATCCCGGGTCCGTCATCTTTGATTTCTTGTTGGAATACTTCGTCTTTTCCCTCTTTCATAGCGGGGAAGGTTTGTCGTTTCGTTGGATCGGGAAGATAATTGATGAAGCAATCCAACAAGGCTTCGATACCGATACAGTGATATGCGTCAGTTACGAAAATGGGGACGATGGTACCGGATTGTGCACCATCGCATAAGCCTTTCCGAATTTCATCATTTGAAATCTTTTCATCGGACAGATAGCGCTCCATCAAATCGTCATCTGACATCACGGATGCTTCGATCATTTTTTGGCGGTATTCTTCGACATAATCTGAGATGTCATCGGGAATGGAACCTTGTTTTGTGATTTTGCCTTTATCGTCAAAACTGAGGGCTTTATCCATAACCAAATCGACGACGCCGCTGAATAAATCTTCCTTGCCAATGGGGAGGCAAACTGGGCAGACTTGTGCACCGAGTTCATTTTCGAGTTTTTGGAGAGACTTGTCGAAATCCGCGTGTTCCTTATCCATTCGGTTCATGACGGCAACGCGAGGGATTTCATATTCCTCTAAAAATTCCCATATTTTTTCGGTTTCCACTTCGACACCCGATTGTGCATTGATCACAACCAACGCGACATCGGCTGCCCGCAATGCCCCGAGGATATCTCCGATAAAATCTGTATACCCGGGAGTATCGATTAAATTGATATGATGGCCTTTGAAATTGCATTGAAGCAATTTGGAGGAGATAGTAATTTTTCGGTCTTTTTCTTCCTCGAGGTAATCAGCGAAAGTGTTCCCGTCGTCGATTCTTCCCAAACGCTCGATGGCACCGGTATGATAAAGAATTGCTTCGATCAGGGTGGTTTTCCCTGCAGCGTGATTTCCGACAACGGCGATATTTCTTTTTTTGCCAACCTCGACACCTTTCATGAACGTGACTCCTTTTTGCTTATTGCGAATATGGGGGGTACTATCGATTGCTTAATCGAAAATTGACCAGAAACTTACAGAAAAGTAAGGTTACAAGTGTATGAGGAATCGGACAAGGGATAAAGGAGAAGACAATATTAACTCGATAAAATCTACAATTCTTATTGAACTGAACTCGATCCTATTTCATTATGAAACAGTGGTTCGATGTCGCAAAAATCCCAATGCACGAACATTGATTGGGTTGCGTCCACTGGAAGTGTTGCAGAAATACGTAAAGCGGAAGCCGATATCCACTTCGATATCCCCAATGTGACCGTATATGCCGGTACAAATCGGCCGTCCCGCTTCCGAGGGAATTTTTGAATCACCAATGGGTAATTCGTCCGGCTGTATCATTTTTCCACGAGCAAATTTCGGCGCGACGGCTTTCTTTGCCTTCATTCCGCTTGTCCCACTCGCTGCGCTGTTTTCACCGTCTCCTCGTGCGGCTCCGGGGACGAGTGAATACGGCATGTGCAAAAAATATTGTTGGTTCACCGCCTGCCATGCAATTCCCGTATTGATTGGAATGTTACCGGCGATGGTCGAGAACACGATTTTATAAGGCATTTTCGCTTCGAAATATTCCTCGCCGATTGTTCCATGCAATAACGTATTGACCGGGAAATGTCCCGATGTGTTTGGAATGACAGTGTATTTCAATTCCAGTTGAACCGGAAAATCCAGGATGGTACCGACAATGGCGTTATTCACGGGGAGATTTCCACTCAAAGTGCTGAAAACCACTTTGTACTTCAACTCCAGATCAACAGGAATTTCTCCCTGTTTCCGAATTTCATCACGCAGTGAAACCAGGGCATCACCCATATTCAAACCTCCAAAGGGAAATGAATATCCGATTGTGTTTTCTCAAACAAAGATGTACATATACTGTATAATTTTACAGGATTTTCGTACAAACTGAATTGGGACAACTTGTTTTACAAGCGAGGACGCTTGTTTTATCCATAAAAGGAGATCGGAATTTGGAAATCGATCATCTTTTTGAAGAAATTCGCGAAAAATTGATTGACATATGCATTAAGTTCAGGCATGATATATGAGACGAATCGGGGTTGAGGGTTCTGTCCGGTCATGGAAAATTGCGGGTAGAGATGATGTTGCCGGTCGGATGATCCCCGAATCGAATTAGTGTCAGAAAAAATCCAGCCCCTTTTTGAAGGAAATTCGGCTGGTCTATATATCTGGAAAAATACACGGCTCGATCGGATTTTCCGAACGGTCTATCTTCAACTCTGAATATCTTCGACTGCAATTTTATATGTATTCCGGCCTGCAATTATATTTCGTGTTATGTGTTCCCGTCTTTATTGCGCTCCCCAGGATTTGAGGGTATTGCACTGCGTTAAAAGCCGAAAGATGGTTCCGCCTTCTTTTATGTGGCGCAACCGTGCAATAAATCGTAAAAAATCAACTGGTTTCTAGCAAACAACGTTCGGTCGAAATCAAGTGAAGGAAAGGCCGAATCAACACCATACCTGCAGAAAAGGAGTGCAATCATGCAGAACAACAAACTATCTCCGCAAGAGAACGAAGTCATGCAGAACAATGAACACCGCGTTTCTACTGGATTGGTAGTAACCGGGCTGGTCACGATCGTCGGTTCCTGGGTAGGAATGGCAGCATTCGTGGATTACCGCTTGGACGGGGTGGAAAAACAGATGCAAACCGACTCGAATGAAGTCGTCACGGCAGTGAGCCAGAACGTTTCCGAAGATTTATCCGGTTTGCAGAAAGAAATCGGCATGAAAGTCACGGATACGACATCCGTGCTCGCCAAAGGAATCCTGGATTTAACCAACAATGAAGAACAACGTTACAACCAAATTTTGAAAGCGATCAACAACAATGGTGCTTTATTGGAGAAGAATCGGACGGAAACGGCTTCTCTCATTAGCCGTGAGTTGAAAGAATCTGAAAAGGAAATCGCCTCTCTGCTTTCGCAGAATCAAACGGAAACCACAAAAGAGGTCAAGAATCTTCTTGCCGGAATTGAAGAAAAAACCGCACAAACGGGCCGCGAAATCCTCACTGTGATGAAAAGCGTCGATCAGAATCTCGACGAGATGGGCAATCAATTAATCACTCAACTCGATACATCAACAAAAACGCTCCAAGATTTGATCGAACAATCCAACAAGAATGAATCGGAACAATTGGCAAAAATGGCTGCTGTGGTTGATTCATTAATGAAGGGAGTTGAAACCGAATCAAGCAAATTAACTACTGAACTCAACACCTTGGCCAATCGGGTAAGCACACTCCAAACGGAAGTGAATCAATCGCAAAAGACTGTCAAAGAGTTGAACAATTTAGTTCCGGGTTGGCGTAAAACAAGTGAAGTGGAATTTGCGAAATTAGATCAAAAAACGGGTCAAATCGAAGCGAGAATCGACGAAAATCTATCCGCCCTGCAACAAAAAATCATCGATCTCGGTGTCGCGGTGGACAACACGGCGAACAACATGATGAAATCTTTGTACTTAGCGACAGAAGGACTGGAAGATACCAAAATCGAACTCAAGTCGAATTTAACGAAAAGCAAGGAAGAAACTACTGCTGAACTTCAATCCTTGGCGAAGACCATTGAAGGAATTGCATCCTCAATAAAAACCTTGAAGGAAGTGTCTGCTGAAGAAGCGGCTGTTACTCACGCATTCCTCAATCCTCAGGAGATTGAAGGCATCAAGACGCAAGTCGGTACCTTGACTTCGAAGATGGATACATTTCATGAGCAAATTTCCAGTCAAATCGCCGAAGCGAGAGCACGGGCGAAGAGGATCATCGAAAATTCCGAAGAATCGGAACAAACTCAAGTGATGGACGATGTTCTTCAGCAATTCAGCAATGTAACCAAGGTCGCGGAAAGTCAATTAAAAATCCTGAAAAAGACACTCGATTCACTTTCTCTCGTCATAACGGCTTTGGGTGATTCACCGGAACCAGAGCCAAATGTTGAAATCGGTATGAAAGTGGAAGAGCAAGATGAAGGGGATGAAATTTCACTGAAATAAAATACGGTATACAATAGAAATGCATTCTGGCCGGTAACTCGTTACCGGCCTTTTTGTTTGGCCGTAATCCTTGACGGAACGCATCGTTATAAGCATGATTTTTAGATTGTATTGATTCCAAATATAAAGGAATAAGCTATTGAATATACTCATCACCGGATCTAGTGGGCAAATCGGAACAAATTTGGGACTTCGGCTGTTATCAGAAGATCATTCGGTTCTTGGAATCGATTGCCGTCCGAACACGTGGACAGATCGAATTTCCATGCGATACGTGGACTTGACATCGGATTGCGTCGGCCGATTGCTGGAGTTGATCAAAGGATATGAAATCGATATCATCATTCATCTGGCGGCCCATGCGAAGGTTTTCGAATTGGTGCGGGAACCTTCCCGCGCCTTACAGAACGTGAATATGACGTTCAAAGTGGCGGAAAGCGCGCGGCTGGCGAATATTCCGATTATTTTTGGTAGTTCCCGCGAAGTGTATGGGGATATACACCGGCATGTCACCAACGAATCCTGTGCCGATTTCGTGGTGGCGGAAAGTCCGTATTCAGCCAGTAAAATTGCGGGAGAGGCGTTTATTTATTCCTATGCCCAGTGCTACGGGCTTCCATATATTGTCTTTCGCTTCAGCAATGTCTATGGAAGGTACGATAACGATCTGGAGCGGATGGAACGTGTTACTCCCTTGTTCATCAAAAGAATTTCACAGGAATTACCAATTGTTATTCACGGGAAAGAAAAGATTTTGGACTTTACCTATGTCGATGATTGTGTGGATGGCATTAATCTCGGTATTCATAAATTATTGAATAAAGAGGTTATGAACCAAACCATCAATCTCGCCTGCGGTGAAGGGAATAGTCTGGTCGATCTAGCGCAGTTCATCGGGAAAGCGGTTGGAGTGGAGCCGAAAATCTCATACACTCCCACTCAACCGGGTGAAGTAACCCGCTACATAGCCGATATCGAAAAAGCCAAGCAATTACTAGGCTATCAACCGAAAACTTCTCTTTCCGAAGGAATCCCTAAAGCGATTACATGGACACGTGAATTCGCTCAACAAAAACAGCGATCAAGTATATAGTTAGTTTTTATATTAAGTTATGAGCCATAATACCTTATAATTCAATAGGTAAGTATGTTCTTCCTTCATGGTGTGACAGTACGGCGTCATCCTTCGTTTAATAAAAAAAACATCGTCATACCCCTAGAATGATACTTTTTCTTTTCGCTCTTTTTTTATTGTTCCCTATACAAACCATACAAGCAGAAATATGGAAACCGATTCCTTTTCCAAGGAATGAGTCTCCAATTAATCTATCTTATTTACTGGATCCTCCTGCAGGTAAGCACGGTTTTCTTGGCGTGGAAAACGATCGTCTCGTTTTCGAAGATGGAACGGAAATACGCTTTTGGGGAACCAGCATGATTGGCTCAGCCTGTTTTCCTCCTCAAAATCTGGCGCCGGATATTGCCGAACGGCTATCGCAATTGGGATTCAATTTAGTCCGTTTTCAGCATTTGGATGCAGAGTGGGCAGAACCGAATTTGTTCCAGAGCGATATGGAAGAAGGGGAATTCCTCAATCCTATTGCTCTGGATCGATTGGACTATTTTCTGTATCAGTTAAAAAATCGGGGGATTTACACCTACGTTGATTGTCTTGGGTCGCGCGTTTTGAGAACGGAAGATTTCATTTCGGAGGGGAGCGCGATTCCTCCTGGTTTCGGCGGCTATATTCATTTCTCTTCGGCATTGCAAAGTGTGTACAGGGAATTTCTTCATGCATTTTGGACTCATCGCAACCGATACACAGGCAAGGAATATCGAGACAGTCCCATGATCGCTTGTACTCAGCTTTTTTATAATAACAACATCGATCCTGCCATTCCTGTCGTACTCCCTTACGCTATTGAACTTCATGATTTATGGGATCGCTGGTGGAATGAGAAAATACAGAAAGAAATGGAACTCAAGGATGAAAAAGGGCGAAAGAACCATTTGAAAGCATCTCCACCCATCATGGATTTGCGTAGACCGACTTCAGAGACGAGAAAGTTTTTAGCCGATCTTGTGGCAAAAACGAATAATTCCTTTCATGGCTTTCTTAGAAGTATCAGTGTCAAATGTTTGATCAACGGAACCGATTTGATTACAAAAACAACGGATATTATTCCTCAACAGGTTCATGATGTCCAAACATGCCGGGGGTATTGGAATTTACCAATCCGGCAATCTCGATTCTTTTCAAACCGCCGGATGGCGGATGTGAATGGAAATGAAGAAAGCCATCTTTTCTCCGAATTCGTGTTTGGAAGAGTTATTGACAAACCTTTCATAGTTTCGGAATGGGGGCATCCTTGGCCGAACAAGTTTCGGGCGGAATTACCGCTATGGATGGCGGCGATGGCGTGTTTTCAGGAATGGAATGGTTGCATTCTGTCCGGTTATCGTACCGGACATGAAGAGGATGTGGATTGGATTACTGCTCCATTCGATTCATTCAATGATCCTTGTGTAATCGGTTTAATGCCTTCAGCTGCTTTACTTTTTCACCGGAATGATGTTGACGTTGCCAATCGTGGTCTTCAATTAACATTGAATCAAGAATATGTGTATGAGGATGATGCTCTGACTGCTTTTCAAGCCCGAAGCACACGGTTGGTTCCATTTAGGAAAGTTGAAATCGCTCTCCATTCGGCTCCTTCCTCATTACCATTATCCGCTACGCAGCCTGAGGATTTATATGAGAAGCGTTTTCAAATGGATAAAAATTCCCACTTAAGGAGCGACTATGAGCGCGGACTGGTTTTTATCGATTCGCCCAAATCACAAGCCGTCATCGGAAGATTGAAACTGGCTGAAGATCATGATTTATCGAATCTGAAAGTGTTCACGAGTGAAGAGTTCGGGGTTGTAAGTTTGAACAGTATGAATGATGAAACCATTTCACGTTCCGGGGACTTGTTTGTCACTCTCGTTTCGCAAGCGCAAAATTCAGGTTTTTCTGCCCATGAACAAGACGGTGTATATGTCGTCGATCATGCCGGACACGCGCCGGTTTTGCTGAAAGACACGCCTGTACGAGTGTATATTCGTACGAATCGGGAAGCGAAATGGACAATTCAAGCGATCCATCCGGATGGAACGCCGGGTGAAACGATTTCCTACCAAATTGCCAACCAATTTCTTTCTTTTCGAGCAGGGACTCATGGGACTTTGTATTATCGTTTGAAGGCTGAAAAGAGTGGATATTGACAATGATGCTCTTTGATAAGATCATTTATCATGATAGAAGAAAAGATTTATTCTTACATATTAGGCTTTACGCACGAATAAAAGCGTCTGAATCAGGATTGGCCAGGATGGATGGATTTCCAGGATGAAATACATGACAGCATTTCATGTCGATTCTATAAAAAAATCATTGGTCACTGTCGCTCGTCAAATTAGTGTCAGCTTATCGAAAGACATATCCTGTTCATCCTTCAATCCTGGCCAATCCTGATTCAGACAATGGTGAGTCATACAAAAAATTCAGGGAGAATCCATCATGGTTTGCAAAGTCGATCGGCGTAGTTTTATGAAAAATTCATTGTTGGCCGGTGGTGTCGCGATGGGAATTCGTGGCCCGGAAGAAAAACAACTTCTCGCGATGCTGCAAAATCCGACGGATCCGCAACAACTCAGGAATCAATCCAGCGAGTCTAAGGTACCGATGGGGAAAATCGGAGACTTGGAAATTACCCGAATCATTGCCGGTGGGAATATCATTAGCGGATGGTGCCACCAACGCGATCTTCTTTATGTTTCAACTCTTGCCGGTCATTACCTGACGCAAGAGAAACAGTACGATACCATGGAAATGATGGAAGAGCAGGGAATCAACACCATTTCCCCTGATCCAACCCAACTGGATTTTATCAATGAATACAAAGCGGAACGCGGCGGGAAGATGCAAACCATTGTCGGTGTACGCCAAGATTGGCAATATTTCGGTGAACCCTTCTGGTCCGATGGAAAAGAATCCGGGATGAAGGAATGGATCGATATGAGCGTCGATAAAGGCGCAACGACGATGTATACCCAAGGCGGATATACGGAACATGTCATGAAAACCGGCGATCCGAAAAATATCGAGATCATTGCCAAGGCCATTGAATACATCAAGGAACAAGGGATGCCTGCCGGTTTGGGGAGCCACGATATCAAGGTGATTGAGATCGCCGATGAATATGGTATCGAACCGGATTACTATTTCAAAACCTTTCACCATGACAATTACTGGTCTGCACATCCACGCGAAAAGCGTGAGCATTGGTCTGTCGATAGCACGCTCTACAAAGACCACAACAAATTTCATGACAACATTTACGATTTGTTTCCTGAAAAAACGAAAGAATTAATGGCTTCCAAGAAGAAACCGTGGATTGCCTATAAAACCTTGGCGGCCGGCTCCATTCAACCGATGGATGCTTTCGAATTTTGCTACAAAAATGGTGCGGACTTCATTTCGGTTGGTATGTTCGATTTTCAAGTTCTCGAAGACCTCATCGCGGCGAAAAAAGTGTTGGCGATGGATGAAGTGAAGAACCGTCCACGTCCCTGGTGTGCTTAATATTACTGTTTTTGCAGGATTGGTAACACGTTCTACCTGACATGATTTGTACTCTTGTCGGGTAAAGCAAGCGTCCCGCTTGCCCTTTGATGCAGGCGAGGACGCCTGCTTTACCCACAAGAGGAACAGCGTTGTCGAGTAACTTATTTTTATTCATTTGTGAAAAGGACATGAAACCACATCGACTTTCTATCTTCCTTCTTGCACTCCTATTATTCCTATCCGAATTGAATACATTTTGCAGCGAAGATTCAACAACCGTCTTGCCGGACCGGATAGAAGCCTTTTGGGATTTGAGCAAAGCGGATCATGAAAAAACTCCATCACGCGAGCGAATCTGCATCAACGGTTTGTGGCAGTGGCAGCCGGCTGATGAAACCAGTGATCAGATTCCCAAAAATGGATGGGGCTATATAAAAGTTCCCGGAACCTGGCCGGATACGAATGGCGGCTATATGTGGCGGGAATCCCAATCTTTTTTTCTACACCCCGATTGGAAAAACAAGAAGTTAGGTGATACTCGTATGGCTTGGTATCAACGGGAAATCACGATTCCAAAAGAGTGGGATAAACGTCGAATTGCCATTTCATCGAATTACTTGAATTCTTTTGCTTCTGTCTTTATTGATGGTGTGAAGGCCGGCGATATTCATTTTTGGGGGGGAGAAGTGGATATCACAACCGCATGCCATCCAGGCTCCAAGCATATATTAACCATGGCCGTGGTCGCTATGCCGCTCAATGCGGTCGTTCTTTCCTATCATAACACGAATGAGGCAAAGCAAGTCGAAGGGAACGTCGCTCGGCGGGGATTATGCGGGGATGTCTATCTTGTCAGTACTCCCCCGGATTCCTATATTCAGGATGTCAAGATCGAGACATCCGTTCAGAAATGGGAAATAACGCTTGATACAGAACTTCGAGGCATAGAAAAGGACGCTGAATACTACCTCTATGCTCGAATCATGGATGGAACAGAGATTGCCAAAGAATTCAAAAGTAACCGTTTTCGTCTCACCGATTTTGAGAATGGCCGCTTTTCTTTTTCAACGCCGTGGCATCCTGAAAAACTATGGGATGTGCATACTCCGCTGAATAGGTATCAACTTCAACTTGTGTTGATCGATTCAGATGGCACGGAAATCGATGAGTATTTTCCTGTTCGTTTCGGTTTTCGGGAATTTTGGATTGACGGCCGGGATTTTTATTTGAATGGCTCACGGATATTTTGTTTTGCTGTTCCATTCGATAATGCGCAGGTTTCCGCAGCTGCTGCAACGTACGAAGGAGCGCGGGAAACCATGCAGCGGCTGAAGACGTTTGGCGTCAATGCGGTGTATACGCATAATTATGGTTGTGAGCCTGGCTCTCATCTTAGTTTTGATGAAATCCTTCGGGCGGCGGACGATGAAGGGATGCTGATTTTCTTTTCTCTCCCGCACTTCAACCACTACGAGTGGGAAAATCCTGATGCCGATCAATCCAACGGCTATGCTCGCCATGCCGAATTTTATATCCGCCAGGCACAAAATCACCCGTCGGTCGTCATGTACTCCATGAGCCACAATGCCACCGGCTACAGCGAAGACATGAATCCCGATCTCATCGATGGCATCCATGCCAAACGGGATTCCTGGGCGGAAAGAAATTCAAAAAAGGCTTTACGAGCGGAAGCTATCGCCAAACGTTTTGATCAAAGTCGAACGATTTATCATCATGCGGGCGGCAATTTGGGGCCGATGCATACGAGCAATTTTTACTTGAATTTTGTGCCGATTCAGGAACGCTCGGACTGGTTTGAACATTGGGCTACCGAGGGGATCAAACCGCTGTTCCTTTGTGAATACGGCGCTCCGTGGGGGATGAATTGGACACTCTACCGAGGATGGTATCAGGGCAAACGGGACTTCGGTGGTGCAGCTGTTCCCTGGCAGTTTTGTGTTGCGGAATGGAACTCACAGTTTTTGGGGGATCGGGCCTTTCAACTGAACGAGATGGACAAAGCCAATCTTCGTTTTGAAGCCGAACAGGCTCGCGCTGGGCGGCTTTGGCATCGGTGGGATTACCCTTACCCCATCATCGGTTCCTATTCACGCGGCTATGACAAAAAAGAAGAAGTGTGGTCGATGTACATCACCGACAATTGGCGCGCTTTCCGAACATGGGGAGTGTCTGCTTTCAATGTGTGGAGTTATGGGAACTTTTGGGAATTGAAGGAGGATGTAGATACAAGCCGGATCGATTTTCCTGTAGATTGGGAAAATTTACAAAAACCGGGTTTCAGTCCGGATTACATCGGCCGGCGGTATGAACGCTTCGATATGGCATACGAACGTAATGACTGGATTCCAACGGCGGCCGCGCAAGCCCTTATCCGTAATAATCAACCGCTTCTCGCGTACTTTGCGGGCAAAGCGTCACGCTTTACGTCGAAAGATCATAACTTCCGTCCGGGAGATATTGTCGAAAAACAAATCATTATCATCAACAACTCACGCGAAACAGTTACCTGTAAGTGCAGCTGGACGCTCGATTTACCGAATCGCATTCATGGGAAACAACAAATTCAAATAAAAACAGGGCAGAAGGAATGTATTGCCTTGGAACTCACTCTCCCGGATACACTCAAGGCTGGCGAATATGAATTAACCATGACTGCCGACTTCGATTCCGGTCAAGTGCAGGAAGATTCGTTCCTAATCCACGTTCTGCCGAAGGAAAAGAAACCAGTAATTGATTCCAAAATCGCTCTTTTCGATCCTGAAGGCGAGACGTCCCAATTACTGAGTACAATGAATATAGAGTTCGATCGTGTCGATGCACGCACCGATCTCTCACCATATAATATTTTGATCATTGGCAAAGCGGCTCTTACACTCGAAAGAGCGGCACCCAATATTGAAAGAGTCCGAGATGGATTGAAAGTTTTAGTCTTCGAACAAACGCCGGATGTGTTGGAAAAGCGGCTGGGATTTCGGGTGCAGGAATACGGACTGCGTCGAGTGTTTCCGCGGGTGCCCCATCATCCAATCCTGGATGGCTTGTCAATGGAACATCTGCATGATTGGCAGGGAGAATCGACAATCATCCCTCCGCGATTGGACTATGAATTGCGGCCTCGATATGGCCCGACGGTGGAATGGTGTGGGATCGAAGTCCCGCGTGCCTGGCGATGTGGGCGTTGGGGGAATGTGGCGTCCGTGCTGCTTGAAAAACCGGTGATTGGGGATTATTTGCCCATTGTCGACGGAGGATTCAGTCTCCAATACAGCCCGTTGTTGGAATACCGGGAAGGGAAGGGCATTATACTTTTCTGCCAGTTGGATGTGACCGGGCGTACGGAAGACGATCCCGCTGCGCAGCATTTGGTTACCAACATGATATCCTATATTTCTCAATACGAGCCATTCCCACCCCGAACAATCGTATATGCCGGCGAACCGGCAGGATATGAATATTTAAAACAAGCCGGTTTTAGGATAAGCATGTATGAGAAACAGAAATTGATCTCCGGCCAAATTCTGGTTGTTGGTCCTAATGGTGAAAAGCAGCTCTCCACACAAAAGGAATCAATAGCCGAATGGCTTGAAAAAGACGGACGCATCCTGGCGATCAGTTTGGATGAAAACGAAATCAATTCTTTCTTACCTCTCGAAATCTCGACGGAAAATGAGGAATACATCAACACCTATTTCGAGCCAGTTGAAATGAACTCACCTATAACCGGAATCGGTCCCGCCGATGTTTTGAATCGTATGCCACGACCGATACCGTTAATTAGCGATGGTACTCATCAAGTTGGAAACGGTGTTTTAGCCTCTAAAGAAGAAGGGAATGTTGTATTCTGCCAGCTCTTTCCGTGGCACTACAACTACGAGAAAATCTATCACAACAAAATCACATTTCGCCGAACCGCTTTTTTGTTGACACGGCTATTGTCCAATATGGGAGCAACTGTAGAAACACCGTTGCTTTCCCGTTTTTCAACTCCCTGTACATCGGATGAAGATGGACGATGGTTGAGCGGGATGTATCTGGATGAGCCGGTGGAAATGGATGATCCTTACCGGTTTTTTCGCTGGTAGTGTTCAAACAACAAGTATACCTCAATACACCGACCAGTCTTCTACACCGACCGGGGAGGTTGACTCAAAAAGTTCCTGCATTTCATCTTCAGACAAGGCGTGATTGTAAATGCGGATATCATCCTTCATGCCCAACCACTCCCGTTGGATGTCCCCACCATTATCCCAAGCGCCAATCACCGGATTCAGTGCCATGTCGAAGAAAAAAGGAAACGTAGTAGGTTCCTGATAACCTTCTTGCACGCCGTCATAATAGACTGCCACGACGAAATTGACTGCAGAAGCAGTGAACGCGATATGATGCCATTCTTCCATCGGCAATAGTGTTGTTCCAATTACATCACCGTCACCGCCATTGATCCCCACATTCACTAGGCCATTGTTGAGCTTAAGGTGCACAGCGCCTTCTGACCAATCGGTGTTCATACCCCCGCTAAACTGGATACCGCTGACATCTTGGCTGGTATAGACCCACATCGCTACCGTGATTTCATCCAAAAGGTCGAAGCCGTTATCAATGAAGTATTGGCTGTTTATCTCTACGATATCATCGTCACCGTCTAAAGACAGCACGTTGCTGTTTCTGGCCTCATCAAAAACGATCTCGGCATCACCGACCGGAGTGCCATGAAACCCGTTGCCGCTGCTGTCCTCGAAATTACCTTCAAATTCATAGTGAACTAGCAAGTCTGTCGTTCCCACGTTGGCCAATGCGCTAACGAACAAGAATGCTGCAACAACAGAAAGGAAGCAATAATTTCTTTTGTCCATGTGTTTTTTCTCCTTTAAAAATATAAATAGTTTTTTATTAGAAAAAGATTTTCTTTACGTTCTTTTACTCAAGAAAAAAATGAAGCTCTTTTTTTAGTTTTGGGCAATCCTATCATAACAGTATTCCTCACGTCAAGCGATCTACCTAAAAAAATCCAATTTATTCGCATAAATAAAGCGCTTTTCCAGTGTAATTGACACAATATAGGGCCAAGCATATGATGCTCATGAAAACAGTTTATATAACCATAGGAGCAAAATCATGCAGCGACGCAGTTTTCTTCAATCCGGTATCGGCGCTTTCGTGGTGGGCAACACTATGCCCAATGTTTCAGCAGTCCGGCTTCAGAACCTCGCTCCTCAAATTCGGTTAAACCTCAAGCCCGTGATGACGAATATGATTCATACGGATGTGTGGGAAGGTCCCTGCCGATTCAATGTACAAAGCCCCCGTGAGGAAAAGGCCGCAGCACAACAGCGATTCACAAATTGGTCTGCTGCTATCAAGGCCGGTGGTCTCGGCCTTGATTCGGAAGAGGTGAATATCCTGGAACCGGTACACATTACCTTTACCGAGGATTTCGTCCTGGAGCGGGATCAGCTGAACAAACTTCGGAAAGACAGTTCGGAAATAGATGTGTATTTTATTGTTCCGCACGGATCATCGATTGCTACATTTGATATCGGTAAGGAATTTGGCAAGCCCATCATCCTGCGCGGACTCAACTGCCGGACCGTGGATATCTGCGCTTACTCACGAAGCAATGGGTTGGAACTTTTTGTGCCGAATGATGATAGAGAGTTCAGTACACTTGTCTCGTTACTTCAGGCTCGGAAAGTCTTTGCACAAACACGCGTTCTATTCCCAACCGACCGTGGCCTGCCTGCGGTTGCTTCCGTGGCCGGCATCAACGATCCGGACCAATTGCAAGAGCGATTCGGTATCGATTTGGTTTGTATTTCTTATCGCGAACTTGCCAAAGAGATGGAACGGGTGATGGCTAACGCATCAGAGACAGACACTGCGCGACAACTCGCTCAGAAGTTGATTGGTGGGGCAAATAAGACTTACTTGGATGATCGGTACGTTGTTCGAAGCATGGAATTCTACAATACGATCACGAACCTCATGCAGAAACACCGATGCAACGCCTTCACGATCGAATGCTTCGAGTTTTGCTCCAGCAAACTTCCCGAAAAGTGGAACATTACGCCATGTGTAATTCATACGCTTTTTAAAGATCATAACATTGCCTCCGCCTGTGAAGCCGACCTGGCGGCTCTGCTCTCGATGCGCCTGCTCATGTCTGTTTCCAAGAAATCGACTCATCTTGGGAATATGTTCCTGCGAGATAACAATCTAATCATTAACCACAGCGCTCCCGGTATCAAAATGAACGGCTTCAATGAGCCTGGCCTCCCCTATCAGCTGGGACGCTTTGTCCAATCGGGGTGGGGAACCAAGGCAGTGGTCGACTTTATGAATAATGACCAAAAGCAGGTAACTGTTGCCCGTATGAATCCCACAGCCACGAAGGTTCTTTTGTTGAGAGGAAAACTTGTTGGTTCCAGCGGCTGGGGGGAGGATAATCTGGGCTGTTCCGTAGAAGCACAGATCAAACCAGTCGAAAGCGGCGACGCCATAGAATTTGTCCGCAAGCAGAAAGACTATGGAAACCATCTAATATGGACCTATGGAGACTATGCGGATGAGATGGTGCAACTATGTGATATACTCGGTATAGAGACAGAGGTTGTGAGCTAATTGTACAATTTCGCTTATTTTGTTCATGTGTATAGGATTTTCTCATGACCGAGTCTAGCAAGTCAAGAGAGAATCATGTTTGTAAGGTTCCTCTACCTGTTGGAGAAACATCTGCATTCCTGTAAAGTAAACAAAATAAATAATCCATAGCAGGAGTAGGACTATGAATTCCGATATCGTAAATCGCCGTAATTTTATCCAGCAAAGCCTCGTGGCCGGGAGTGGCTTGATGATTCTCAACAGCAACACAGTTTTCGGAGCCAACAACCGGTTGAACGTTGCCCTCATCGGTGCCTACGGGCGCGCAAGAGCGCACTATAGCACACTGAAACGTGAAAACGTCCTTGCCGTTTGTGATGTTAACAAGAATAGCATCTCTCACGCATTGAAGGAATTCCCGAAGGCCAAGGTTTATGCAGACTGGCGGAAGTGTCTTGATCACCCTGACCTCGATGCCGTGTTATGCTGCACAACCGACTTCACACATGCCTTTATTTCGAACTGGGCGCTCAACCGGGATTACCATGTTTACATGGAGAAGCCATTAGCCATCACTATTGAGGAAGCACGCACGGTACGGGAAAACTATCTGAAGCGTAAACACAAATTGGCCACGCAGGTGGGTATGCAGCGTCATGCGTATCCCAATTTCAACCGGCTGCGCGAAGCCGTCCATGATGGGGCTATCGGTAAAATTCAGGAAGCCTGCGCCTGGGGCAACCGCCAGATTCGCCGCGACGGGTATTATCCGGAAGAAAAACCCATTCCATCTCATATCAATTGGGACCTTTGGCTCGGACCGGCTCCATACCATCCTTATAATTCTAGATATGTCAGTGCAAGACCCGGTGCGGGTTGTTTGCAGTGGAACATGTTCTGGGATTTCGGAATCGGCCAGATGGGGGACATGGGCAGCCACACCATGGATCTGCTCTGGAACGTGATTGACGCCAAACTGCCGGAAACCATTGAATCGAGCTCGCCTGAAAAATTCGATTCGGAAGTCACCCCGGTCGAATTGACCAGCCACTATCTCTTTCCAGCCAATAACTGGCGGGACGAAATCCGCGTATCCTGGTACCAGGGCGGAGCCATGCCCGAGTCACCTTCCAATTGGATTGATCTAAACAAGATCGGTCATGGAGCGATGTTCAAGGGTGACAAAGGGGTCATTGTGTCCGACTTCCGAAAACACCTAATCATTCCGTATGAAGATATAGACAACATGTCTCACTACAATCCACGCTCCGCAGATGAAGCGCTGCCGGACCTGGGCCACTTCCAGACGCAGTGGATCGAAGCCTGCAAAAATGGCAAACCGGCTGATACGGCCTGCAACTTTGAATATAGTGCCAACATGATTGAAACGATGTGCCTCGGCCTCGTGGCCTTCCGCGCCGGCAAAAAACTGGAATATGACAGCAAAAATGGATCCGTGACCAATGTCACCAGTGCCAACCAGTATCTATCCAAAGCGTACCGTGAAGGTTGGAAGATAGATGGGTAATAAAATCCCTCCAAAGGAGAGATGCGATTCATAAACAGATCATCCCCCTATCATTGTACGCGCCGATGATAGGGGGATGATAAATTTTCGTGTTGTATGCTCACTGATCACAAAAGGCGTAGTGTTATCAATTATCCTCCAACTTGTTCGCCATTTCTCATAAAATTGCCTTGCTGGTAATTTCCACCTAATTTCACGATATCGCCGCTGGAATATAATCCATTGCTGGCGTTAAATTCCCAGAAGCTGGAGCCATAAGGCCAACCCCCCATCCCCCCAAAATCATCGTCTTGATCCGGTCCCGATGAAGCCAATACCCACGTCCCGACGACTCGATCCCGTTGGGAGTCAGTTCCCAATTCCAAGTGCCGGCCGATCAAGGAATTGGTCGCACCCGCTCCAGGATCCATTTGACCGATGACGTGTTTCGATTTAAATACATCGACCGGGATTGTGGTGATATAAGCCACCGGTGTAGACAGCATAATGTATCCGGTGATATTGAAATTCATCGAAGTAACCGGATAGGCATTATTGTCCAAGCGGTATTGTTCCAAAGCATTTCCGGTCGATCGGGCATCGGCTTGCACACGCGCAATCTTGGCACGGGTTTGAGCATTTAAAAAATTGGGCACCGCTATAGCTGCCAAGATTCCAATGATAGCGACCACTATGAGAAGTTCGATCAACGTAAAAGCTGTCTTCTGAATGAACATAAAAACACTCCCTATTTAGCATTATTGTATAGATAAACCGATGAAAGTCGAGAGAGAATGCGGAAGAGCCACCAATTCCACTTTTGCCCGTTCAAATCAGATTGTGGGCATAGAGAGACTATGATTTATGCGTTCGCCAGGAGGTATGATGAATGTTATACTTTTTGATGCGGGTATGCATGCGGTCAGGAGAGATTTTCAGAAGTTTGGCGGCTTCGGATTGGACCCAGTCGGCTTTTTCGAGAGCGGCGATTATTGCTTGTTTTTCGATTTCTTCTAGGGAAGGGAGCACTTCTGCCTCTGTAAGGTCTTTTTGAAGGGAGTGGATGGAATCGGTTTGCCTTTCAACTTTGTTGGTTTTTATTTCTTGATCATCATCATGCGGTAGCCCTTCCCGTTTGAGGATCGATTCGTCGACGACTTTGCAGTCGCGATTGCGGATGACGATCCGTTCGACAAGATTTTTCAATTCGCGAACGTTTCCCGGCCAGCTGTAGTTTTCCAGAATGGATCGGGCTTCGGATGTGATTTCCGGAGCGGGACGGCGGTATTTTTTTGCATATTCTTCGAAGAAATGGGTAAGAAGAGGAAAAATATCCTGTTTTCGCTCACGTAGTGGGGGGATTTCCAGGCGAATAATGTCGATGCGGTAGAGAAGATCCTGACGAAAACGCCCTTCTAGAACTTCTGTGTTCAAATCTTTGTTGGTGGCGGCAACGACAGCGATATCGACTTGGATTTTTTGGGTTCCTCCCAGACGTTCGAATTCTTTGGTTTCGAGTGCCCGAAGAATTTTTCCTTGACTTTCGATCGGCATATCCCCGATTTCATCCAAGAAAATGGTACCATTATCAGCCAGTTCGAGTTTTCCACGTTTGCGTGCGGTGGCGCCTGTGAATGCACCTTTTTCATGACCGAAAACTTCCGATTGAAAAAGATTATCGGTAGGCAACGCAGCACAGTTGACATCGATAAATGGATAGCCGGCGCGAGGGCTTTTACGGTGTATGAAGCGCGCCACGATTTCCTTGCCTACTCCTGTTTCACCGATAATGAGAATACTGGCGCCAGTACTCGCTACTTCTTTGATCTCATGGACAATTTCTTTCATTTTAGGATCGACGGCGATGAATTCACCCATCTCACCGGTATCACGAATGTGGCTGCGCAGACGTTTGTTTTCGGCACGGACTTTAGCTCCGGCAAGCACTTTTTCGATGCGTAGAATGATTTCGTCGCGATCGGCGTCTTTGGTGATATAATCCGCTGCGCCGGCTTTCATGGCATCGACGGCTACTCGTACCGAATCCACAGAAGTCAGAAGGACGACGGGAATTTCTTTGTCTTCTCCGGCCTGCAGTTCGGTGAGACGGTGAAGAAGATCGATTCCATTCATACCAGGCATTTTAATGTCGGAAAGGACGAGATCGAGCGGATTTTGATGATACAGTTCAATCGCTTCGTCTCCCGATTTGGACAATAATACTTCGTACCCCTCAAGAGTGAGGTTTTTCTTAAGGCGGGATGCGTATCTTGTGTCATCTTCGACGATGAGAATTTTGGCGCTCATAAAGCGAGTAAATAACTTGGTGCGCTGGAAATGCGGGCACGGATGCCCGTGCTCCCAGTTAGCGATGTAATATTTTCAATCTTCATTGTAACCGATACAGCATGGTGTTTTCTAAGAAAAATTTTTTTTCCAAATCTGGGCTTCTTTCAGAAAATTGACAATGGATTCCTCTTCCCCTTTTTCAAGTTGATTGTGGAGATCGCGTAATATGCCCATCATTGATTCAAGGGAAGCGAGGATTTCCTTTCGGTTTTCTACACTGATATCCAGCCACATACCCGGATCGCCGGCGGCAATGCGAGTTGTGTCACGAAAACCACTCCCGAGTACCGGTTTCACATTCTCTCCCATCGTGCGAACCACATGGCATAAAGCGGCTGCAACAAGATGGGGTAGATGACTGGAACGTGCTGTCAATCGATCGTGCATCTCAGGTGACATCCGAACTACGTTCATTCCGATCGCTTTCCACACACTGCAAACCGTTTCCACTGCTTCCGGTTCACTTCGATTCGTTTCCGTTACGACGCATGTCCGTTGGCGATACAAATCTTTATAGGCATGTTTTACGCCTGTTTTATGCGAACCGGCAATCGGATGTGAACCGATAAAACGAACACGATTCTCCGCAATCTCTTCGCATTGCCGAACCAGCAGCGCTTTGGTGCTGCCAACATCGGTTACAATGGCATCCGGCTTTAATGAAGGTAACGTTTGTTGCAGATTTTCAGTAACACGCCGCACCGGTGTGCAAATGAACAAAGTGTCAAGGCGTGGAGTGATATTCGCCGGATCGCAAGTAAAGGAATCAATGGCACCTTGACGGCGGGCTTCTTCGAGTCGTTCTTCCGAACGCCCAATCCCGACGATATTGATATCCGGGTAGATATCTTTGAGGGCCATGCCCAGAGAGCCGCCAAGCAATCCGACTCCGTATATTCCCACTTGATTCATGGATTCAGAGATTTGAGGTCTATTCATTCTGTCAGTTGTATTGATTCCCCTGGAGAGGAGTGTGCCCGGGGATAGCTGCCAAGTACTTTCACATAGAGGCTGTTTCGTTCGATTTCCGCTATTGTGTTACGAACTCCTTCACTGGAACTATGGCCTTGGCATTCCAAGAAAAACATATATTGCCAGGCTTCCTGTTTGATCGGGCGAGAGACGATGTTGGTCAAGTTGATATTATTGTTTTTGAACGGTTCCAGCATGGAATAAAGCGCTCCGACTTTATCCCGGACAAAGACGATCATGGAGGTTTTGTCATCCTTGCTTGGCTCCGGTATTTTCCCCCCAATGACGAAAAAACGAGTCGTATTTCCGGCAAAATCTTCGATGGCACGAACCTGAATCGGCACATCATAGATTTCGGACGCCAATGCACTTGCAACAGCGGCTGCATGGTGGTCTTCTTTACACATCCGCACACCGTGCGAAGTGCTGGGGGCGTCGATCAGCCGGGCTTTCGAAAGGTTGGATTCCAGCCACCGGCGGCATTGTGCCAATCCTTGTGGATGGGAATAGACTTTGTCAATATCGTGTAGTTCCGCGAAACTGATAAGATTATGAGAAATCGGCAAATAAATCTCACCAACGATGTTTAAGTTGGATTGCACCAAGCGGTCGAGAGTCACTCCGACACTGCCTTCCAGCGAGTTCTCGATCGCGACGATCCCGTAATCCGAGCGGTTCCGCTCGACTTCTTCAAAAATCCCACTGATTCTTTCAACCGGAATAAATTGAGCGGAACGGCCAAAATGAATCTGGGCGGCGGAATGGTGATACGTACCTTCCGGTCCCAAGTAAGCGATCGTCAATTGAGTTTCGAGCGCCCTACAAGCACTGATAACTTCCCGAAAGACGGATGTGACCGCATCGGAATGCAATGGCCCCGGATTGCTTGCGCTCAAACGGCCAAGAATCGCTTTTTCCCGTGAAGGAATGTAAAAATCCTTCTCCTTATTATTTTTGAGTTGTCCAATATTTTGTGCGATTTTGGCCCGACGGTTGATAAGATGCAAAATTTCTTCATCGATGGAATCGATTTCTATTCGCAAATCGTTTAGTTTTTTTTCTGTGCTCATTGGTAATGATTCTTCCATACAAAAAAATTTGCAAAAAAATCCTCGTTACTCCACCCTTCCCTCGATGGCGCGTCATGTTGTACTACTTATGATGATACAAAGTCTTTGAAAGGTAAAATCAATGCAATGAATAAGACATGGCGGGCGAATCTTCACCAAGCCAATTGTCTCCCCCCAATACCTGATTTACCAGATATTGGACTTCCGGTACGTCCACCTCAGCTATATCGAGAAAAAAGGAACGTTCCACGATTTCTTCGCGCTGAGAGGGACTGATAATGTTCCTATCAAGCAGGGTCAATAAGTGTCCCCGTGCGTTCTTCGTTAGCTTCATCAATTCGAGATACTGATAGACTTGATTCGTTTTCAGTGGAAATGGTATCGAGGTTCCCTCTTCAATCCGTGACCGGATACGATTTGCCACTTCAAATGCCATGTCGATTTCCGGTCCCTTAAAACCGCGTCCTTGCAACTGTTCCGTAAGTTCACTCCGCAGCATAGCCCAATCTTCTTCATCATTTTCCAGAGACTTTGCCAGAATGAAACTTACCATTTCAATCAGACGTGATAGCATTGTGTGCTCCCGGATAACCCTGGTTTGTCATCAACCATAATTGGTTTGAAAATAACATTCCCCTTACTGTAGTGTTTCATCACATAAATCCATATATAGGGATTCTACAATAAATATATCACAATATCTTTCAACTATCATTGTAACCCATTTAGCCATATTATAGAAGTAACGTGCCATTCTGGCTAGCGGAAAAGTCGAATTGATGAGAAAAGAATTCATTTATGAGGATTGCATAAATCCTGATTTGTGCGTACAATAAAATCTTTGTGCAAAACTATTCAGATGGAGCTAGAAACGGAGGTTTTTTCATGTATGCAATTATCCGAACCGGGGGAAAACAATATCAGGTCTCGCCTGGTGATTATCTGGAAATTGAAAGACTGCCGGGTGAGATCGGCGAAGAAATCACTTTTAATGAGGTTTTGTTAGTCAAGGATGATGAGGATGAACTGCATATTGGTACTCCCCTTGTCAACGATGCTTCTGTTACCGCGGAAATTCTGGCTCATGATCGCTCCAAAAAAGTAATTGTGTTCAAATTGAAGAGACGCAAAGGATATCGCCGGAAACAAGGACACCGACAGGAATTTGTACGTATTCGAATTAAAGAGATCTTATTGTCCAAAGAAGGGCAAGAAGAACCTCAGCAAGAGGAATCCGTTGCGGAAACCGGTTGATAATACATAATATCCATCTAAATGTTCGATTGAATTTTCAGGATATACATATTCATAAAAAAACCACGGAGAAGAGAATCCGTGGTTTTTTTTGTTTTTTGCTTTCAGCCAGGGAGACATTGTTTACAGGCTATCCAACTTGACCGTTTAGCGGCGTCCGCCGCCATAGCCTCCACCACCTCCACCTCGTGAAGAGGAATCTCGGCGGCTTCTTCCGCCGCCTCCACGATTGCTTCCTCGGTTGCTACCGCCGCCGCGCCGGCTTCCGCCTCCGCCACGGTCATCTCGATACTCACTGGGAGCGGTTCTACCAAGATCGCGGTCGGCAAGTTTTTTACTGAGATTGATCCGGCCGAAATCATCGATTTCGATAACTTTCACTTCGATTTCTTCACCTTCCCGGACTTCATCACTGACATATTCGACTCGTTCTTCTGCGAGTTCGGAAATATGGACCAATCCTTCCTGGCCAGGAAGAATTTCCACAAACGCGCCGAAGTTTACCATGCGAGTGACTTTACCTTTGTAGATTTTCCCCACTTCAACCTCTTCCGTGAGATAATCAATCCACTCGCGTGCTTTACGGCACGCTTCTTCGTCATTGGAAGCAATAACCACACGGCCATCGTCATCGATGTCTATTTTTGCGCCGGTTTCAGCGATGATCTTGCGAATTATTTTTCCACCCGGTCCGATCACATCGCGAATCTTGTCGATGGGAATCGTTTTCATTTCGATGCGAGGCGCGTATGGACTCATCTTTTCACGCGGCTTCTCGATGACTTTATCCATGATACCCAGGATATGCAACCGACCCTGACGGGCTTGTTCCAGCGCTTGTGCCATAATTTCGCTGGTGATGCCTTCTATCTTGAGGTCCATTTGGAAAGCTGTGATCCCATTTTTTGTGCCGGCGACTTTGAAATCCATATCGCCTAGATGATCTTCCAATCCCAGTATATCGGAAAGGATGGCGATTTTGTCCTCTTCTTTGATAAGCCCCATAGCGATCCCGGCTACGGCGGCTTTCACCGGCACGCCGGTATCCATTAACGAGAGTGATCCACCACAGACGCTGGCCATCGAGGAGGAGCCGTTGGATTCCATGATATCGGAGACGATACGCACTGTATAAGGGAAGTCGTCATAGGAGGGAAGAACAGGATTGAGCGCTCGTTCTGCCAGAGCGCCGTGACCGATTTCTCGTCTTCCCGGCCCGCGGATGGGGCGAACTTCACCGACGGAATAAGAGGGGAAATTGTAATGAAGCATGAAGCGTTTATAAAATTCTTCGATTAAGCCATCGATTTTCTGCTCGTCGGATATGGTGCCCAACGTGCAAGTCACAAGAGCTTGTGTTTGGCCGCGGGTGAACAGCGCAGAACCATGTGTTCGGGGAATCAAACCGACATCACAGGAGATGGGACGAATTTCGTCGACTTTGCGATTGTCGGAGCGCAATCCTTCGTTCAGGATGCGGTTTCGTACGATTTCTTGTTCTAAATCATGGCATATACTGGGTATTTCTTTTTCAGCAGAGGTTAATCGTTCTTTGAATTCCGCAACATATTCTGCGTGTCCGTCAGGAATTTCTCCCCGTTCAATGGCTGATTTTCTCTCGGATTGCATTTCCTCGATGATTTGGGTTTTTACGTCCTCGACAATCTTATCGAGGGCGTTTTGACGTTCCTGTTTATCGGGAATGACGTTGGCTTCCTTGATCGATTCATACGCCAGTTCACGAACACGATTATGAAGATTATCATCGACTTCCGGAACGGGCAGTTCTTTTTTGGGTTTTCCGCATTTTTGGCGCAGTTCTTCAATACAGTCGACAATATTTGGGAGGACTTCTTGAGCCAATTTGAATGCTTCAAGGATGATTTCTTCGGATTCTTCTTTCGCACCGCCTTCAACCATGACGATGGCGTTACGAGAACCAGCAATCGTCAGATTCAATGTTGCATTTTCCATTTGGGAAACGAGTGGATTGACGATTAATTGACCGTCACTTTTTCCGATTCGTAAGGCGCCGAGAGAGCCTTGGAAGGGGATATCCGATATTTCTAGAGCTGCAAACGTGGCGATCATGGCGCAAATATCCGGATCATTTTGTTGATCGAAGGAAAGCACGTTCACGGTGCACTGAACTTCGTTTTTTAGGGTATCGGGAAATAGAGGGCGGATGGGACGATCGATACAACGACACGTCAACGTTTCTTTTTCGGAGGGTTTGCCTTCCCGTTTAAAAAAACCTCCGGGCAATTTACCGGCGGCGGAGAGGCTTTCCCGGTAATCGACGGTCAAAGGGAAAAAGTCCAGCCCTTCCCGTGTGTTGCTTGCCATTGTAACGGCGGCAAATACCAATGTGTCTCCATAGCGGACGGTGACGGAACCGTTTGCTTGTTTGGCAAGACGGCCACTTTCAATGATCAGTTTCCGTCCGGCGATTTCTCTTTCTGCGCTGACAACTATACTCATCAGTAATTCTTCCTTTCTTTTTCTGGTAATCAATTCGAATGAATGGAACGAAAAGGGAAAGGATAGGATGAGAAGAATACGACATGCACTGGTTCGCCTATCTTTACTGGGTATGAATAGGCATGACTTAAATACAATGAAGACAATGGTCGTTTTGGATGACTGATCATTGTGTTCATGGATTCATGCACATGATCTCAAATGGCGCAAGATAAGAAGTCAAAACAATTGAAGTTCCACCATCACCCTGACTAGGAGGAGAAAGGTTTCCATAAACCTTTCTCCTCCTAATCGGGGTGGCGGGAAACATGTGTGTGTTGTAAACCTTCTTATAGGGAGCCATATCCTTTCACGGAACAATCGAGGATTGCTTCACGAATTTATCTGCGAAGTCCCAGTCGATTGATGACTTCTCGATACCGATTGATTTCTTTATTTTTCAAATAATCCAACAATCGCCGGCGTTTGCTGACCATCATGAGCAAACCCCGTCGAGAATGATGATCTTTTTTGTGAATCTTGAAATGCTCTGTCAAGTTGCGAATTTTTTCGGAAAGAATGGCGATTTGGACTTCGGGCGAACCCGTATCGGTTCCATGGGTTTTGAATTCTTCAATCAATTCATGTTTTCTTTCAGTTTTAATGGACAATTCACTTCACCTCCTAAGGAGTTCTTAGATATATCTCGTCCGATACTGTTATTTATCGGAATACTTTTACAGGTCGAATAACGCGTAGATTGCCGGCGAGCGCATCTAATTGGTCGGATCCCATCAATGCTTCACCGACGCCAATGAGTGCTCCGTCTCGTGAATTTACCCGGACCAAATCTCCGGAAGCAAAATTTCCCAATCGCCGTGTAATCAAGCCTCCTGACAAGGAACGCCCACAGTGAACAGATGCTTTCCCTTCAGAACCGACCATGACCGAGGGTAGGTTGACAAGCGCATCGTTCATTCCACATAGAAGGGCTTCGATGTCCTCACGCGTATGCAGGCTCTCCAAGGTCACGGCGTTGTCGATGTGGAAACTACCGCAACGAATCCGTACTAATTTAGACATCGCTGCGCCACAATTCAACGCTTCGCCGAGATCATGACACAAGGTTCGGATATAGGTTCCCTTGCTGCAGGCAACTCGAAAACGGATATAGGGAATTCGTAGCTCCAGCAAGGATAAATCATAAATGAATATCTTACAAGGATCGCGTTTTACCTCAACCCCCTGTCTTGCTAATTCGTACAAACGTTTGCCTTTATGATGTTTGGCTGACACCATGGGGGGGATTTGAAATTGCTCGCCCATGAATTTTTCAAAGACGGCGGTGATTTCTGTTTCCATGAGAGATGGGAGGGGATTCTCGGTGATGATTGAGCCAGTTATATCTTGGCTGTCGGTTATGATCCCCAGTTGCATCTCTACCGTATATTCTTTGTCTTGTGCCATGAGGAATTCGGCAATTCGAGTGGCTTTCCCGAGGCATAAAGGCAATACTCCCGTAGCCATGGGATCTAAGGTGCCTGTGTGGCCGACTCGTTTCATTTTAGCCGTTTTCCGGATTCGATCGACGACGTCGTGCGAGGTCATCCCTGCCGGTTTATTCAGATTGAGTACCCCGCTCAACAGGGGGAGATTGGCAGATTGTTTCACACTTTTTTCTTTACTCATCATTTCTGTGCAATTATTTCAAAGAATCATTGGAATCGCCGGAATCCTGTAAATCCTCTTGAATTTCATCGAGTTTTTCGAAAATCCGAACGGCACGATCCAACGATTCATCATACCGAAATTCGAGTTCGGGAATTTGTTTTAACCGTAAACGGGAATATAAAAGTTTCCGTATATGACCGGCCGATCCTTTTGCGGCGGCGATACAACTTTCCGGGTTATTTTGCATCCCGGCCGTGGCGTATACAACCGCATGACGCAAATCGCGGGATGTACGTACCTCGGTAATGGTGAGTTGTTTCAAGCGATCGTCTTGCATTTCCATGAGTAGGAGAGCCGCAATTTCCTCCTGCAACAGGCGATTGACTTGATTTATGCGATAATTCTTTTTCTGTGTCATCGTATCCAATTTTTTTCTATCAACCAACAAACTTGAAATTTTCGTCAAGCACTTGAATGAAGCAGCCAAAGGTCTGCACCACAATTTTTTCCTTCTTTTTCCTGTTTCTTAGCAGAATTCAATCCAGTGATCCGTGATCAAAACCGCAGTTTCCGTATCAATAAGATCGAGAATATGCTGAAATTCTTTTTCCACTGCGAGTTGCCGAGTGGCGATCATTGCGATAGACAATGTGCAACGTTGCCAGGTATTTTGGCCGTCCGTTTCCGCCAAGGAAACGTTGAATTGCCGTTTGATTCGATCTTTAAGACTAAGGACCACCTTCCGTTTGGCTTTCAATGAAGTCGCAGCCGGAATATGTAAAGATATTTCTAAAATTCCTACAACCATGTTTTTTTGGATGTTGACGATCATGCAAACGAGTTTTTATTCATTAGAGGGTTGGCGCCACCTCTTCCATTTGATAGCATTCGAGAACATCGCCGACTCGAATGTCATTGAACTGCTCCAGTCCGATTCCGCACTCATAGCCGGACTGGACTTCCCGGACGTCGTCTTTGAATCGCTTCAAGGAGGAAAGACGGCCTTCGTGCACTACGATGGAATCACGCAAAAGACGGACGGGGGCATTGCGAAGCAGCCGTCCATCCTGGACGTAGGAACCGGCAATGCTGATTCCTTTTGACAGACGGAAGACTTCCCGAATTTCACTTCGCCCGACATATTTTTCCTTGTAGGTTTTATCCAGCATACCGGTCATGGCTTTTTTAATATCGGTGATGACATCATAGATGACACGATACATCCGAATATCGACATGTTCCCGTTTGGCGAGGTCCATCACTTGAGGATGAGGCCTAACATTGAAGCCGATAATCAAGGCATTGGAGGCGGAGGCCAACATAACATCGGATTCCGTGATCGATCCCACTCCACTGTGAAGAATTTCAATGCGGACTTTCTGGCTTTCAATTTTATTCAAGCTTTCGTTCAAAGCTCCAACGGAACCTTGAACGTCGCCTTTTATAATGAGGCGTAATTCTTTGACTGCACCTTTTTCAATCTGGTTGTGAAGATCTTCCAGTGTAATATGTTCTGTTCGTTTGAGCTCACGTTCCCGTTGTATTTGTTGCAGCCGTGTACTGATTTGTTTGGCTTGAGAATCATCGGTAACCACGATGAAGGGATCACCGGCGGTCGGTACATCTTCGAGTCCGATGATTTCGACCGGCATGGCCGGACCGGCTTGCGCGATTTGTTCCCCTTTATCATTGAGCATAGCCCTTACTCTGCCGGAATAGACACCGGTAACGAACGGATCGCCGATTTTCAGAGTGCCGTGCTGGAGCAGAACGGTTGCCACCGAGCCGCGTCCTTGTTCCAAACGTCCTTCGACGATTGTCCCTCGTGCTCTGCATTCGGGATCGGCCTTCAATTCCAAGAACTCGGCTTGAAGAAGAACGGCTTCGAGCAGAGAATCGATTCCTGTTTTCTGTTTGGCTGAAATCGGAACCATGACTGTATCTCCTCCCCATTCTTCCGTAATCAAACCGTGCTCCGAGAGTTTTTGTTTGATTCGGTCCGGATTGGCTCCTTCCAAATCCATTTTATTCATGGCGACCACGATAGGAACTCCGGCAGCCTTGGCGTGATGGATAGCTTCTGCAGTTTGCGGCATGACGCCTTCTGTGGCGGCTACAACCAGGATCACGATATCGGTAACCATCGCGCCCCTTGCACGCATGGCGGTAAAGGCTTCATGACCGGGGGTATCTAGGAAGACGATCTCACCGCTTGGTGTTTTGACAAAGTAGGCGCCGATATGTTGAGTTATCCCTCCCGCTTCTTGGGAAACGATATCGGATTCACGCACGGCATCCAATAACTTTGTTTTCCCGTGATCCACATGTCCCATGATCGTGACGACCGGTGGCCGGGGGCACATCCGTTCCGGTAGAGTATCTTCTTCCCATAAATTGGAAAAAATGTCACTGTCGAAGAGATCCACTTGCTCCACTTTGAAATTATATTCGTCGGCAATGATCTGGATCGTTTCGAGGTCCAAACGTTGATTGATGGTGGCCATTACGCCCAAGCCGATCAACTGTTGGATCAATTCATTGACGGGAATCCCTAAACCGTCCGCCACATCGGCGACTGTGGTGGCGTCGTGTACTTTCAAGACGGTTTTCGCCATTTGCTGTTTCTTTTCTTCAGCGGCCATCTGCAATTCTCGACGTTCTCGTTTTTCTCGTTTCCATGCCCGTTTCCCTTTTCCTTTTGTCGGAGGAGTGGGTTCACGGCGGCGCTCACGTTCTGTGGGGGTCGGCGGTGGTGTTTTTTTCGATTCTTCGTGTTCTTCTTTACGCTTTTGTTTTAATTTTAATTTTTGAATTTCACGTCGAATCGCTTCATCTTGGTCGCGTTTGACTATATCTTCTTTCCCCGGTTTCATTTCCTGCCATTTTTGAGTTCGTTCTTTCGCAGCTTCTCTCAATTTGGCCGGATCGATTTCCGGGGCTTCAATGATAAACTCCGGTTCTTTTACAGGTGTTTCCTTTTCTAATTGCACGACTTTCGGTTTATCCTTTTGGGGAGCCTTTTTCTGGGACCGTTTTGCTTGTTTTTTGTCCTTTTTCCCGGAAGGAGCGGGACGTTTGACAGAAGCAGGTTGGGTGGCGGAAACATCTTTTGGTTTTTCTTCCGGAAGTGTTTGCTTTGCTTTCACTTCTTTTGTTTCTTCTTTTTGGGGTTCAGGAATAGCGGCCGGTTTTTCTTCTGGAACTGATGGAGTTTCTATTTTTTCTATGGTTTTAATTTCTTTGAATTCGACTTTTTCTTCAGCCGGCCGAGATTCTTTTGCCACCGGTTCTTCTTCGATGGGAGTGATTTCTTTGGATTCTTTTGTTTGAATTTCTTCAATCTCGGGTTGTTCCTGAACTGGAACTTTCGGTTTTTCTTTTGGTTCTTGTAACTTTGCCGCCATTTCCTGAAGCGGTTCCGGTTGTTCAGGAACCTTGGCCTCATTCTGAGTAACTGCAGGAGGTTGAGGTTGTTCTTCTTTTGCTACCGTTGCTTCAGGCATCGGTGTTTTCGGGACGACGGTTTTTGGGGTTGGTTTCCACCCTTTGGGGCGTCTTATTTTTGCAAATCGGCGGCGATTTTTTTGTTCTTCTTCCTCTTCTTCTTTTTTCTGTTTTTCTGCTTCCTCGTCTAATTTATTGAAATGACCCAATAAGAGCTCAATCGTTCCATCATCCAGTGAGGAACTGTGACTTTTTCCATGAACACCAATCGATTCCAGGTATTCTATAATCGCTTTGTTCTCTAGCCCATGTTTGCGAGCTATTTGATTAATTCTCATAACCTCTAACACCCCCTGGGCGAATCATGCCCAGTACATTGTTGTTGTTCCTGCGTACGGATTGACTTTATGACACAGCGGACTTCTCCTCATTTTCGGGAATAGTATCCAATTCATTTTTTTCTGTTGTTTTTGAGATTGTTGTTTCTTCCTCTATTTCCTCCGGAGTAGTAGAGATGTCGATAGGTTCCGATTGTGATTCTGTACCTTCTTCTTGTTCGGTTGTTTCTATCGGCTGATTTTTCTCCGCTTGTATCTCATCTGTTTGAGATTCCCATTTTTCTTTTTCGTTGATTTCATCAAGTTCTGAGGGGATAATCGTTTCCTCTTCGGATGGCTGAGGATAATCCGTTTCTTCATCTCTTTCCTCTTCAGCCACTTCCTCCATAGCCGCGCTCTCCTGAGCATCTGTGTCGGTTTCTATGATTTCCGTTTCGTCCTCCATAGGGAGTGCTTCCTCTGTGTCTTCTTCCTCTTCATAGGTATCTACGTGGATTTCACCGGCTGCGGCTAATTCATCGATCTCATGGAGTATTTGCTCAGCCATATGTGAATCGATTCCGTCGATTTCGTATAAACCGCTGATCCCGGCTTTTTTCATATCGGTAAAAGAAAATAAACCTTTCGTCAAGAGACCGTCGATTGATTGGTCGGTCAAAGCAGTAATCTTGCGTAGGTTGTCTTTTGCAGTTGTTTCTCGTTCGGCCAATTGTGATTCGGATATGATGTCAATTTCTACACCGGTCAATTCGGAAGCCAGTTTGGCATTCAATCCATTTTTCCCGATGGCCAAAGCCAACTCTTCATCGCGGACGACCAGCAGAGCGCGATTGTTGAATTCATTCAACTCCACACTTTCAATATTCGCCGGTTTGAGAGAATTGGCGACGAATCTTCGTTTATCATCGCTATATTCGACAATATCGATTCGCTCTCCGCGCAATTCCTGCACGACCATCTGTACCCGTGAGCCTTTCATTCCTACACAAGCGCCGACCGGGTCGACATCGTTGTCCGATGAGAGCACCGCAATTTTGCTTCGTTTTCCCGGTTCCCGAGCGACCAACCGGATCGATACGACGCCGTCCCGGATTTCCGCCACTTCCTGCTCAAAAAGCTTCGTGACCAGCAGGGGATTCGTGCGGGAGAGGATAATCGGAGCATCTTTTGATGGCTTACGGATTTCTGTGATAATGGCTTTCAGGCGGTCTCCGTAGCGATATCGTTCTCCCTGAGGTTGTTCTTTCGAGGGGAGGAGCGCTTCTGCATTCCCCAAATCGACGATGACATTGCCCCTTTCGTAGCGCTGAACCGTCCCGGCGACCAGATCACCCGTTCTGTTTTTATATTTGTCATAAACGATTTCCCGTTCCGCTTCCCGGATACGTTGTGTAATCACTTGTTTAGCACTTTGGGCGGCAATCCGTCCAAAATCGTGGGGGGTCATATCGATCACTAAGTATTCACCCACTTGAACATCTTCGACGTATTCCTGAGCCTCTTCGAGGGAAATCTGTGTATATTCATCTTCGACTTCTTCGACCACTTCCATATTGGCATAGACACGGAATTCACCGGATTCTCGATCAAATTCCGCTTCTTCCACATCGACTTCCGGTGGAAGCATTTTTTTTGAAGCGGAAATCAAAGCGGCTTCAAGGGCGTCGTATAGGGTATTGACGGGTATATTTCTTTCCAGGCTAAGTCGTTTTAGAATATCCAAAATCTCTTTTGACATACCGTAACTCCGTAATGTACTGAGTACGCAATCTCCCTCACATTGCCCAAATTGGGCTTTCATTCACCTTTCGATTCGAGGGGAGAAAGGGGGTCGAATGACGAAAAAAAGGCGGGGATGATCCCCACCTGACAAGAAAGTATATCGTTTTTATTTATAAAAGCAAGAGGGTTTTTGCGATGCTTGCATGAAGGTGATCTCTTGGATTCCCGGCAAAACGGATGTAGAAATAAACGATCATTACTGACGGAAAAGAGGATTTACTTATGAATCGACTATTTTTTGTGATTGCAGTGTTCGTATTGTGTTTTTCAAGTACAAATACCGGCCAGTGTTTGGAGGGATTTGTTTTTGTTGAAGGGGATGAGTTTACGCATGGTGTTGGGGCGAAACAAAGGGGAAACCCAGTCCGGATAGGCAGTTTCGAAATCCTCGATCATCCGATAACGAATGCGGAATATGAAATATTTGTCGACGAAACCGGATATCCGCCTCCTTTGCATTGGATTAACCGTAGAATTCCATCGGGGAAAGAAGACTATCCGGTGATTTTTGTCAATCGTTATGATGTGGAAACCTATCTCAATTGGCTGAGTGAAAAAGAGGGGCGGATATATCGGCTGCCGACTTCGCTGGAATTTGAATATGCGGCTCGCGGTAATCTCAATGATTGTGAATATCCATGGGGAGATGGATTCACAGATGAGAAGGCCAATTTTGATAAATCGGGAGATCGGCGATTTGATCAGTGGGAAAAATACCTAAAACCGGCTCAATGGAGAGCAAAAAATGGATACGGATTATTTGGAATGGCGGGGAATGTGTGGCAGATGACCGTCGATTATCCCGATCCGGCCACCACTCGCTTTAAATATAGAGTGGAAAAGTTGACCGATCTCGAACGAGGTATCATGGGAGGTTCCTGGGCGCGAAGTGAAGAGTATATGAAATGTGGATATCGTTTGAGTCTTTCTCCCGGGATTCGGCATCCGGATGTCGGGTTTCGTCCGGTTCGTGAACCGAAGGGAGAAGAGTGGGGGGTGCAGCCCCGAAAATTATGCGCTGTTTCACTTGGAGAAGGCAATATTTTGCTGAGCTGGGCGTTATTGAATACGGACAAAGAAACAACCCGTTTCAACATTTATCGCGCAAATAGTAGAAATCATTCCGGTTTTTTGGTCAATCCGGAACCGATTTCAACGACTTCCTATAAGGATTCAAATCTCAAACTCGATTCACGTTATCAATATTATATAAAACCTGTGGATCAATCCGGTAAGGAAGGGAAACGTTCCGAATGGGTGGGAATTCAGGTTTCATCGCAAGCATCCTCTGTTATTGCCTCTTTTCACCCCTTGTTTAAGCAAGGCTCATTGGTCCCGATTTTTGGAGATTTGGATGGAGACGGCGTGTTGGATTGTGTCATTCGCATGGATAATGGGAATCGGGAAATGTCACAAGATCCGGGGCTTCCCGTGCAAATGGAAGCTTTCAGCTCGTATGGGCGTTCCTTGTGGCGTCAAGATATATGCTATCACGATCACTGTTTCGGAAGCGCGAATAATGTTCCTTTCAATGTGTGGGATATGGACCACGATGGGAAAGCGGAGATTATTACCCGCATGCAAATCGATGATGAAGTATATGTTGCTATTCTGGATGGTCATTCCGGCGAGTTGAAATATAAAGCGAAATGGCCGGAAATGGTTTCTGATTTCAGCAAATCCTCCACACGCATTCATTTATCCATCGCGTATTTGGACGGGGAAAATCCCGCGGTGATTACACAGACAGGATTGTATGAAAATGAAGTATTTGTCGCTTTTGATGCACAATTGAATGAATTGTGGCGGTTTGAAAGTTTTGCAGAAACAAACGGCAGCGGTGGTCATAAAATCGAGGTGGCCGATGTGAATGGGGATAGTAAACAGGAAGTATTTGACGGAACCACTTGTTTAAATCATGATGGTTCTCTTCGATGGTCGATTTATAAACAACATCCGGATATCGTTTCGATTCATGATTATTTACCGGATCGTCCCGGTCTCGAAGTTTTTTATATTGTTGAATCAAGCGTTCATGCCGGAGTGTATATGGTCGATGCCAATAGCGGTGAAATCATTTGGAAACTGAATCGTGAAGACGATCCACGGTGGACGCATGGACACCACGGTTGGACGGCGGATATTTGGGACGGATCGCCGGGGATTGAGTGTGTCTCCAATCGTGCAGGCCATAACGACCATCATTTACTGTTATTCTCAGCGGATGGCCGTGTGTTGCAGGATCCGTTTCCCTATGGATACACACCCATCGAATGGGATGGGGATGTCACACGTGAATTATTCAAAGGGAAAATCATTGGAAATTATAACGGCAATGATGTGATTCCGATTCCAGAAGGACAACCTCAAATTCCGGAACAGAGTCATATTCTGATGGCCGCCGATTTGTATGGTGATTTTCGGGATGAGTTGATTGTACAAACAGTTGACGAGGACAGAAATCAATTCATTTCCGTCGTCACGGCTTGTGAGCCTTCGGATGAACAATATATCTCTCAAACAGAAACGCTCGATTATCGCCTTTGGTTGGGTAGAAATATGGGAGGTGGTTACCGATCAGTATATGATCAGGCATTGAGGAAACCTTGATAGAAATTTATTCTCATTTCTGTCTCTTTTTCCCACTACCTATGTTGACTATTCAGAATTCTTATGTTATTGATTAGAGAAGAATGTCCTATATGAAATGATGATGTGATAGAAGGGGAATCGTCTTTCGCTATGGGATTTTATATGCCCGCCCTTTCCCCACCAGTTTTTTTTCTATTTTCAGGTTTCGTGATTGAACAACAGGAGTGTGGAATAAGACCTTAGAGATAGATTTATTGCTGTAACTCAATTTACAACAAAGGATTCCGCCTCAAATTCTCCTAACGAGGTGTAGAGCCGATGCAGATCATTTGTATTTCACGTGGTAGTTACAGCCGTGGGAAAGAACTCGCGGATCGGTTGGCGGAGAAACTGGGATTTCAATGCGTGTCCAGGGAAGAATTGCTGGATGAGGCCACTCGCCGGGGAATTCCCGTGGGGCGTATTGAGATGGCTATGATCAAACCTCATTATATGACTGAGCGTTTGCTTCTGGCGAAAGAACATTATTTGGCGTTGGTTACTGCGTTTCTTTGCGAGCGGGCACTGCAATCCAATATCGTTTATCACGGCCGTGGCGGTCATTTGGTTATGCAAGGGGTGAGTCACGTCTTGCGTATTCGGGTGGTTTCGGATTTGGAGTATCGGATTCAAGCCGTCATGCAACGGTTGAACTTGTCTCGAGAGAAAGCAAAAAGTTACATTGAGCAAGTGGAGGAAGACCGCAAACGGTGGATGAAGCATTTATACAATGTGGATTGGGAAGAAGCTTCTCATTATGACATGGTCATCAATTTGGAGCAAATGACTGTTGAAAATGCCGCGATGGCTTTATGTTCATTTTCTCAATTGCCGGATTTTCAAGAAACCCCCGCTTCCCGCCAAGTCTTAGAGGATTTATTGCTCGCATCCCGTGCCCGAATGGCTTTAGCGGAAGATGAACGTACTTGTGACGCCCAAGTGAAAGTGCGAGCGACATCTGGAATGGTTTCAGTGACCTATTTACCTCAACAGTCACGATTGGCCGATGTAATTCCTTCTGTCCTTCAGTCACTGGAGGGGATTCGAAATCTTCGCTGCACGATGGCCCGCACAAGCATATTGTGGATTCAGGAACGATTCGATCCTTCCAGCATCGTTTTTCAACACCTTCTGGATATCGCCGAAAAATGGGATGCTGCCATTGAACTGCTCCGTTTCATTCCCATAGAAGAGAACCAGTATGTGGAAGTACCTGATGGAGCGGAGACGTTTCCTCTTCGGACGCTGGATACTTTAGAGATGGCTCCTCGACAAAGGCGCGAGGAGAATGGCGGAATCGAAGACGACATCGAGGAAAGCTGCGACAGCGATTGTGGAGAAAAAGAAACCCTATGCGATCTGATCAAAGTCGGTAGGGCAGGTGGGGGGCGCTGTCTAAAAGCCCCTCCGAAGCGAATTCTTTCGGGAATCGATAAAGGGATTCAATACAGTTTGATTGTCGTCGGCGATTTGTTTCTCTCCAAAGGCGCGCATGCCCAGAAACGGATGTGCCGGGAGCTGGGGGGGTATCTTACAGAACATATAAAATGTCCTGTCGTCATGGCGGATGAGCTTCGAACTCATTACCTTTTTGGGAAAAAACAATTAGTTCAAATGATTGTTTATTTTCTCATTGTTCTTTTTATGATTGTATTGACTTTTCAAAATCAATTACCGATTCTTCGTTTCTTTTCGAATGAGAATTTTGGAATGCGCGTCTTGTCGGTTGGGGTTTTGGCTTTGGTTGTGCCACTTTTTGCTTACACCTACGGTACATTTTCTCATCTATTGTGTAAGTTGTTGAAACTGGAATAGAGGAGATCGACCGGTTGTTCTTTTATCTTGGGGGAATGAGGAAAAGAAAGGGGAGAATTCATGCCTGAGGATTTGAGTCAATTCATCAGCCTCGAATGGATCGATGCCATTCAAGTGGTTTTATTGGGATTTATCGGAGGCACACTGAGTGGATTTATCGGGAGCGGGGGGGCATTTTTTATGACACCTGGAATGATGAATTTAGGTGTGCCGGGGGTTATCGCTGTGGCGAGTAATGTCGCCCACAAATTCGGCAAAGCGATGATGGGCTCGAAGCGGCACAGTGAAATGGGGAACGTGGATAAAAAACTTGGGATTTTTCTTATTTTAACCGCGTTCGCTGGAAATTATCTAGCGGTTCGGATCAATGATTTTCTTTTTGGTGGTGAAGCGGGGGGCCATGGGAGTGGGGGATCGGCAGCCGTCGATTTGTACATCAGTTTGGTGTTTGTGCTTGTTCTGACAGCAGTATCGATTTCGATGCTTCGAGACGTATGGAAGTCGACCAAGGATGAGATGGGGCCTTCCCGAAAGATCACGGAATTTTTATCCCGCTTGCGTCTTTCTCCCTTGATTTATTTCCCTGTTGCGGATGTACATGTTTCTTTGTGGATTCTGTTGCTTGTAGGATTGGCTACGGGATATTTGGCGGGAACCATCGGAGTGGGAGGATTCATTGGGGTTCCGGCGATGATATACGTGTTTGGTCTTCCGACTACGGTAGCGGCGGGAACTGAATTGTTTCTCGCTATGATGATGGGAGCATTTTTGGCATGTAATTATGTCTATTTGGGCTATGTGGATATTCGTTTGACATTATTGTTGTATTTAGGTTCACTTATTGGCATTAATATCGGTGTGTATGGAACCAAAGTTGTGAAGGAATTGTATATCCGGATGGTTACCGGCATTGTGATTCTATTGTGTGTTTTGAGCCGTGGTATTGCTATCCCGATGTATCTCCGGCAGCTCGGCTGGCTGGAAATGGATGCAGGATGGGATGTGTACTTCAATCAAGCGAGCAAAGCGTTGTTATTTATCGCCGGTCTTTCCGGTGTGGGAGTTATCCTGTACCATGTTTTTAAAGCGTATTACTTACGGAGGCGGATGCGGGCGGAACTGGAAATCGCTGAACATTCGCCTCAACCGGCCTGTGAAGAAATAAAGACATAGAGATCAGCGAGACATGAACAAGATATGTTTCTTGTGCAAAGTAGGAAGGCCCAATGAATGATGGATAAACAGAAAATCCAAGTCATGGTGATAGACGATGAGGTGATTGTCTGTAAACGGCTCAAAGCGGCATTGGAAAAAAAAGGGTATGAGGTGGAGATATTCGAAAGTAGCAAGGCGGCGATGGATCGATATGAGGAAAAACACTTCGATGTCATTGTGTCCGACATTCGAATGGATGACATAGACGGACTCGATGTTCTCGAAAGAGTGCAGTCTTCGTCGAATCCGACAAAAGTGATCTTGATTACCGGATATGCTACAGTGGAAATCGCTCGAGCGGCATTGGCAAAAGGCGCGTTTGATTGTATCGCGAAACCGTTTAAACCCAATGAGTTACGAGATGTGATCGATAGGGCGGTGCAAGCGCTTGAAAGCGCTTAACTAACCAGTGAAGAGGTGGATTATGTCTGTGATTTCTATCTCATACGGTTCCAGCACTGTGCGAAACAACATTGCGGAAGAAGTGGCTAAGCATATGGGGTATTCTCTAGTAGGGCGGGAAGTCCTGAAGCAGGCATCTGCTGAATTTGATGTTCCGGAAACCAAACTTTCTCATGCAATTCATCATGGTCCTTCCTTTTTCGGTATGTCAGAATTAAAACGAAAGCGCTACATTGCTTATATTTTGGCGGCGGGAGCTAAATTTCTTCTTCAAAACGATATTATTTATCATGGTCCGGCCGGTCACGTTATCGCTCAAGGTGTGTCTCACGTTTTAAAAGTCTTGATTCGCTCCTCGAAGAAAGATCGGATTGCTTTTCTAATGGACAGCAAAAATCTCTCGCGCGAAAAAGCCGAAGCGGAGGTAGCCCATGAAGAAAAAGAACGGGCGAAGTGGGCGAAAATGGCCTTTGAAATCGATGATACCGATTCCAAATTGTACGACCTTACTCTTGATATCAATCGAACCGGTATGAGAGATGCGGTGAAGCGGATTGCGGATACTGCACAAGAAAAACGATTTCATCCGATGACCTATTCTTTGCAAACCATGAGAGATAAGGAATGCATCTATAAAGTACGTGCCCTTCTCATCGATCTTGACCCGGATGTGCATGTTCATTGCAAAAAGGGGAATGTGGTCGTAGAGACCAAGGCGGAAAAACGAAAAATGAAAAGAAATCAAGACATGATTGAAGAACGGTTAAAAAATGTCTCGGAAGTGGAACAACTCGAAATTCATATGAGAGAAGATTATTTTGAGCAGGTGGCATTATCCATGAGATGAAAGCGGGTAGCCAGAGCAAGACGTCAGGTCTGCCCTGGTGGTGGAGCGCAAACCGGCAAGGGGAGACTTCGCTTACCCTTGCTACCCGTTTATCTATGAGATAATAAGCGGGTAGCCAGGGCAAGATGTCAGGTCTGCCCTGGTGGTGGAGCGCAAACCGGCAAGGGGAGACTACGCTTACCCTTGCTACCCGTTTATCTATGAGATAATAAGGAGAAAGGATGAACAAACCGCTGAGTATATTGCTCTTGGATGATGAACCGATTGTAGGGAAACGTCTGAAACCAGCTCTCGAAAAAATCGGTTACGACGTCGAAGTGTTTGAAATACCTTCCGAAGCGGTAAAACGGATCAAGGAAAAAGAGTTCGAGATTGTTGTTACCGATATTTATATGGATGAAATGGACGGCTTTCAAATTCTTGAGTTAGTTTTGAAGACGTATCCACAAACGAAAGTCATTGTCATTACAGGATATGCGATGATGGAAATGGCGCGAAGAGCGATGACGAATGGAGCGTTCGATTTTATCGCCAAACCGTTTAAACCGGATGAACTGCGTGATGTGATCATGAAAGCGGCTAAGACCTTCGAATCTTGATGGAATCAGTATAAGAGCGAAAGATCATGAATGAGCGAAGCGCGGAACGTTCCAACCATACCCCTCAGAACAAAAATTCTGACCATGCTTCGCCGGGGATGAATCGGCATGATACATTTGATGAATTGACTCGGAAAGCATTCGTCGATCGTCCCAAATTTAGTATTCGGATGCAGATTTATTTCAGTTTAATCTTCTCCTTCCTGGTTATTCTCGGAATTGCAATCGCGCAAATCATGACCGTTCATATGATGGGGAAGAAGATTTATTTTCTGGAAGTCGCTAATAATTATCTTTTTGAAATTCAGCAGGCACGCCGATTCGAGAAAAATTTCTTTTTGTATGGTACCAATCTGACCGAGGCCATTGATAGTGTTCACCAGGCAAAAACGATTCTCGAAGAGGAAGCGGATCAATTGAAAGAGATCGTTGGAGCGGATGCGTTCGGTATGTTCTTACCGCACCTGAATCAATATACATTGTTGTTGGAAAATTTGGCAACCCTAGAAAAACAAACATCGAATCTTGATTCTCAAAATCTAATGGAAGAAGCCGAACTGGAAGTGCGCAAACATGGCCAAGAAATGGTTTCTTTTGCACAAGAACTGAAACAAAAAGAAAAAAGTGCTCTACAAAAAATGATTCATCTATCCAGAAATGTCCATTCTTATTCCTTGCTATTCCTTTTTCTGGTGATCCTTTTCAATACGTATCTCTTGAGCCGGCGTATCTTAGCTCCCATCAATCGGTATGTACGCTATACTCAGCTCATTGCTGCTGGTGAGTATTCTCAAATCAAGCCTGCTCGCTCCTATCGTGACGAGTTTTCCGATTTGGCGCTGGCCATCAATTTGATGATCAATGAACTGAAACTTCACCAAGATATTCTCATTCAATCCCACAAACTAAAGGCAGTTGGTACTTTAACAGCGGGGGTGGCTCATGAATTGAACAATCCGATCAACAATATGATGCTGACAGTTCATATGCTGAAAGAAGATTACAAGGAACTATCGGATGGCGAAAAACTGGAAATGATCGATGATTTAATCAACGAAACCGACCGCAGTAAAAAAATTGTGACCAATTTGTTAGATTTCGCTCGGGAAAGCGAAAGCCGTATGGAACCTTTGGACATTGGTACCGTGATACAAGAAACACTAGATTTGGCCAGCAATCAGATCAATTTGAAAGGCGCTCGTGTGAAACTTACAATTGATAGCGAATTACCCCACGTTCATGGTGATAAACAGCAGCTGTGTCAGGTATTTTTGAACTTGATTTTCAATGCTTTGGATGTTACCCAAAAGGGAGGCGCCATCGAAATCGATGTGGGGAAAGGGGATAATCCTGATTATGCGGTTGTTGCAGTTACCGATCATGGACCGGGAATCCCCGATCACATTCTCCAATCTGTTTTTGATCCTTTTTTCACGACGAAATCCATGCAAGGGGGCACCGGCTTGGGATTGTCGGTTTCTCAAGGGATTATCGCAAAACATGGTGGAGAAATTCGTGTCTCGACAGAGATGAATGCTGGAACTACCTTTTTTGTTGAATTACCGGTGATTTCGTTCCGGTAATACGTTTCCGTTTATTCTTCCCATTTGAGAAGAATTTCATTCTCCGAGTGTTTGTCTTGCATATAGATTCCAACATGTTCAGAAAACGATTTACTTGCCAGCCGAACGGCTTCCGTGATCGCTTCTTTTTGAATACTTCCACGCCATTCATCAACAATCGCTTCCCAAGCCATCCCGCTTGCAACCTGCTCAAGTACTTGTGATACCATAATTCTCGTACCGATAAAAGTCGGTTTGCCATGACAAATTTCATGGTCGGCGACAATATATCGGCCAAGCAGTTTTCGATTCTTCTGGAAAGTCATTGTCAAAATTACTCCTTTTGACTTGTTTCAACATTTATACACAGTAAAAGATTCAAAAATATTTTACTGATAGAACCAATTCGAATAAAGTCCAACCATAACTACTGTTATCATGTCAATAATAAAGAATAAGACCGTTTATGGTATCGGAATCGATACTTCAAACACTGTCGAGTGCTGCCGTTTCAAAGATCGTTCCCACAGAATATTGCCAGTCGCGTCAGGAAGAATATCGGGAGTGGCCTGCGACACTTTCATGCTGGCAGGCAGTTTGAAATGCAACCGGAACAGTTGGTCGGTTTGAGGAGTGTATCGATAGGAAAAATAAGCAGTATTGTTTCGGTGCTGTACGACGTTCTCCTGTTGCACTTTCACTTGAATGGCGGGAAGCCGGTATGTCGGTACAGTTACCTGGCAGCGGCTGTAACTGTCAAAGGATTTCGAAAAGTAGGGAAGAGAACGGCCGTCAAGATCTTTGACTTGAAGAACCTTTCCAGGTACCAATATATTCAAAGTACCATCTTTTTTCGGACGGGAGACCGGAATCGTATATTCGAAAATAGTACTACCGTCTTTTTGAAGAGTGATGGAATGCTCACGAATAATCCCCAAATCCGAATCATAGGTATCCCCATCAACGCGAATAATCTCATGGAGCGGGATGGTTAATAATCCATAATCCGTGCGGAAAGTCGTGATCTCATTCGTTGTTTCTTCAATCATCCCTGCAAGAATCATCCCATCCGCCGTTTCGATGACGGTTCCTTTTACGTTCCGAGGGAGATTTTGCGTATAGGAATCCATCGAAAACATTGGAAAAATTGTAAAAAGAAGAATCACTTTATTATGGATCCGTTTCATGCTGTCACCTTTAATCATCTTACTTATTTCTGTTAAATAGCCCTATTTTTTTAACCGCTTGAATCGTGTTTTTCGGAAACTTTGATATGGTTCCGGTTTTTTACACTTCGACAATTCCTTCTCCTTCTCGATAAAAACACCAGCGCCACACTTCTTTCAGGGAAGGACGCTTTCCTGTCATCAATATACCGATACGGAAAATTCGCGCTGCAAAAATGATTCCTATGATGGCGAATGATAAGGAAGTCAATGCCACTAGTGTGATTTCCCACCATGGAATAGGGGCGGCCACCATGCGCAATGCCATCACACTATGGGAAAAGAGTGGAATAAAACTGATGAGTCTAACCACCCACCAGTTGGGTTGGGCAATGAAGACAAAGTACATCATCATTGGTATGACATTGACAATATTGAAGATGACCTGAAATTGTTGGGATTCGGATTCATCCGTTACGATCGAACCAATGGCTGAAAAAATAGTAGCATAAAAGAGATAGCCCGTGATCAAAAAAACTGAATAGTTCAAAAAATAGATGGGAGGTACATAGTCTGTCACACTCACATCTAAAAAAGGTAAGATCAAAACGCCAGAAGTTACCCAAAACGCGAATTGAGTCAATCCGATGATGAAAAATCCAAGGATTTTACCGGTATATATTTCTGTTGGGGATAGTGACGAGAGTAAAAGTTCAATGACACGGCTTGTTTTTTCTTCCACAACACCGCGCAACAACATTTGACTAGTGCCGAAAGTCAAGAAAAACATCATCATGATGCAGATCAATGCCGGTCCGATTAAATCCTCAAATTTGGCTCTTCGCTTTTTTCCTCCCTCTTTACCGCTTGCTTTGATTTCTGGGGATATTTCATACTCGTTCCAGGATATTCCCCGATTGAGACGTTCAATCCGTTCCGGATCGAGTCCTTCCCCCATGAGGCGTTCGTTTTTGACAGCACTCTGCAAAGTGCGGAATAAAACGCGTGGGAAATTCAAATCGAATCCACGGGTCGTGTAAAAATCGCATTGACCGTACTTGGTAATATCGCCATCCATCACGATATACGCATCCCATTCCTGTTGAAATACTTTTTGCTTGGCGTTTTTTTCCATAATCTCATCGGAAATCCCCATGACGTGAATGGGATTGAATTCAAAGAGCGGAAGGCCATTGGGGAGCTTTTGATCCCTCAGATGTTCTCGCCAACTTTTCATGATGGTAGGATTTGCTCCCAGTACACCGATTTTTACTGGTTCCGTTCGCAGATTTTCCGACTTCTCGATTAAGGATTTGGCAAGTGGAACTAAACTACAAATACCTGCCAAAAATACAACGGGAATGATTAAAGCAAGAAGAAAGCCTTTCTTTCCCATCGTTTGATGGATTTCCCGTTTCGCTACATGGATCACGTTTTGAATCGATAAATTCATTGCTTGTTTGTCTCCCTACCGACCAGCTCAACAAAAATGTTGTGAAGAGTCGGAACCGCATGGTTGATGGAGTACACATCCATCCGAGAAGAAATGCGACGAATAAGTTCCGGAATCGGATGGCCGTTCTGAATGCGAAGACGCATGTGTTTCTCTTGATCGCTTAAAACCGTCACTTCTTGAACCGAATGAATGCCAGTTGAATCGCCTTCATACTGAATGATCAATTCATCCCGTCCTTCCGATTTTTTGATGTCGCCCAAGTCACCGGAACGAATGACTTTTCCTCGATGGATTAGGGCAATGCTTTTACATAATTGTTCAGCATCTTCCATGTGATGAGTGGAAATAATCACTGTCGCTCCACGCTGGCATTCGTTCGATAATATTTTTTTCATCTGATCGACGCCAATCGGATCAAGTCCGGTAAACGGTTCATCCAAAATGAGAAGGCTCGGTTTGTGAAGAAGGGCGAGCAATAGTTGTATTCGCTGTTGATTGCCTTTCGAAAGTTCTTCGATGATCTTGTTTTCCTGTCCCGCCAGTCCGACTTGCTCCAAGCCTTCCGGAATTACGGTTTTAATCGTTTTTCGGTCTAAGCCTTTAATCGCTCCGAAGTAATGGAGCAAGTGTTTGACTTTCATTTTTTGATATAGACCGCGCTCTTCCGGCAAATAGCCGATTCTTTGCTTGAGCGGTCTCGTGTCGTTCGGTGTAACATGCACTTTACCGGAATCCGCAGCGAGTATCCCGATGAGAATTCTCATCAGCGTGGTCTTCCCGGCCCCATTGGGACCGAGAAGACCGAAGATTTCACCTTGCCGGATTGTGAAAGTGACATCGTCAAGGGCAACTGTATTGTAAAAACTTTTACTGACATGCTCGATTCGAATCGCGTGCTCCATGATAATCCTCGCTCGATGATTGCTTAATTCAGCGTGAAGGATTGAATGATCTGATCGAATTTGGGTTCCAACGATTCGAATTCCGATGGCGGTTTCGCGTCACAGACAAATAGATACAAGACATCGTTTTCGAGGAACATGGCGGATTTCCGTTTCACGGTTCCGAGTCCTTCCAGCGTGAATTGATAGATGCAGGATTGTCCTTCGACACTGCCCACCTTGATCTCTTGAGTTGCTTCACTGCTGAAATCAGCCGTCAATGCTTTGATTCCTTTTAATTCACCTTCGAACGCTTGATTCAGTGTAAAAAGTCCACCGGTTTTCGTCACGACAAAGCGCGCAAGGCTATCACCGGTTTCCGGTTTCATATTGATCGAAAGCATTTCACCGATATTGGTTGATTCGAGTGACCATCCGGCTGGTGCGGCAATTTGACATCCCAGTTCGTCATTGGTGTAAATTTGACCGGTGATTTCACCTTGTGCCCTTCTTGCCCTTTCACGAGTGATCCCATCATCTTTGGCTTCTGAACTCAAGGAAAAAGAATTCAAGATGGATTGAAACTGCGGTTTGGCTTGTTCGAATTGATCCGCCGGTTGGGTATTGAAAAAGAATGTATACAACAGTCCACCCGTGGACATATAGACACTCCAACGTTGATTGGTGCTATCTTCTTCGTTGATTTTTGCAATCGCTTCATACGCATCAAATTCGCCAATCGTGGTAGGACCTGTTTGAAGGATTTCAAAACCATCACCGATCATTCTTTTTTGAGCCGCGGCATCTCCTTCAATCGCTTCTTTTGCTCCAACATTATAAGGCATCTCGATATAACCGAACGCGAAGAAACTGTTTCCATCGGCAGAGCGCCCTGCCAAGAAATCCTGCAGTCGCGGATGTTTGCCAGGGAGGATTGTCCAGCCTTCCGGCATCGTGATGGAATACCCGAGTTCTTGGTCTGTATAGGTTTGGTTCTGAATATTTTCCAAACGTTCCAGATCCGCTTTGGTGCTGACATGAAACTTGAGTTCTCCTTCCTCTTCTTTCAAAAATTCGATCAATGTATCTTCATCGATGGTTTTCCATTCGGAGTCACTCTTTTTTTTGGCTTTCATCGTACATTTGCAAATGACGCGAATTTCCGAATCCATCGGATCTATTTGTTGGATGACGGTATTGACATCGAACTCTTCGAATTGAGAAAAGAGTTGTTTTTCCACTATTTTACGGAGTTTTTTCTTATCCAAGCCGGAACCGATGGCCACATACTCTTCCGTGAATTGTGACATGAGGGCATCGATATCTTTGGCTTCGATTGCTTGTGTATTGCGTTGATACAATTCTTCTACCCGTGCTCTCAATGATGCATCTTCTGCCCCACTGACGGATAAACAAGTCAACACGATGGCGATACAACTCGTTAGACGGATCCATTTTTTCATGATAAAATCTCCTTGTTCATAAAAATGGTATGTAAATTTGAATCATTCTCACCGTTCCTGGCGGTGAGATTTTTTTTTAATGTTTATTGGCTAAATTTTTCCTGAATCATCTTCCGATGGATTGGTCTGCCCATTCTCGATCGGCATGATATGAGAGGGAAAATCCACCATCGGAATCAGCAAAAAGGCGCCCGCTCCGTTCCAGACTCGTGGCAAATAATTGCTTTGGTTTGCTGCATGAAATGTCGAGGGAGTCGGCACATCGGGTGAGACGACGACTTGACCGTTCGAATTCGGTATCATCTCACCCGTTTGATGTTCCGTCCAGAAAAACAGATTCATGAAGATGGACGCAAGAAACAGGACGCTGGCCAATGCGCCAATCGGGAGTGGAACCGTGATCCGCAAGTGAAACAATTCCCCCAACAATTCCCTTACACTTCGTTTTCGAGTGTGACTCTCCGCCACACGAGAAATCACATTCAAAGCGAATTGAGAGGATGGTTTGGGGGCTTTCCAAGCGGGTAGAATGTTTCGAAGCTGTTCTTGCCGTTTTGTGAATTCTTGACAGGATTCACATGTCGAGCCGTGGTTGGCAAGTTCCTCCGAACAATCAATTTCTCCATACGACTCCTGAAACCGTCGACAGAGTTCGTTCATGGTTCACTCCTATTAGGCGCTCAAAGCCGGCGCCAGTTTTTCCTGCAGCAGCAGCCGTGCGCGGTGAAGACGGGATTTTACCGTTCCAACCGGTATCCCCGTGATTTCCGCGACTTCTTCAAATGAGAGGTCTTGATAATCCCGCAGGATAAAAACCTCCCGAAAGATTGGATCGAGTGAAGCGACCGCCCGGGCGATCAACTCCTCGAGTTCCGTATCCTGCAATAAGGAATTCGGATCCGGGTCGGGTGAACATTCCGTGAATGCCGATTCTTCCCATTGGACACAAAAAGGGCGCTTCTTGCGCAGCTCATCGAGGCACAGGTTTCGAGCCAGCGTGAAAAGCCAAGTGGAAAAGGCGGCCTTGTTTCGGTCATAGCGGTCCAGTAACCGATAGGCTCGCAGGAACACTTCCTGACCGAGATCCTCCGCCAATTCCCGATTTTGTGTCATGCGGAATAGGAACTCGATGATTTTTTCTTGGAACGTCGTGACGATCATCGTGTAAGCACGCGTGTGACCGTTTTGACACTGTTCAACCCAATCTTCTATCACCTGCGCCTCTCCTGTTTTTCCCTTTCCCAGACTTATACGCAATTCTGGAAGGATTGGTTCATAAATAATAAGATTGTTTTTGAAATTACAGGAAGGTGATGTGAATAGGTAGTGAAGACAATTCGCTAATCTGCCCTTGTTGCAGTGCGATATTGGCATGGGTAGACTTCGCTTACCCATGCTACCCTTTAAGAGAAATTAGAATCCGTCTACTCATGAAAAAGGCGGTCTTCAATAATAGACCGCCTTGTATATTTCCCTGGAGTGGTTAGCAAGGGCAAGATATCAGTCTGCCCTTGCTACGCTTATTTGTATGGATAACTTTTCTTTTAATTGTTTACGGAAGCTTCGGTTTTTCAACGATGGGATATTCCCCGGAAAGAGATTTTAGGAAAGCGACTAGCTGTTGAATCTCTTTCTCCGAGAATGTTTGTGCCTTCAAAGCACGGAACAAGGGATGAAGATTGGGATTGTCTTGGCCACCGCTGGTCATAAATTCGACAGCGTCCTCAAGTTTTTCTACACTTCCGTCATGGAAATAAGGAGATGTGTTTTCCACTTCCCGCAATGCCGGTACGCGAAACGCCCCTTTGTCAGCGGCTAAATTACTGACTTTCATGCGACCGATGTCCGGATTTTCTTCATCCATTCCAACGCCGGCATTGTAGAAACCTCCACCACTGAAAAGAGGAGGAATATGGCAACTGGCACACAATCCTTTCCCCTTGAAAAGACCCATCCCTGCTATGGCGTCTTCACTGAGTGCGGTTTTATCACCGTTCATGTATTTGTCATAAGGGGAATTTCCCGATAGAATCGTTCGTTCGAACGCGGCAATGGCTTTGGTAATTGTGTCTTTGCTAGGAGGCGCGCCAAATGCTTTTTGAAAGTGTTCTTTGTATTCGTCAATTGCGTTCAACTCTTTTGCAACCAGTCCCATGTCATGTCCCATTTCAATGGGATTTTCCACAGGTCCACCTGCTTGGTGCTCCAAATCCGGCTCTCGACCGTCCCAGAACATGGATGTGAAATAGGCCGTGTTGATGATAGTAGGAGAATTTCGGTCTCCTAATTGTCCTTTGATTCCCTCGGACGTGGCACGAGGTTCCGTATAGGCGTATTCCGGATCATGGCAAGTAGCACAAGAAAGGGTTTTATCTTTGCTCAAACGATTATCAAAATAGAGCATTTTCCCCAATTCAACTTTTTCCACTGTCATAGGATTATCCGCAGGTACGGGAAGAGAGGGTAAACCGAGAGGAACATCCACTTCGAGCGGGGTTCCCTGTTCCGCAGACTGTGTAGAGGAAACCAAACCACACATAAGCCCTATCACCGGTACAACCACACACAACTTTCTCATAAGACGATTCTTAATCATAACTGATAACCTCCGACGATGATGATTGAGAAGAACACAATCCTCTCACACATATTATGGCAACCTTTTGGAAGAAAGGAAAGATTCATTATTCGCTATTTGGAAATATGTCAAATTTTCGAAATAAGAAAAATAGTTTACGGATACTTGCCTGTGCCATCGGATCAATCTGCTTCAATAACTCATTCGCCCATAGCAGGAAGGTATATGGAGAAAGATGAGCCGACACCGCGTTCGCTTTTTGTTTCAATCCACCCGTCATGTTGTTCGATAATTCCATATACACTGGCCAACCCCAGCCCCACTCCTTTCCCCACTTTTTTGGTAGTAAAAAAGGGTTCGAAAATTCGGTTAAGCAATTCTGGGTCCATACCGGCGCCATTATCCGTAACCCGGAGGATGGCATAATTTTGGGAACTCGGTTGCTGATTTTCGGAAGAGGATTTCCGCTGCAAAAATTGAGAACGGGTTTCCACGATGATGGTGAAACGATCTTCTTTCCGTTTGGGGAAATCTACGCCTTGAAGCATTTCTTCAATGGCGTCGCGAGCGTTGATGCACAAATTCATGAGAACAGACTTGATTTGCACCTGGTCGCCATAGATGAGGGGGAGATTCGACTGTGTATCGACAAGGATTTCGATGCGAGGATCGATCAGTTGGCGAGCCAAATCGAAGACGTCGTTTACTATAAGGTTCAAATTGAGGGGTTTCAGTTCGGTGATGGATTTACGGCTGAAGGAGAGAAGATGTTGTACTAAATTGGCGGCTCGATTGGCGGCTTCTTTTGCGTTGATTAGAAATTTTTGCGACTCGGGATTTGCTTTCATTTCGGCGAGATTCAGGTTGCCAATAATTCCAGTCAGAAGATTATTGAAATCATGCGCAACACCACCGGCCAATTGACTGATGGCATGCAACTTTTGAGACTGTTGCAATTGTTTTTCCAAGTGCAATTGTTTTTCTTCTACTTTGATGCGAGTAAAGGCACCACTGCATTGATCCGCAATCGTTTGCAACAGTGCAATTTCCCGTTCACCGTATTTGTGCGCTGTGTAACTTTGAACGGAAACGGTGCCATTGATGCTGTTTTCCCAACGAACCGGAACAAACATCAAGGACTTTGACAAGCGGGAAACATCCCCAAAGGGAATCAACGTATTGTTTGAAATTATGTCCTCTCGGTTGATAAGAAGAGGTTTGGTGATCAAAGATTCGACATAGTTGATTTCTTGGTGGATTTCAACTGGTTCTTTTTTTCCGTTCGGTGTGTCCTCGTGGTAATTCAGGAGGATTCTTTTATTGTCTTTATCGTATAAATAGATCCACAGAGCATCGTGTTTGAACATTCGTTTTGATTCTTCTGCAACAATATGACAAATGTCATTGGCATTTAATGCAACGGTCAATCGCTGTGCCAACCTCCGCAAAGATTCTCTCTCTTCTTCGGCCTGTTTGAATTCGGAGATATCGCTGATGAAACCTTGCAAGTATAAAAGATCTCCCTTCCCATCGAAAATGCCTCGACCTTTTTCCCATACCCATTTTTCAAGGCCGTTCTTCGTGGAAATTGGATACATCATTTCATAGGCGGTTTTCTTTTCGAGTGCTTTTTGTATGTTGCGCCGGAACGAATCGCGGAACAAGGGAGATATAATTTCGTGATATGAAATAGAGCGGTTATGAATAAAATCCTGTTTCTCATAGCCGGTCAGTTCTTTGCAGCCGTCGCTGATGAATTCCATCGTATACGTTGGATCGTTCCGGCATCGATAGGCGATTCCCGGTAAATTACTCAATAGGTTGGCATAGCGGGTTTTGCTTTCCCATAGCGCTTCCTCCGCTTCTTCATATTTGAACAGATTGGATAACATCTGTTCCACTTCACGGGAAATATCTTCCGGCGTTGTTAATTCCTCTGCGGGGATGTAATAAAAATTTCGACAGAGACGGTTTCTGTATAAAATGTAGGGATGAACACGAATCGCTTGGTGAATCATATCAGGGGAGCAATACTGACGATTATAAATACAAATAGCCAAACATTGGTGGTTCTGAAAAAATTGATTTACTTGCGATTCGTACCGAATGAGTTCGCGCTTTTCCAACTGGATGGGAGAGGAAGTTTGGTACGATAGGATGCCGATCAACCGCGAAGCTTGGTATCCCTCTGCTAACGCTTGTGTTGTAATTCCTTCTAAGAATCGTATGATGGAATCCGGATCAAAGGATTGGTGGGGGAAATAGAATTCTTCGGCGCTGATCGAATGGATGCTTCGCGTACGGATTCCGTGAGCGACATCGGCATCTTTTTTCTGGAATTCCGTTTGCAGGCAGGCGATATTCTCTTGATTGGTAATGAAAAAGCATTTTTCTTTCCGGGATAAACCGAACTTCAGGAAAGAAAGCGCGGTCGCGATTTCCTCCTCCATCGAATCACTGATCATACAACAATGATGATGTGGATGAAGACCTTGTAGCGTTTTTTTGGAATCGGTAACAAAGGCATGATTCACACTCATCTCCAGCTTCCCACCTTATCGATTTGATAACAGAAGTAACCCAATGAATCTATTATAACGCATGGAGATGATAGCAATATGTGAGACGGTGAAAAGTATAACTATTATTTCAAACTTGTGATGGAAGCATGAACGTATTATTCTATTTTGTCACTTCCCATGGTGCCCATACCGCTCCGCCAGCTCGGCGGCCGAAGCGAATCGGAGGATTTGCGACCTCAAATGCACCGATATCCGGTGCCTCGCCTTGATAATCATCGTTAAAGCCAGGAATGGGAATCCCTGCATCGATGAGAGGATTGGGAACGGTCACCACCGGATCGGTGAGAGTGATCTTTCTTCCTGCAACGGTAAATGGAACTTTTCCCCATTTGATTCGAGTCGTTGTCGATGAAGGATAAAATTCGAGGTAATAAGATTCGATAAAAGAAGGATTGCCGCGGATGCCATGAGGCTCTTTGGCAAGGCCTTTCTCCATGCCGGTGAAGAGGTCGTAGTCAAAATCAATAGGCTGCTCCACTGGCCGTGAAGAAGTCAGACGTCCCGGGCAGTCAAAGATGTTGTTTCTTGTGATCGTATTGGGATTGACGTGCCCACTGAAAACATGAAAAGCCCCTTTGGGTTGAAGAGCGGTATTGTGAAAAACATATTTTCGCCCCCCACCGAACTCATCCCGCTGGCCAACTTTGATCATACTGCCACCGAGTGGATCCTGATGAGTGCGGCGACTTTCCCCAAACACGTTGCGGTAGATGTAAAGTGGCCCCTTCGAGGTGCAGGCGGTGGCAATATTTTGAAAAGTTTTGTGGATATAATTCCCCCAAATGCGGACGTTGCGATTCGCCCCTTCACTTTCGATGGCGTCGTCCCATACGTTCCGGATAATATTTCCGTAAATATCGGAATCACAATTGGGACTGCCTTCAAAACTGTAATTGGAACCGCCCCCGATGGCGTCGTTGAAGCCGTGATCCTCGGTCGACCAGATGTCGTTATACCGGATGATATTTCCACCGGACGAATTAACGAGAGTAATTGCCTGTGGACCACTGGGGTGGCCGGTATCCCAATCATTGGAAGCACCACGTGGATGTTCGAGAAGATTGCGTTGAATGGTCAAATTTCCTGCTTCCCGTTGTGCATAAATGGCGCTGTCATACCCGCCTTCATTCCCATATGACCGGGGACCACCAATGCGTCCCCAGAAAGTGACACGACAGTCCTCGATGACGATGTCATGCCTTCCCCTTTCGATCAATATTCCATGACGTGCAGCGTTTTTGCATTCGATTCCCCTAAGAATAATATAATCCGCATCGATGATCACATTATTATCTGCAGCGTTGAGAACATCGATCGTTGTCCTCGCTCCTGATGCCGGTGTGAGGAGATGATAAGCGTCCGGAGAACCGGATTCTGTGATCGAAAGAGGAGCATCCATCACTCCATCTTTCAAATAGGTTATTTTACCAATTGGAAATCGATCTGACTTTGTTGCCGCCTTGAATTCGACTACGGTGTCCGCGCATGTCAAACGGATTTCATATTGGGTGTTTGGCTGCAATCCAACAAGACTTCCACGGTATTCATGATCACGGGTATCGTACCATAGATTTAGACTTTCCTTCCAATGCGCATCGCCGCTTTTTCGATAGAATACTTTGCATTCACCTGACGGCCCGGTAAAAAGTCCCGTTTTGAATTTCATCTGAAATACTGTTACAGC
>CAYPPG010000029.1:0-50484 GCA_964412555.1 uncultured bacterium
ACGGGTCACACCTAACCGACTCCAGGGGGGTCAAAGGTACCCGGCTATTGACAACGAGAGTGTGACGGGCCGTATTGCAAAAGGGATCAGAGTTTCGTCGTGTTCCAATCCCGTAACGCCGGCGTCCCGCCGGCTATTTCCACATTGTAAAGAGGATCAGAGTTTCGTCGTGTTCCCAAGGTTGTCCTTATAGATGATTCCAATACTTTCCATTCCGTTTGAGGGATCGAATAAATTTGCCCGCAATGGCCACGATTCATAGGGGACTCTTCGCAAAACGGTAATGTCATATTGAGGGGGTAATTCCAACGATGGCCCTACGCTCAATGCGCCCCACGCGATATGAGAATATCCGTTTGGATATTGTTCTATTTCTTTCGATGTTTTGACCCAATGAAGAACGATGGGAGTTAGATCCCGTTTGCGTTCGTCCACCGCCGACATGAATGGATCGATCGGCGGCTGTTCTATAAAAGAAACCGGTGAGGTTAAAAAAGCCAGATTGGCAGGTGTATTCGAGCGGATCGGACAAAGAATAATTCCGGGAAACAACAATTCCGGATCGGGGGGAAATCGATCATTGTTCGGATGCTCCACGGTATAGATTTGGAGCGCTTTGACCAGGGATGATAATCCTTGATACGATTGTGCGATTTTCGTTACATGGGTTTTTTGTTCAAACTTTGGAATGAGAAGCACGATCAACAGTAACAGGATACCGCTAAAAATAAAAATTTCCGCTAAATGTTTAAACGCCAATCGCTCGATTTGTTTTCGTGTTGATTCGGTTCTATTTTCCATTCCATTTTATTCCATTTTCATGAAACTCTTTTATTTGACGCGCCATCCTAATTATAACTCGTCCTGGGCTTATATCATAACGGAAGCGTACCGTAGGGGCGGTTCGCGAACCGCCCCTACGCGAATCGCCCCTACGCGAATCGCCCCTACGCGAATCGCCCCTACGTGGGAACATGCCTGGAAATTGGTGTTCGTGATCGATGCAAATGTAATGTTTTGTTGCATCGTTTGTTGTTCTTGTTTCTCTAGTTTTTTATTCTCCTAATAGAATAAAGCTATTTATATGAGTATGTTAACTCATATTTCTTCTTGTACTTGAATTGTGGAAATTGAAAATCATGCAGAAGAGAATATTGTCATCAACGAAAAAAATATAAAGAAGTATTCAAAAGTGTCATGAGATGGCTATAATAGGTCCTATAAGATTGGCCCATGAGATTCACGGTGATGGGTTTTATGATGTTCAAATAACGATTTTTGAATATCGGGTAGTCAAGATGCAGGGTATGTGCTACAATAGTGTAAAAATATTTTAAATTCGTAAATGTTATCTATTATATTTAAATGTTATCAATATTTAATATTGTTTTGAGAGCGTTGGGATTTATTGACTCTCCTCTTTGTACGAACACAATCACGCTTTGGGTATGAGGGCATATTTCGGTTATAAGAGTCCAAAAATGTCGTCAAAAAAGGGACGGTACCATTTCGAATGATATGTTCGGAATGGGTAAATGGCTTTGAATCGGATATGTGAATATGAACCTAAACGAACTTGGGCTTTCTATCCGGTTCGTTGAGGGAATATATCACGCTTTAGATTCTGGTGTTGATAGAAAAAAGGAGGAGATCACATGAAAGAAAATCGATTTCACTGGGAACATATTCGGAAGTTTTTTCTTAACCTGTTTCCGGCAAGGATCACGGCACTGTTTCCCTTGATGTTGGGAATAGGAATGATGTTCGGATTCGTTCATCCCGTTTCCGGCGATGAATTGATCGTGAACGGGAGTTTCGAAACAGGGGATTTATCCGGCTGGAACGCTACTGCTGCGGGGGATAATCCGTTTCGCGATTGGTCGGTTAGTCCGTTGGGAGAAGGAGGAGGGTATACGACTCTTGCCAAAACTCGTCCGCAAGACGGACAGTATGTGGTTTGGAACGGTTTCGAAGGGGATACCCTTGAATTTTTCCTTTTTCAGAATGTGACGATTCCTACCTTCCCTGGAACGGCTACCCGGGCAACGCTTTCCTGGCAGCATCGAATCCAATGGAATTTCGTTTGGGGTAACAAAGCGACCGAGGAAAGAACATTTTCCGTTGAAATTCGAGATGTCGGTACGAATGATGTGATTGAAACGTTGTACAGTTTCGGTACCGGAACACAGGATGAAAATCCGACGGGTGATACCGGTTGGGAAGACAATAATGTGGATTTATCCGCGTATGCCGGTCAAACGGTCCGTATTACCTTCCGGGAGATCGTTCCTGAAGATTCGACCGGTCCGGGGCAAGTTGAATTGGATGCGATCAGTTTGCAGGCTTTGCCCAATGCGGATCCGGTTATTACACTCCCGAGTGGTGCATCGGTGGATTACGATGAAAATGGGGGGCCGGTTTATCTGGATCAACAAGCGACCGTGACCGATTCGGACAATGTTGAATTTAATGGCGGCCAATTGACCGTCGCGATTACGGAAAATGGAACTGTCAACGATAGCTTGACTATCTTGAGTGAAGGTACCGGATCAAAGCAAATCTCTGTTTCCGGTTCCACTGTGAGTTATTCCGGTGTTCCATTTGCCACGTATACAGGAGGTTCCGGCACGACTCCGCTTGTATTTACATTCAACTCCTCCGCTGCAACACCTGGAGCCGCTCAAGCGCTGATTCGCCGCATTCAGTATAGCAATTCTTCCAGAAATCCGTCTCTTGCTTCCCGATCGGTACAATTTACCGTTACGGACGGTGACGGGGGTACCAGCAACCAGCCGATTAAAATCGTGAATATGATCGGTCAGAATGATGCGCCTGTGGCAGTCGATGACGCTTATAACGGGAATGAGGGGGAAGCTCTTACCATCGCCGCCGATCAAGGTGTGCTGATTAATGATACGGATATCGAAAACGACAGTTTAAGCGCTGTTTTGGTTGATGTCCCCGTAAACGGAACCGTGACGCTGAATGCCGATGGTTCATTTACCTACACGCATGACGGAAGTGAAACGACCTCGGATTCCTTCACCTATATGGCGAATGATGGGATCGACAACAGCAATGTGGCGACTGTTTCACTGACGATTACTCCGGTGAACGATGCGCCTCTTGCGGTTGCTGATTCTTATACCGTGGAAGAAGGGGAAGCCCTAACAGTGGATGCGGCAAATGGTGTGCTGGCAAACGATACGGATGCGGAAGGGAATGCATTTACCGCGGTGTTGATTTCCCAGCCGGCCAATGGAACTCTTACATTCAATGCCGATGGTTCCTTTACATATGTTCATGCCGGTGTTGAAGGGGATACGGATTCATTTTCTTACCGTGCCCAGGAAGAGAGTGGAATCGGTACGGATACTGTGGTGACGATTACGGTTACCCCGAGGAATGATGCCCCGGTCGCTGCCGCAGAAAGCTATACTGTGGATGAAGGCGAAACGTTGACAGTCGATGCGGCGCAAGGGGTATTAGCCAATGACAGTGATGTTGAAAACGATCCGCTGACGGCTGTTTTGGTTACCGAACCGGTGAATGGCGCGTTGACGCTGAACGCGGATGGTTCCTTTTCATATGAGCATGACGGCAGTGAAACCACATCGGATTCATTTGCCTATGCGCCAAACGATGGCAGTGAGAACGGCAATACCGTCACCGTTTCGATTACGGTCAATCCGGTCAATGATGCGCCGGTCGCTGTGGAAGACACGTATTCGGTCAACGAAGGGGAAACCTTGAACGTCGCTGCAACCGAGGGAGTCTTGGCCAATGACACCGATGCGGAAAATGACGCATTGACGGCGGTTCTAGTGGAGGGGCCGACAAGCGGTCAATTGACGTTGAATGCGGACGGTTCTTTCTCGTATGTGCATGACGGCAGCGAGGTGCGCGGAGATTCCTTTACCTATCGAGCAGATGAAGCCGGTGGATTGAGCAGCAATGTTGCCACGGTCAATATTTCAGTTACCCCACAAAACGATGATCCGGTGGCGAATGACGATGCCTATCAAATCAATGAAGGCGAGACTCTAGTAGCGGAAGGAAATTTAAGCGTACTGACCAATGACACGGATGCAGAGAGTGATCCTTTGACAGCAGCAGTCGTTACGGAACCTGCCAATGGAACTCTTACGTTCAATGCCGATGGAACATTTACATACACTCATGACGGGAGTGAAACGGTAGCCGATTCGTTCACCTACCGTGCCAATGACGGTACTGTCGATAGCAACGTTGCAACCGTCACGATTACCGTGAACCCGGTGAATGATGCCCCCGTAGCCGTGGCGGATTCCTACTCCGTTGATGAAGGAGCGATCCTTGCCATCACTGCCGATCAAGGTGTGCTGGCCAATGATACGGATGCGGAAAACGATGCGTTGACTGCAACAGTTCTTACGGCTCCTGCCAACGGAACATTGACGCTGAATGCGGACGGTTCTTTCACCTATACGCATGATGGCAGCGAAACGACCGAAGATTCATTTACCTATACGGCAAACGACGGGAATGAGGATAGCGAGCCGGCAACGGTATCGATCACCATCAATCCGGTGAATGACGCACCGATTGTCAATAATGACGCGTATCAAGTGAATGAAGGCGCAACCTTGGAAGCGACATCTGAACAATTGAGCGTTTTGAATAATGATAGTGACGCCGATGGTGACACTCTGACAGCTACGCTTGTCACGCAGCCGGCGCATGGCACGCTGACCTTGAATGCGGATGGGACGTTTACGTATGTTCATGACGGCAGTGAAGAAGATAGCGATTCCTTCACGTATAATGCCAATGACGGTACCACGGACGGTGAAACCATTGGAACCGTGACCATTTCCATCGTGCCGGTGAATGATGCGCCAGTCGCGGTGGCTGCCAGCTACACGGTCGATGAAGGCGGCACACTTGATGTTACCGCGGATCAAGGTGTATTGGCGAATGATACGGATGCAGAGGGCACGACTCTCACTGCAAGCCTCGTCGATCAGCCCGTCAATGGCACTCTGGTATTGAATAGCGACGGTTCATTCACTTACGTTCACGACGGGAGTGAAACGACCAGCGATTCATTCACGTACACAGCGAGTGACGGCGAAACGGAAAGCGAAGCGGTAACGGTCACTTTGACGATCAATCCTGTCAATGATGTCCCGGTTGCCACGATTGACGGTTATCTCGTTGATGAAGGCGCTACGTTGACTGTGACCGCTGAAGAAGGAGTACTCGCCAACGACACGGATGCCGAAGAGGGAGACTTGACTGCCATTCTGGTTTCCGAACCGCAAAATGGTACCTTGACGTTCGCAAATGACGGTTCCTTTATCTATGAGCACGATGGAGAGGAAGACGCCAGCGACTTCTTTACCTATCGCGCAAGTGATGGAACGGATGAAAGTGAAATCGTTACTGTCGGTATCTCCATTACTCCGGTCAACGATGCTCCTGTTGCAGTTGCGGATAAGTATAAGGTCGATGAAGGGAAAACCTTGTCCCGGTTTGCTTCATTAGGTGTATTAGCCAATGATACCGATGCGGAAAATGATCCTCTTTCTGCCATTTTGGTTACAGACCCTGTGAATGGAGAACTGACATTGAACAGTGACGGTTCCTTTACTTATGTGCATGATGGAAGTGAAACATCACGGGATTCTTTCACATACAAAAATAGTGATGGAGAACTGGAAAGCGCAACTGCCAGAGTTTCCATCCAAGTCAGTTTGGTGAATGACGCTCCGATCAATATTCTTCCGGCATCCCAAACCGTGATAGCAGGCGGTGAATTGATCATGAATGCGACAAATGAAAACGCATTGAATGTTTCCGATGTCGATGCTCAAGACAACCCTGTTGAAGTGATGCTGTGGGTGGATAACGGCTTATTGACTCTTTCGCGTACGATCGGATTGTCCTTCATTTATGGGAACGGCAGTTTGGATACAGGGATGATCTTCAAGGGAAAGATGAGCGATATCAATGCTGCCTTGAACGAAGGATTGATCTATTATCCCAAAGATGGATTTAGCGGCCAGGATGTTCTTACGTTTACGACAGACGACCAGGGGAACACCGGCGCCGGCCGTGAACAGTTCGACACGGATGAGTTGATCATTGTGGTAACCGAGGAGGCGGCTGTCACGCCAACGCCCACACCCGCCGTTACAAATCCGGTCTACATCACCGATGAATTGATCGATACCACCGATATCAACAAAGAGATTGATCCGGATGATCTGAGAGATCTCAGCGGTGAAGTCGATTACGATACGGAAGAGGAACGTGCTATGGCGATCAAGTGGAATTTGAATCTCCGGAGTGTGGTTGATGTTCACATCTATGTGAGAGTGAACGGCGGTGACGTGATCTCCGGAGCGAAGCTGTTCAATGGGTATTATTACCTTGGCCGGACTGCGGATGGTTCTGCGAGACAATTCAACTTTGCCCCGTCTGCCCGTTTGTTGGCGAAGCCATTCGTGGATGGACCCCAATTTGGAAACAGCTACGAATTTCGAGTATATCTGCTCAAGATTATCGAGGGTAAATTTAGGGCGTCCGGACCGTATGAGCATGCCGCCCCGGTATTCTTGGCTGAAGAAGGCACAGTGGTTACGACACCGACTCCGATTCCGCAACCGACTTCCACACCGCTACCGGTTGTCGATACTTCACCGACTCCAACCGCTACGCCGGAAGCCACTGTCGCGGTTACACCTACGCCGACAGCCACTCCAGGCGCAGAAACAGCGGTGACAGTCACCGATGATGTAGGGAGCACGGCTGATTTGAGTAATGATCAAGATACGGATTCACAGGATGAGGTTTCTTTGGTCATTCGGTGGGATGAAATCGATCCCAGCAATGTCTTCGATATTCATGTTTATGTGAAACCGGCTGACACGACCGGGCTTGATGGTGTACGGATCATCAATGGATATTATTTCCTTGGGCAAACCAAAGATCCTGCCGCCACGCTATTGAACTGGACTCCGGATTCGAATTTGATATCCCTACCGTTCCGTAACGGGCCGGTCTCGGGAGAGAGTTATGAATTCCGAGTCTATGTAATCGAGCAGGTCGAAGGCCAGTACCAGGTTCGAAAACCGATTTCCAATGCCGGACCGGTATCCTATGTAATCGAATAGTATTTCAAATCTAAGGAATTGAATCGGGCATGACTGGTTTGATTGATGGGTCATGCCCGATTTTTTTTGCCTTGAGAAATGGATCAATCCCCCTTCTTGAAAAAGAATAATTCTCTCTTCGATTCTGAAGTGATCTTGACACCATGCCTTGGATGACGGGAGAATAGAAAAACCTTATTCGAAGGAGGAACTTTTCTCTCCCTGAGGGAAATGAGTATATTGATATGAATCAAACACGTCGAAGCTTTCTTAAAAACTCCGCGCTTACCATGGCTGGCTTGGCGGCCTCTGCATCCGGGTTCTGTTCGGATAACGGGAACAAACCGAATTTCGTGATTATATTTTTGGATGATTCCGGGTGGGCTGATTTCAAACCGTTCGGCAAACCGGTGTACGATACGCCGAATGTCCGGCGGCTCGCCGAAGAAGGATGCCGGTTCAACAATTTTTATGTAACCCAGGCTGTCTGTTCGGCTTCTCGTGCTTCGCTGCTCAGCGGCTGTTATCCGGGCCGCACAAAGGTGTTCGGTGCGCATGCACCCGAAGCACGCGGGCTGGATCCCAAATATGCGACATTGGGCGAAGTCCTCCAAACCGCCGGCTACAAAACCGCCGTGTTTGGCAAATGGCATATTGGTGATCAGCCGGAAACCCGTCCCCCCGCCCGCGGCTTCAATGAGTCGTGCGGATTGATGTACTCGAACGATATGTGGGAATTTCATCCTGAAAATCCGGATTATTGGGGCAAATGGCCGTTGCATTTCTGGGATAATGGAGAAATCGCTATCGAACGGGTCACACCGGCATTGCAAAATAATCTCACGACATGGTACACCGAACATGCAGTGGATTTCATCCGGCGAAACAAAGACGAACCGTTTTTTCTCTATGTCCCCCACTCCATGCCCCACGTGCCGTTATTCTGCAGTAAAAAATTCGAAGGCAAATCGGGCGTAGGATTATATGGGGATGTGATGATGGAAATCGATTGGTCGGTCGGGCAAATCGTCAATACTCTCGAAGAATGTGGGGTTGACGACAACACCATGATTCTCTTTACCTCGGACAACGGCCCCTGGATTTCCTACGGCAATCACGCCGGAAGCACTCCCTTCCGTGAAGCCAAAGGAACGGGATTCGATGGGGGAACCCGCAGTGCATGCATCATGAAATATCCGGGAAAAATCGAACCGGGAACGGCGTCCACCAATACGTTGTGCACCATCGATGTTCTTCCTACTCTCGCCAATCTTGCAGGTGCAAAACTCCCGGATAATCCCATCGATGGCAAAGATGTATGGCCCCTTATCACCAACCAACCAGGAGCCAAAAATCCGCATGACTACTATCCTTTTTCAACCGGCAAGACTTTCGAAGGCGTCATCAGCGGCGACGGGCACTGGAAACTCCACCTGCCTCACCGCTATCGCACTCTTGTCGAATCCGGTCTCGACGGAGAAGCGGGTAAATACACGCATAAAAACGTCGAACTCTCCCTTTTCGATATGCGAACCGATCCCTTTGAAACGATCAATGTCATTGACCGGTATCCTGAAGTGGCTGAGAAAATGAAAGGATATGCAGAGGCTCATAAGAAGAAATTTTATCCGAAAAAGTAGGGGCGGTTCGGGAACTGCCCCTACACGAAGGCATTATTCGGGCAACACGGCGCTGATCTGTTGAATTTGTTTTTCTTTTTCCGCTTTTGAGAGGCTTCCCATGGCTCGATAAAAATCGGGACCATAGGTTCGTGTTTTCACAACCACCGGCATTGGTGTTGCATGTCCCAGAATAAGCGCCTGCTGTTTCGTATCGAGTGTCGCCAATACTTGGCGCAAGGCCGTGGCGCCGGAGACTCCGGTGAAGACGGCTTGGATATCTTTTTCATCATTGAGTAATGCCGTGATGCGGGTGCCGAGCTGGGACAGTATTTCATCATCGATGCCCGAAGGCCGTTGATCCACGACGAGTAAGGAAACGAAGTACTTTCGCAATTCCCGCGCGATGGTTCCGAAAATAGTCTGCTTGGCGGCTGAGGGATTCAAGAATTTGTGAGCTTCTTCGATCGTGATCAACAAGGGACGGGGACGATCTTCCAGCTTCTGGGTGGCCATATATTTTTCAGCGTCTTTCACCCATTCGTGATGAATCCGGCGGCTGATCAGATTGGCGACCAGCAAATACGCCAGCATGTTGGACACCCGGCCGAACTCGAGGTCGATATGCCGGCCGTTGCGCAGTTCTTCGATGATTCGCCGGATCGAGGCGGTCAGCGTGATTTCTCCTTCCATTTTGGATTGCGTTTTTTCTACGACAAACGGGAGTTCGCGAATGGCGCGCAGTTTCCGGTACAACGCCGCTAGACTTTCCTTATTGGCTCCCCATTCCTCCGCATTGTCTTTCATGTCGGCGGGATCCATCTCGAGCAATTTGTGCAGCCAGTGCTTTTTGAACAAATTGCGCAGGATATAGGCTGTTTCAATGGCGGTCGGGTGCAGGTTGAGTTCGTCTTGCAGAGGCGCGATGTCTTCCACCTCGATTTCCGACAGTGGGATTTGCACTTCGAGATCGTAGTTGACATTCCTCTTCCGCGCCGATTCCGGATCGAGGGTGCATATCAAGACTTTCGAAGGAAACAGATTTTTTAGCCCTTTGACGAACGAATCTTTGCCGACACCGGATTCGGATCGGGTTTCCCAGCCGTATTCGCTGTGCATGTCGAAGATCAGGTTCATGGCCTTGTCGCCTCGAACCAATCCCGCCAGTACCAGCCGGGTCAAAAAGGTTTTCCCTGTGCCGGTTTTGCCGAAGATTCCGTTTGACCGTTCAATGAAGCGGTCGAGATCGAGGCACACTTCCACGTCTTCCATATCGAGCGGTGATCCCAAATGAAAATAGCGGGTTTGGATCGACTCTTCTTCCCCGAAAACCCGATTGACATCGCGTTTCGAGGCTTCCCGGACACTCGCAAAATGGACCGGAATACTTTTAACCGGCCGCAGGTGTTCTTCCCGGTCGAATTGCTGTTCTGTCACATCGCGCTGCAGCATCAGCATCGGTTTGAGATTGATGGTGGCATAGGTATGATCCCCGGCCAACACTTCATCGAGCAGCGAGGAACGGATAGGCGGATCGCGCAGTATCGATCCGCTGGACGCATCGAGGCAGACATCGGTTATCATACAAAAAAAGTCGAAATCGTTGCCTTCGACCACGACGAACTTCCCTGCGCGAACCTGCTCCACCGAATGCCTCGGATCGAGACGCATCTCCAATCCCTCAGCCAGTGAGCCGGAAGTGATCACACCAAGAATTCGGGTATCTTGTTGCTGGTTTGCTGCCATTGTTCCAATCTCGCGATGAAGCGTTTCAGAGTGTCATAGTCGTCCCGATAGAGTTCGGTGACCGCTTTCCCTAAATGAATCGCTATATTTCTTTTACGATCGAATGCTTCCAGAATACAGCGGCAAACGCTGAGAAGTAAATCTTCGGTCGAAGATTTTCCCGAGGCGTAAATCATACGCAGAAAACCCAGATCACCACCGATCCGCTGGATTTGCTCGCTATTGCACACTTCCACTTGGGCATGCAGAATGGGAGGTGTTTGCGGAAGTCCGTACTCGAATGCGCGATTCGTCATCGTACCGATGAGTAGAGCATGAAATTGAGACCGCACAAGAGCCGCTAATTGCGGATGCATTCGGGGAATTTGGTCCTCTTCGATCCCCAAAGCCAAGGGGCGCCGATTGGGATCGATCCACGTGGTTTCGACATTGTAAACCACCCCGACACATTCTTTTTGTTTGCCCAAAAGAATGAACGAGCCATAGGAAGGCGGAGAACAATTACGCCGGCATTGCCCGATAATCTCGGTTGTACTTGTATAAATCACTTCACCAATTGTTCCCATGTTGCAGAAATATCCTTAGGGAATCTGATGTGCAGACAGGATGTCCGTACCACAATTTTTGACTTTTTGCCGTTGCATCAACAATTGATCAAAATTCTGAAGCCAAGATAAGAAGAGTATGCCTGAGCATTCGGATTTGAGCAATCCCCAAAAATCTGCGTCATAATGAAGGTAGGGGCGGTTCGCGAACCGCCCCTACTTAATTGATTAATTCGTTCTGCCAGTCTTGACTTTCCGGCGGAGAAAGTTACGATTTTAGGGGAATTGGGGCTGTAGCTCAGCTGGGAGAGCGCTTGAATGGCATTCAAGAGGTCAGGAGTTCGATCCTCCTCAGCTCCATAGACTTACATAAGCGGATATCCTGTGTAGGGGCGGTTCGCGAACCGCCCCTACAGTTTACAAACCACAAAATTGCAGAGGGTATTCGCGAACCGACCCTACCTGTTATAATTATTGAGTATGTTTAATCTCGCCTTTTTCTGATAATATCATTTCATATTTTTCATCATCCAATGGGCAATCTATGAAATACAACACAAACGCGTGTTTTGAAAGTTGGCATTGCCTTGCCATCTGATTCAATAAGGGATCACCAAGAGTTTTTGATTTACTGCCATGGCTTGTCTTCGTGATAATATGAGTTTTTTTGCCCTGTGTAGTATAATATCGAAAGAAACGGTGGTCTTTTTTCTGGTGGAATAACTTAAATCCTTTTCGTTGAAGTGCCTGTTCGACGTCTCGCTTATCTCTCGGCATCCAAATGCTACTCCACGATTTTTTTCAGAAGATTGTTCTTTAGCGCCACAGCCTTTATGGTCATCTCGGATTCATCGCCTTTGGCATAATCTTTTCAGAGAAACTCAATTTGGCTTATCAATTCATCTTCTAGTTCGTCACGAGTATATGCAAAGACATCGATACCGAGTGGTTCATGATATAATCGCAATAGTTGTTTTGAATCATCTAATTCAGGTTCCAGTGTCAATTGCTGTTTGAATTTCAAAACTTTATCTTCATACTCAATTTGAGTCAGGTAAAATGGAGATAACTCAACATGTTCCATGGCAAGAAGCTGAATTGAACGTTGCATACCTTCTAATGCTCGCGCCAAAACGGATACTGGTATCTTATATTGATCCGCCAATCGGCCGTGAAATTCAATTTCGAGATGTGCTTTTTCAGAATAGGAATCCATTTTTTTTAAAATAGGGTAGTGATAATAGATTCAAATCATGTTTATTATATATACGAATCTAATGACAAAGTATAGCACAATTGATCACTTCTGCTTGATTTTCCATGTAGGATATCTTCATTAATTGTATGGATTTCAACTGCGTTGAAAAAAAGAAACCGGAAGCTCTGTTCTCTTCCGGCATGCATGATAAAATGAACTTGCTTTACGCGAGGCGGTCGGAAATCTTACCCTTCCCCAAAAGAGCAGTTTCCGGCCGTTTCGCTTTGCATTACCAATCTGTCAATGTTTTTTTCTCACATTCAAAGATTTAATTTTCTAACCCTAGTTGTTTTTCCCTGAATAATACTTCATGAGACTTTTGATGATCACGACACCCGATTCCATATTCTCTTGTTTCGTATAAATCGCTCCTGCGCCTTCACATAAAACGGCGGTTACGCCGAATTGCTGATTGGGGCCATGCGTCCAATAGGTGGGATTGCCTCCATCGGTATTGGCTTTCAACGGTTCTATCAGATTCTCAGTGTCGATCTTTTCCATTGTTTCTTTCAACTCTTCCCATTCTCCAACGCTGCTTCCAATTTCCGGACCGGGAATGATGATGGGTTCGACAATTCCACCCCATGTATGCATACTCCAAACATCCGTGACCGGAGCGTCCGAGGCCATCAAGTTTTCCAAATCCTTTTGGCACAGATAGGCTTCATGGGCTTGTTTCTCCGGATCGGCGCCCCTGACGAAATACGAACGGTTCATATCCACACCTTCCGCGTTGACCCGGTACCATCCTTTCGATGGCGCATCGGGACTCATCATGAGTACGAAATGGCAAATGCTTCGCTTACGATCCTCTTTGGCCGCATCGCTCAACAACCATTGGATCATTCCTACCATTCTCCATTGCGAATTATGTTCTCCAGGATGTTGATTGGCAAAATAGTGCACCCAGCGTTCACTTTCGGGAATCGTACTATCGAGATCGGTAATGGTCAGCCGATAAAGGATTCGTCCTCCCAGCGATTGCCCGATATCATGAACGGTTACGAAAGGATTTGTTTTCCACTCATCGATCATTTCGACCATGTCTTCGTATGACATGGGAACCTGATGACCGGCATAGACCGTATCCTGTTCAAATACCGGAAAAAGGAGCGTATCGCCTTCGATCGAGTTCTTGGTTTTCTTTTCCCATTGAATCGGTCTCCAGTAGTCGCCGTCGTAAGACCAGGAATGGAAATATTCGTTGAAGATGTAGGCATTGCCGCCATAAAAATAAACATCCAATCGCAAATCGTTCCCTTTCGCGTTGCGCAAAATGGTAAACTGCAATTTGTTGCTCCAATCCAGATGGCCCGGCGCATGACCCAGGACGACTTTGAAATGGTTTTTTCCGACTTTCTCGATTGTGGTGCCTTGCGATCCCAAAGGGCCTTCAAAAGTAAAATCATCGACAGTTAATTCGGCTGAATGACTTTGCATTCCAAGCATCATAAAAACTCCTACAAGAAACAATGGTAATGCATAGATATAATTGCTCTTTATTCTCAGCATTTTCCTTTAGACCTCCTATAGTTTTCTTTACCATAATCAAATGAGAGTCTTTTGATAAGGGAGAGATACTCGATTTCGAACTCATCATGAGTGGTGGATATTTTTAGCTCCACAACAAAAAACGTATTGCTATTGACAATTCTTATATGAACAATTAACATATAAATTAATTTATCCTTTTCATGGAATTAGAGGGTTGGAAAGGGGAAGTGAAACCAATCCTTGATGTATGGAAATCGGAGGTGAATGATGAAGGTCCGAAGAAGATCGCCATTCAATAGGTTTCAGGCCATATTGTTTATCCGCGCATGTTTCGGTTGGATCGTTATTCAAACTCTCTTATTGTTCGAGACTACGTGTGCATTTAGTGAAAAAGAGGATGCTTTTGTTGGGGGCGAAATGGTGTTGATTCCGGGTGGGATTTTTCAAATAGGGATCGAAGAGGAGGATTTGAAGAAACTGGAGGAAATGGGAAAAAAAGTACCACATATGGGTGAAGCTCTTGCGAAATGGTGGTTCGGTGATGAGGTGTCCGGGGCTACGGTAGAGATCGAGGCATTTTATATGGACAAGCATGAAGTGACCAACCGGCAATATGAAAAATTTGTAAAGAAGACCGGATACAAGGCCGAAGGGGCATGGGAAAAATATGCCAAGAAAAACCGGATGAACCATCCCGTCATCCATGTGACATGGAACGATGCATGCGCCTATGCAGAATGGGCCGATAAGCGCCTTCCGGCGGAAACGGAGTGGGAATATGCGGCAAAAGGGGGTAAGGATGTGAAATGGTTTCCGTGGGGGAATTTGCCTGATCCGAAACGCGCCAATTACCGGTATCAAGGAGAGACATTTTTTTCAGGAATCCCACGGGTGCTGGGATTGATGAAAATCAACACGAAACCGGCCGGCAGTTATCCGGCGAATGGTTATGGATTGTACGATATGTGTGGGAATGTCAGTGAGTGGTGTGAAGATCAATATAAACCCTACCCGGATGGTTTGAAGGAAGAATGGATTTATAAAAGGTATGGTCCATTTCGGGAAGATGAGGAACCCATCGAGGGACGAGTTGTACGAGGCGGGAGTTGGTTATCGTCGAATCCTGTTTATATTCGCATCACGAATCGTAACGGATTTCAAGAAAGTCATCATGAGAATTATTTAGGATTTCGTTGTGCAAATTCTAAAACGAATTAAATATATAACGTTTTTTTAAGATTACTGTTTGTTCGACTCATGATAGTTGAAATTCAGACTAGCGCTATTTATTAGTTTGATACGGAAAACCTGCACGGATGCCGGTTCGCAGACCGAGTTCAAATCACCTTCCCATCTTCCTTCTTTACCGGTCAGCAATTCTTCCCATTCTCCATTTTGCTCAAGTATGTTTTCTCCTGCAAGGGTGTATTCTTTCGAATCAGTGACGGCATTCATAACGGTTAAATAGATGATGCCTTCCTTGGAGGGACCGAAGCGCTCAATCCAAATGGATTCTTGGTTGGATTGTGTGTGCGTAATCGGCTGCCATCCCGCTTCGGCGACTTCTTGGATAATCGGTAGATACTTTTTGAACAAAGGGCGATCCCGGTTATACAACTGCGGATTTTTCCAGTAGGGATTTTCCGCCGCGTTATGGCTGAACATGCTTGGAAACATGCCGTAAAAGAGACAATATTGAAAGTACCGTTCAACATACTCATAGGTCATGTTTTCAAAACGCGTGTTCATCAAAAAGAGAAAGGGTTTTTGGCCGCATAACGTTCGCCGGTAGTTCATCCTCTCATCGGTATCCGGCTCGAATTGCCGGTTCCGTATCCAATTGGTTTCCGTCCCCATGATATCCAGCCAAGGACAGAGAAATGAAAAGCGATTGGGCACACTGTTTGCAAACAGAAGTTTTCCCATTTCATGCATTTCTTCTCCTATGTGCCGGGTGAACTCATATTGTGAAAAGGCTTTGTGAATGACGGGACGATGGGTATCCATCGTGAACGTCAATGGAACCGTTGTATATCGAAAATGATCTTCACGGAAATTTAAATCCGCCGTTACATAGCCTTCCAATGAATCCAAATATTCTCCGTCTTGCTCCCCTTTTGTGTTTTCACCATACAACCGTTCTGCAATTTGATCGTTCCACATCATCTTGGCTTCCGTCACTTCACCGGGAAGATGCGGACTTGGATTCAAGCTGAAGACAGCGCCGTCGCACCATGGCTCATCCCGAAATTGCATCTGAAAGTTTCCGTTTTCATCATACATTCCGGAGGAAAGCAGCGCCTGCGCATTGTTTCTCAGATTTGCATTGCCGGATGAATCGGCGTAGTCGTTTACCATTTCCAACGCCTCTTCAACCGTTCGCGGTGTTTCTGCCGGCATGCGCATCCACCAGGTCGACGGCTCGGAATAGCGGAAACTGAGAATGCCGGATCGATCGTCGAAGGGGATATTGTTTGTTCCTTCGTGATACCGGAAACCGAAATCCTGCCAGCCGGCTATGGTGCTCACATCCGTGAACGGCATCCAGATGCCTTGATCCTTGCTCCTCACTTCAAAATAAGTGGGGAAGATTTTGTAGTATTGATCGGCTGCAGATCGGAATCCCCATTTCGGGTTAATACGATATAACACAAAAGCAAACGGCGCTGCTGAAGGGAATTGTTCTGTACTGGGGTGAAGACCAAAATCCATAACAAGATACAAAGCTCGAGCGCCACTGCTGTATCCTAACCGCCACTGGCACGGCTGCCCCAAATCGATGCCCAATCCAAGGCCGATTTGTTCTGAAAAAACGGTAGCGAATGGATAGCGGGATAATTTGCCGTTTGTACCGGTTCCGATATCGACAAAAGTAGCATATTCGCTGTCTTTTTCGATTGCCTGTGCGCTGCGCAGATGTTCTCCCCATTGCCAGCCCACGGCATCTACAGGAATCGCGAAGACGAGTGAAATCACTCGGGGAGTTTGCGTTTGATCGGTAAGGCGTCCTTTGAACGAAATGGCATGCTCTTCTTCTTCGATGTCCAATTGTAAAGAGAGGCTGAGGGAAGGGCATTGGCCTTCTTCGAAAGCATAGTAATCGGAACCCTCTCCTACATCCCGCACCATCATTCCATTCAATCCTTCCGATAGTGGAACGTTTTGTCCGTCAATGTCGATTTCTGTCAACGTTGCAACATCCGGATCGATGCCGATTGTCATTCCATCATTTGTTTGGAATGACTCAGTGGTTTGGGGGGTAGAAATAGGAGATGTTATGTTCGCTTGGAGACCGTCGAAGCGGAACATCCCTTCTGGGGGATCGAGGATTTGGATGGAGAAATCATCGAACCACACACGACCTTTGTGGTTTCGGAACAAGGCATAGCAGCTTAATGTTCGGATGGGTTTGTCAGGAACCACGAACAACGTTTCTTCTTCCCAGCCGTGAGATCCGGTTGAAAAGGGAACATTATGCCCCCACGAGGGTGTACCGTCTTGGTACACGAGATCGATATAGAGCGAATAACTACTGTCGGATGAACCCTCCACATCCTCGGCACGGCTCCATCCGGTGAAACGAACAGGAAGGGGGGATTTCTGATTGAGTTGAAATGACCATTGGAGGCCGAAACGCTGGGAAGCGTCGGGATTTTCACAATAGGCGGCGGTGGAATCGTTGCGGCCTTCGCCCTGTTTGATTTGATATCCGTTTCCGTAACGGTTCACCTCACGGAATTGATTGTTCGCAATGGTTTCCAAGTCACCGTTCTCGAGTTTTTCGGTAAATGGGCTATTGGAGAAGTCGATGACCTTCATGACGGATTCTTGAGACATACAAATATATGGAAGATATATTAAACAAAGAAATAACGCGAAGAAAAAATGGAGAATTCCACATTGATTCATTATTCATTCCTTATCAATCTATTTACTTACGGCCTTCGTTTTTCCATTGGATGATTACTGGGTATCAAGGGCAATGCGTTAGTCTGCCCTTGATATTTGGTGCCATTAACGCAAGGGTAGACTTCGCTTATCCTTGCTACCCGTTCTGATAGATATTTTTATCATTTTAGTTTTCTTGTGAAAAACAGTATTACTGCTGATTTAAAATGTTTTCAGCCAGTTTTTTTCGTAATTTAAGAATAGTATACGCATCTTGTTTCCAAGATCCCCACGTCGGTACCGCTTCTTGCACGATTTTATCGACGATCTCTTTCCCGCCGCGTTGTTCGAGGATGGCGAAATATTCGTAATCTTCCATCCCTTCGCGCAGGTTCTTCAGCCGGATACTGGCAATCGGGCCGTCGATCCCCGCATCGTCGCCGGGGTAAAAGAGGAATCCGTCGCCGTTGAAGCGGATGCGGAAGCCGGGATCATCCCAGGGATTACGGGTGGGGGCGAACCAGCAGACGGTGGACCAATAGAGCAGGCCGGTAATTCCATATCGCCGGTTCAGCCAAGGAGCGATTCGGTAACTGGTGACGGGGAAGTCGATTTGCCAGTAGGGCGGATCGTCGTTTTTGACATTCTCATAGTCTGGATGATAGCGGGGAGCGGATTGGACGAGTGCGGAATAACTCCATACTTCGTCCCCCTGTTTCTGTACGCGGTCGATGCTCGGTTCGTGGATGAATCCGAAGAGCGGGCACCAGATATCGATGGCTTTATCCAAGGTGCCCCATTCCGGATTTTGGGTATATGGTTGCTCGACGACCAGGCAGCGGATGCGGGAATCCGCTTCGTGCACGAGTGCGCCAAGCTGCCGTACCCGTTCATACGCTTCGGCATCGTTCGGTTCGTCGAGCATATAGAGATAGGCTCCTTTTTCCCAGCCTTTATCGACAAGATATGCATACCATGACCGGTAGTAATGAATGGCTTTCTCGCGATCTGCTCCCAGCATTTCCCTGAATGGAGCGCGTGGAATCTCGAAGTTGGTGGCATGATGGCCTTCGACGAATTCGGTTAATTGCCGCTCCCACTGTTCAGTACGTTGGATCGAACCGTCTTCTTTCAGTGATGGCCGGAGACGGGAGGGCAGGGGAGGATTCAGTCTGTGATTGACCATCATATCAATATATTTGTCCTCAAGCGCTTTGAATTCCGCTGAATCGGTTTGCAAATCGTAATAACGGGCGACATAGTGAAAACCGCCGAAGTGGTTTTCATGAGTCGGACCGGCGGGTAATGTAAAATCCCAAACCGTCAATTCAACAGGGATTTCAGCGGTTTCTGCATTCCGGGCGCTGACTCGAAGTGATCCTTTGTAGAGACCGGCTGCCGTATCCGCTGGAACGTAAACGTCGATCCAAAGCGGTTGATGATGGTTTTCCCACAGATCGAATCCGCCGCCGCCGAAGCGGCCGTTTTCCAATTTTCGATCAACCCATCGCGGACCTTTGACCGGCTCGCCGGTATAGGGATTGATAAACGGAACGAGCGGTTCCGGATACCAACCCGGCGGCAAGGTGGCCTTTCGGGCCGAATAACGCACCGGCACAAAGACTTCCCGATAAAGGGTTATATTTTCGCTCTCTATTTTGCTGTCGCCGGGGCCTTGTAAATCTCCTATTTCAGCATTGATATTGTCCAGGTTTCCGCCGCGTGCTGTAACGACGACTTGAAACGGTTCGAACTCATTTTTTGCGGCATAAATACTAACGGTATTCTTGCTGGAAAAATCGTCCGTCGGTCCGATCCGAACCGTGCTCGGAATACTTTGCAATTGAATAGACGGTTCAGCATAAACTATGGAAGATAGAGATAACGAAAGAAATAAAGCGATACTACAGGTTGTCATGTATTTCATTTTTTTGTACCTCCTCAAAATAGTCGGAGCGCGGGCATCTTGCCCGCACGGGTAGTGCGAATGGGGAACTGGGTGCGTAGAAAGTGCGGCCAAGGATGGCCGCGCTCCCAATGAGTCGGAGCGCGGGCATCTTGCCCGCACGGGTAGTGCGAATGGGGAACTGGGTGCGTAGAAAGTGCGGCCAAGGATGGCCGCGCTCCCAGTGGGTCGGAGCGCGGGCATCTTGCCCGCATCAAACAACGCGTGCCTTTTCAATATCATTCCAAACTTCCTTAGATACCATCATTCTATTCGCAGCAAATTCATCAAACATAGCATAGGTGTTCTCTGGTCGAATTCCCAGTGCGTCCGGCGCGCCATAGTTGAAAACGATAAATCCGCCTTGATTCGTTCCCCAATGATCCAATAGAAGGTGGACCTCGTTGCGTACATCCTCTTCGGTACCGTGGGGCAGCGTCGTTTGGATATCGACAGTCGTCAAAAAACAGACTTTTCCCTTGAATCGTTCACCAAATTCCACCAATCCGTACGTATTGGGTTGCTGCATGTTCAATACATCAACTCCGAGCTCAATGAAACGCGGAACCAATTGGTTGATTTTGCCACAACTATGCAGCATGACATGCCAACCATAACCGTGTATCGCGTCGAACAGGCGGTTGTATCGTTTCCCAAAAAATTGATCGAACATGTTCACACTGATGAACAATCCTTGCTGGGTTCCCCAATCGTCCGTCAAAAACAATCCATGAATGTGGTTGCCGAATCGCCGGTATAATTCATGAAGTTGTGCCAACCGGAATTCCAATATCATTTCCAAGAGTGTTTCGATCCGTTCCGGTGCCGTATAAAATCCTTCCATGATCTGGCTGAACCCGCACAACATATGCAGCCGTTCGATGAGGTTGAAATGGCAGGTCACCACGACATACCGGTCGTTTGCCTTTTCAAGCAGCGGCTCGATTCGTTCAAAATAAAACGGATGCAGCGGATCGGGAGGATGGTACTGATCAATGGCCGGCAAGTCGGTCAACGGATGCTCAACTACCTGCCCCATATTTTTGACTTCTGTCTGTTCCCATCGGCATCCCCAATCGTCCCAGCCGGGTTGATCGAAAAACCAGCCGGCCCGTGATCGATCCATTTCCCATATATCCCATACATCGTCCGGCGCATCGGGATATACGTGTTGAAAAAAGGGCAATCGCGGCGGATTTTGAAATTCTATGGCTCTCTGTACAATTTCGACTGATTTCATAAAACAACCATTATCGGGATGTGATTTATTGCAAGCCTTTATTAAATCTTCTCAATTTATTTATACATTACAATTTTGTCAATTACAATGCTGTCGAAATCGTTCCAATAATGCTCCCACTGATTATTTCTGATTCAACGGCAGACTGTATAATCAAAAACGCTGTGGTAGAGGGGAATTTATGCCGGCGAGAATGAAAAACGACGATAAAAATTGCGGTATGCGTTATCCGGCAAGACGGTCAAACACTTACGGCAAGCAACCAAGAGAGTGATTCCCCATTTGTTGACTTGCAAAGAGTTCATAGATCGGTGTAAGATAAAGTGTAAAATAAACAAGCCGAGGTGTCTTATGACTCTTATAAATCGACGTAGTTTTTTACGCGATAGCGCAGCTGCACTTGGAATACTCGCCGGTGCCGGCGCGTATCCGTCATTTTCTGCCGGAACGAAACGATCCGCAACCGATCTTGTCTCTTTAGGTAAATCCGGGATTCAAATGACCCGGTTGGGATTTGGCACTGGCAGCATGGGAGGGCGTGTCCAGCGTGAATTGGGACAAAAAGAATTCACGAAGTTGGTTCGTCACGCTTACGATTCAGGGATTCGTTACTTCGATACTGCGGATAATTACAATGAAATGCATGAAATGCTTGCCGAAGCGCTGAAAGGCGTCGATCGTGATACTTACTTTATTCAAACCAAATTGAACTTTCACCGCAGCAAAAATGTACAGGAAACGATCGACCGCTTCCGTAAAGAGTTGAACACGGATTACTTCGATTCTTTTCTTCTCCATTGTACGCAATCAGCCAATTGGCCGTCTGAGTTGGAGCGGTATATGGAGGAGTTTTCAAAAGCCAAAGAGCAGCAAACGATACGCTCGCACGGTGCCTCTTGTCATGGTTTAAAACCATTGAGGGCGATGACACAGTGCCACTGGGTGGATATTGCACTCGTTCGCGTCAATCATGACGGAACCCACATGGACGGTCCTACCGGCAACTTTGGTGAAGAGGGCTTCCGTGACATGGCCGTCGAGGATATCAAGAAAATCCATGCGAACGGAACGGGTGTTATCGGGATGAAAATTATCGGTAACGGTCAATTTACCCAGGCGGAACGCCGTGACGCATCGATCAAATTTGTCATGGGCCTCGATTGTGTGGACGTTGTCGTGATCGGTTTCAAGAGCCCGGCGGAAATCGACGAGGCTATTGCTCGTATGAATGCTCACTTGAACGCATAAGCATGAATCTCAAAATGATCATTGTACAAACATCGTGAAATTACTTCGCCGTATTCGTTCTCCATTCATGAGTTTTCTATCCAAATACAGAATTCGAATTTTATTCGTTTCTGTCATCAGCTTATTTATTTTCATTGCCTTGCTCGTTCAGTTCCGCTACCCGATTTTGCATGGATTGTCATCGTTCCTCATTTATGAGTCGAAACTTGAGCCGTGTGATATTGCGGTTATGCTCGGCGGGGGGATGACAGAACGAATCGAAAAAGCCATTGAATTGTATCAGAATGATGTGGCACCTCAAATACTGCTGACAATCCCCAAGCATGTTTCGGAAGAAGTCATTTACAGCGAATTATTCAATAATGAAAGCCGCATTTGTCAAGCGATTCTCGATTTGCGAGGCATTCCGGACGATGTGGTCCACTGGGCAACGGCTCCGTATTACAGTACGTTTGAAGAATTGGTGTTCATCAAAGAGTGGTTGAAAAATTTCAATCACAATTCCGCCGTGATTGTTCCTGGTCTCTTTCAATCCCGCCGTGCCAAATGGACTTTGGATCATGTTTTTCGGGATGCTGATTTTAAAATGCTTGTTGCTCCTGCTTCCGGACGCTTTGTTTCCGCCACGAACTGGTGGACGCACGAAGAAGGAATCATTACCGTCGAAAATGAATACCTTAAAAATATCTATTATTGGGGAAAACGGATGTTGAAGCATTAAGATTCAACTTCCGAAGGTGGGAATCCTTCATCTCTTGTTTATCCTACGACTGTTGATCCTGTAACCATTTTTTAAAATCGCTGAGATCGTGAAATTCGAAGAATGAATCTGTAAGATCTTCCACTTGAGTATCGGATAACTGTTGAAGTTGCTCTGTCAAAACAGGATCAATGGCGCCAAATTTTTGATGGAGTAAACGAGTAATTACTGATAACTGTCCTTTTTGGAGACCTTTTTGCAGACCTTCTTGGAGACCTTCTTGTCTTAATTTATCCGCCACAGTAGGCATAATTTTTTCTCCTTCTTCTGGTAACTCGATTTGTATGAGCTTCTCCAATTCTTCATGATAATCCTGATCTAAGTACTTTAACAAGTATAGCATAAACGCTTCAAAAAAGATGGGAAAGTCGGCTTGATGACGAGCCTTTTTTAGTACTTTGAGTATTTCCGGAACGATGCCGCGAAGGTTCGGATGTAAAATATATTTCATTAACATCAATGCCGCCTTCAAATCAGCTCCGCCAAGGATATCGTCATCATTCATGATGGATAGATCAATGAGAACATAACGGAAATCCGGTATAAAAATAGTAAATTCCTCCGGGCAATCAAACCGTGATTTGAATTCGGTTTCAATGTTCCAAGGACGTGTTCCATGATAGAGGACAATGCCTATGATAGGAGGAAGAATAGAGCCAGGACTATTCGAAATGCATCGTTCCCAAATTCGATTCATATAACGTTGTAGTTGCAAGATGATATCCGGATCAGGGAAGCTTTTATGATCCATCAACAAGTATAAATACGCTGGAGTTCCCGAATGAGTTTGTACTTTGAACAAAGCGTCCGAATAATGATTCTTGAGGTGAGAATCTACGAAAGTATCTGGTTCCGATGTCATTGTATCAAAAATAAGATGTTTCGTAACCTGTGGAGAAATTTGATGATGAATCAAATCCATCGTACGTTTCACTTTGGAAACGATAAGACGGAAAAACGTGTCGTGTGGATGTGAGATATCCATAATCTCCCCCTATCAAAAATATAAATATTTTACCAAATATTATGCAAAAAGATAGATAAGATTTTGAAATGTATGAAAAGATGAAAGAGGAATATGTTACAAGAAGAAAACGGCGGTGAAAATCAGGTCGGTGATGATAATGAAAAGGATGGAGAAGACGACGGAGCGGGTTGTCGCTTTGCCCACACCTTCGGCGCCGCCTTCGACCGATAGGCCTTCATGGCAGGCTACGATCGCGATGACGATTCCGAAACCGAAACTTTTGGCCAGACCGGTATAGATGTCCGTTAACGTTAAATTCTCGACAGTTCCTTTGATGTACATCCACATGGATTGATCCAGATTGAACACACCCACGGTGAAGCCTCCGAACATGCCGATGAAATCGGCCAGGATCGTGACGCAAGGAAGCATCAATGCCAATGCAATGAGACGGGGGACTACCAGAAACGGAATCGGCCGGAGAGCCATGGTTTGCAGGGCCATGATCTCTTCACCTACAACCATTGTACCTAGTTCCGCCGTGATCGCCGCCCCGACGCGGGCGGAAATGATGATGGCGGAGATCAAGGGACCGATTTCGCGGCAAACGGTGATGGCAACGAGACCGGAGACGAGGTCGGTCATGCCGAATTTCTTCAATTGATATGCGCTTTGCATGGCCAAGATGACGCCTACCAGAAAGTTGATCAGCAGCAGAATGGGAAGCGAGCGGACACCGGATTCCAGCATCATCCCACTCGTGGCCTGCCGGCGGATAACTCGTGGATTGCGCCACGGTTCTACCACGGCATAGTAACAAGAAGTGGCAAACAACATCCATAGCCGGGCAATGTAAACCAGGGCGCTCGTGAGTTTTGTCAAGGATGTAGAGAATAATTCTTGTTTACTTTTATCCATCAGCATGATTGATTCACTAAGTTTTCTTAAGAATACGTGGATTTTGGAGGAAAGAGAAGTGATATGAAGGATTTGTCCTTCAATCGACAAGCTGAAAATACTCTGCTAGGCTATATTGAATTTTGTGATTATGAATAAAATAAAAAGATTTCTAATTACGCGAAGCGGAGGTCAGGCGTGATGAAATGGATTCTTCGATTTAGTATTTATTGTTGTAGTGTTTGGTTGCTGGCTGAAAATTCAGTATTTGCAACACAAGAGTTCATGAGTGCTTTTCCAAAGGAGATCGAGAGAAACTGGATTGGGCCGGATTATTGGTCGAACCGATTGCAGGATTGGCGCATTGCGGATGGCCGGTTGGAATGTTTGAGGGGGGAGAAAAACAAACCGATGCGGACGGTTCATCTTCTCACTCGCCGCATGAGCGAACGGGAAGGGGATTTATTTATGAGTGTTCGTTGTGGGGTGTTGGATGGAAAAGTATCCGAGGATTCCGCAGCCGGATTTTTGATTGGCGCGGGTGGTGGTTTGGATTATCGTGCAGCGGCGCTGGTGCATCACAGTTGGGGACCTGATGGGGGATTGTTTGCCGGGATCGACGGTGAAGGAAATCTGTTTGTGCGGGATTTTCGTCAAAATAATAAAATAGTGACGCAACTGGATCGGCGGAACGGAAGAGTTGAAGTGACAAGATTGACACTTTCTTTGAAGCCTGTTGGGAAAAAGTATGTATTGACATTGCAATCGCTTCATCCCGAAAGTGAAGAAGTGTTGGGGAGTGTAACTATTGATATCTATGATCCGGAACTGCTCATTGGGAATATGGCGCTGGTTTCGCATCCAGGGGCAGGGGGCCGTTATTGGTTTCAGGATTGGAAGGTATCCGGCCGCAAGGCCGATGTGGACGAGGAGCGTCACTGTGGGCCGATCCTTTGCACACAATATACTCTCAGCGAGGGAATCTTGAAAATGACGGCGCAGATGATGCCGATCGGGCGGGATGACAATCATGTGGTTTTGTTGCAAATAAAAGATGGGCAAGGCTGGAAGACGGTTGATACCACAAAAATCATTGCTCCTGGCTATACCGCTCCGTTTCGGGTCACGGATTGGGATTCCAGCCAGGATGTGCCCTATCGCGTGGTGTATGAGTTAAAGCAGGCGGACGGTTTGGCAAAGCCATATTTCCGGCACGGTACGATTCGTCATGATCCGGTGGAGAAAACAACCATTTCGATCGCCGGTTTTACCGGGAATCATAATATGCTGAAAGGGGCGGAGAATGCTCCGTTTCCCTGGAACATGAACGGGGTCTGGTTCCCACATACGGATATTATCAAGCATGTTTGGAAGCAGGATCCCGATATCTTGTTCTTCAGCGGCGATCAGGTGTATGAAGGCGCCAGCCCTACGCAGGAAGATCAGCAACATGCGGAATTGGACTATCTTTATAAATGGTATTTGTGGTGTTGGGCGTTTCGGGATTTGACGAAAGACATTCCCGCCATCACCGAACCGGACGATCATGATGTTTTTCAGGGAAATATATGGGGAGCCGGCGGGCGAAAGACGCCCAAGGACGATCACGGCGGATATGAAATGCCGGCCGAGTGGGTGAATATGGTAGAGCGCACGCAGACGAGCCACCTTCCGGATCCGTATGATCCGACTCCTATTGAACAAGGCATCACGGTGTACTACACCGATATGAATTATGGGCGGATCAGTATTGCGATTATCGAAGACCGCAAATTCAAATCCGGTTGTGCCGGATTGATTCCGGGAAAGCAAGGACGCGCCGATCATATTCTCGATCCGGAATTCGATGTAAAAACGTTGGATAAACCGGGATTGAAATTACTCGGTGACCGTCAGTTAACATTTCTCAAGGATTGGGCGGTCGATTGGGAAAATACCGATATGAAAGTGGTTGTGTCCCAAACCGTCTTTGCCAATGTAGCGACTCATCACGGACCAAAATTGGAATATCTTCATGCCGACCTGGATTCAAACGGCTGGCCGCAAAGCGGACGGAAGCGTGCGCTCGATGTGTTCCGGCGTTGTTTTGCGTTTATGCTCGGTGGGGATCAACATCTGGCCACGATCGTTCATCACGGGATCGATACTTGGAACGATGCGGGCTGGTCGATGTGTGTGCCGTCGGTGGCGAACTTTTATCCGCGCGCCTGGTGGCCGAAGCAGGAACCGCGGAATCATATCGAGGGGATGCCGAATTATACCGGTGAGTTCTTGGATGGACTGGGAAATTATGTGACAATGTGGGCAGCGACCAATCCCGATAAGTTGATGGGGGTAGAACCGGCTGCGTTACATGACCGGATGCCGGGGTATGGAATCGTGAGACTCAATAAGGAAACGCGAGACATTATCATTGAATGCTGGCCGCGGTTTGCCGATCCGGAAGATCCGGATGCGAAACAATATCTCGGATGGCCCAAGACGATCAATCAGTTGGATAATTACAGCCGGGAAGCGGTTGCTTGGCTGCCGGCGGTCGAGGTGGATGGGATGGATGATCCCGTCGTGCAAGTGATCAATGAATCGAATGACGAGATCGTGTATACTTTGCGGATCAATGGGACAAGTTTTCGGCCGAAAGTGTTTCGGGAAGGGAAATATACGGTAAAAGTCGGGGAATTGGGAACAAAGCGGGTGAAGGTTTTCGAAAACATTGAATCAATACAAAAAAGCGAATCTAAAACTATTCTAGTAAACTTTGGAATATCTATTGCTCCTCCAAAAACGAAAAAGAAAATCGTGACGGAAACCTTACATGGTGTCGAAATTTCCGATCCATACCGTTGGTTGGAAGATCAGGACAGACCGGAAACGCGTGAATGGATCGATGCGCAGATTGCCTATACGCAATCGATGCTCCAGGAGTTTCCTGAACGGGAAGCGATTCGGGATGAATTGGCGCAGTTCATGAAGATCGACAAAATGAGCGGAGCCAGTGAATATAACGGCCGTTTTTTCTTCATGAAGCAGCGTTCGGATCAGGAGCAGTGGGTGATTTATATGCGAGAAGGGATGGATGGGGAAGATCAGGTGTTGATCGATCCGAATCTGATGAGTGAGGATCACACCACAAGTGTCTCGATGCGGGGGATTTCAAAAGACGGAACGTTACTGGCCTATGGAATCAAAGAGGGAGGGGAAGACGAAGCGGAAATCCGTTTCATGGATGTCGATACAAAAACCGACTTGAAGGACTTCCTGCCGAAAGCGAGGATCGGAAGTATTTCCATTTTGAATGACAAGAGCGGTTTTTATTATTCCTTGCATCAATCCGATGAAGGATCGCGGATTTATTATCATACCATGGGAACGGACGCGGGCGAAGACAAAATGATCTTCGGAGAGGGATTCGGACCGCAAGAATATGTGTCTTGTGGATTGTCCGATGACAACCGATATTTGTACTTTACCGTTTCGCATGGATGGTCTGCCAACGATCTCTATGTTCAGGATCGTCAAAGCGATGGACCGATTGTACCTATTGTAAAAAATATCGAGGCCAATTTCAGTCCGATTCAGTTTATCGGTAATACATTATACTTGCATACGAATTGGAATGCGCCGAATTATAAAGTCGTTGAAGTACATCTCGATCATCCCGCTCCGGAACAATGGAAAGAGATCATTCCGGAACGGGACTATGTGCTGGAATCGGTTTCTGCTGCGGGTGGAAATTTTTTTGGGAAGTACTTGAAAAATGTAGTTTCTTTCATCCAAATTTTCAGTATTTCCGGAAAAGAGATGGGGGATATCTCTTTTCCGGCCATCGGAAGTGTCGGGAATGTATGGGGACGGTTCGACAGCGAGCATGCTTTTTTCAATTATTCCTCCTTTCACATTCCAAACACCGTTTATCATTACAATGTCAAGACGGGGAAGCGAACGGTATGGTTCAAGCCGGATATTCCGATTGATACGGACAATTTTGAAGTAAAACAAATTTGGTATCATTCAAAAGATGGAACCGAAATACCGATGTTTCTAGTGCATCAAAAAGGGATTGAACTTGACGAAAGCCATCCGACTTTGTTGTACGGATATGGCGGGTTCAATATCAATATCACTCCCGGTTTTTCCAATACGGCTGCGCAATGGGTAAAACATGGCGGGGTGTATGCGGAGGCCATTCTGCGCGGCGGGGGTGAGTTTGGGGAAGAATGGCATCAAGCGGGGATGTTAGAGAAAAAGCAAAATGTGTTTGACGATTTCATCGCGGCATCGGAATGGCTGATCGAAAATGGATATACCAATCCTTCCAAACTGGGGATTTTTGGGGGCAGCAATGGGGGGCTTTTGGTCGGGGCTGCGCTAACGCAACGGCCGGAATTATATCAAGCTGTTTTATGTGCGGTGCCCTTGTTGGATATGGTGCGTTATCACAAGTTTTTATTGGGGAAATTGTGGATTCCGGAATACGGATCGGCAGATGATCCGGAGCAATTCAAGTATCTCCATGCCTATTCTCCTTATCATCGTGTAAAAGAGGGAACGGAATATCCATCCGTCATGTTTGTAACCGGTGATTCGGATACGCGAGTCGCACCGCTGCATGCCCGAAAAATGACGGCGCTGTTGCAATCGGTGTCGGCTTCGGAACGGCCTATTTTGCTTCGCTACGAGAAAGCCAGCGGGCATTCCGCGGGGATCCCCTTGAGTATGCAGATCGAAAAAGCCACGGATCAGATGGTGTATCTATTTTGGCAGCTGGGTTTGTCTGTGGATTAGGGGAGTGGAGGGATTCGTGACCTCAACCCAGCCTACTTTTTTAGCGAGATACTTTGAGTCCTATACCAAGATGGTTTAAAATAATGTATATCAATTTTAAGGAGTGAGATATGGATCGCCGGAATTTTTTAAAACAGTCTGGAATTGCGGCAGCTGCGATGTCTATGCCGCATTCGTTGTTCGCCAAGGAAACAAAAGAAAAGAAACCGAATATTATTTTTATCATTGCTGACGATTTGGGGTATGGGGATTTGGGTTGTTATGGGCAGAAAATCATTAAAACACCGAATCTCGACAAGATGGCGGCTGAGGGATTGAAATTTACCCAACATTATGCCGGGTGTACGGTTTGTGCACCATCCCGTTGTTGTTTGATGACCGGCAAAGACACTGGGCATGCGTTTATCCGGGGGAATCGCGAGATTCAACCGGAAGGGCAGTATCCGATTCCTGCCGATACGATAACCGTTGCCAGAATCTTGAAAAAGGCTGGTTACACAACCGGTTGTATCGGAAAGTGGGGGCTTGGCGGGCCGGAGTCGAGCGGTGAGCCAAATAAGCAGGGATTCGATCATTTCTTCGGATATTTATGCCAGCGTCAAGCGCATCGTTTTTATCCGGATTATCTGTGGCGGAACGGGGAGAAAGTCGAGTTGAACAGAGAGACGTATTCCCACGATTTGATGGCGGAGGAAACGCTTGATTTTATCAAAAAGAACAAAGACCGTCCCTTCTTTTTGTATATTCCGTTCACGATTCCGCATGCGGAGTTGAAAGTACCGGTAGATTCCATGGATCAATATAAAGGGAAATTCGAGGAAGAGCCCTTTGCGGGAGCGGGGAACTATGGAGCGCAACGATTTCCGAAAGCGGCGTATGCCGGGATGGTGACGCGCATGGATCGCGATGTCGGGCGGATATTCGATCTGCTGAAGGAATTGGACATCGATGACAATACGTTGGTCATGTTTACGAGTGATAACGGCCCTCATCACGAAGGGGGAAATGATCCGCATTTCTTTAACAGTAACGGATCGCTGAAGGGGATCAAGCGGGATTTGTATGAAGGGGGAATACGGGTTCCGATGCTTGCGCGATGGCCGGAGAAGATCAAAGCGGGGACGACAACGGATCATATTTCCGCTTTTTGGGATTTCTTACCGACATGTGCCGATTTGGCCGGTGCAGAAAAGCCGGAGGAGGTCGATGGAATCTCGATGGCACCATTGCTGCAAGGGAGTCCGAAACGGCAGAAAGAGCATGATTTTCTCTATTGGGAATTCCATTATTCCGGCGGCCGAGGGATTAAGCAGGCGGTGCGCATGGGCAAATGGAAGGCGGTTCGGAACGGACTCGGGAAACCGCTTGAATTGTACAATTTAAACAAGGATCTTGGGGAAGAGAAGAATGTTGCTTCCGAGCATCAGGAGATTATTGAAAAGATCGAGGATTATTTGAAGGATGCGCGGGTGGAATCGGAGATTTTTCCTTTGAAATAATAGAAATGGTGGGATTCGTTCCTCATCCCACCCAACTTTTTCGTAAGTAAAACGATGGCATCCCTAAACCTACCACGACGACGATACTGAACCAGGTCAATAATATATAGGGCCAATTCATGGCGATCATGGCGCCGGCGCTGGGGAGGATGCCGACGATCCAGACGAAGGTCAGGATTTCCAAGGCGTTTTCACTGCTGATGTCGCTTTCGAGATCGATATTTTCCGGCAATGTGGTCATGCTGGCGTCTTGGACGATCTTTTGGGGGGCGATTTCCAGGAAGTAATAAATGACCCAGTTCACTTCGAGGCTGCCAACAATAAGGACGATCAATAAACTTAAAAGGAATCTCGATCGGCGGCCGCAATCGGGGCAGGATGAAAGCCGATAGAGATTGAATAGGCGGATGAATGCATAGATAATGAGCCAACCTCCCAAGGTGATCAGACCAAGAAGCAAGTGGAAATTCTGTGAGGGGGCTTGGGCATCTTTCTCGAAATGAGATTGGCAACGGCGGCATTTGAAGATGTAGTGTTCCATTGTTGTTCTAACTCAAAATTAATTATTTTATGGAAAGAATATTAATCTGTGTTGAGGATTTCATCTACATTCTCTTGGATTTTCTGGATGGCGGCGGCGATGTCATCCATGTCTTTCTTCTGTCCCAATAACATTTCCTGGAACAGCCAGACACCTTCGTTTTGACAGACACGTTCGCAATTCGGGCAATGCATTGCCTGATAGTCGACACGGCCTTCATATAATTCTTTGTAGGCTGGTGTTCTGTCCTTGAAGTTCTTGAAATAATTATATTCGTAAAGGGGCAGGTAGCCGGTAGAGCAAGGGATTCCTTCTTTTTCGAGCGCCATGGTGAAACGGGCTTTAGACAATCCTTTGAATTGTTCTCTATCGTATCGAAGAATACCGAGATGATAAGCATGACGAGTGCAGCCTTCATAGGATTTTTGGAGGGAGACGCCATCGATTTGTTCCAATAAAGAAGAAAGGTAGCAAGCATTTTCCTCGCGCTGTTTCATTTGTTCTTCGAGGCGTTCCATGCCGACCAGAAGGAGGGCGGATTGGAAGGCTCCAAGCCTGCGGTTGCCACCCATCTCGTGATGGTCATACCAGGCACCGCCTTTTACACGTCCACAGTTGGTGAAGGAGCAAAGGCGGTCTGCTATTTTTTCGTCGTTGGTGATGATGGCGCCGCCTTCTCCGGAAGTCAGGTTTTTGCTGGATTGAAAGGAAAAGGTGCCGGCGTGCCCGATGGTGCCGACTTTTTGCTTGCGCCATTCAGCGCCGGGAGCCTGTGCGCAGTCTTCAAGGACGAGCAGGTTGTTGCTTTGAGCGATAGACATGATGGAGTCCATATCCGCCGGATTGCCGGCGATATGGACGGGGATGATCGCTTTTGTCTTGGGTGTCATTCGCTGCTTGATCGCTTCGGGATCGAGATTATACGTTTCCGGATCGATATCCGCGAAAATGGGTATGGCGTTGACCATCAATACGCTCATTGCCGTTGCGATGAAGGTATAGGATGGAACGATGACTTCGTCTCCAGGTTTCATACCCAATGCCATGAGTGCGATGATGAGCGCATCGGTTCCATTTGTGCAGGCAACAGCATATTTTGATCCGCAGTAATCCGCGAAACGGTTTTCAAACTCCGATGTTTTTTTCGAACCGATTCCCCATGCTCTGCTTTCCAATGTTTCGAGCAAGGCACTTTTATCCTGTTCATCGAAAACCGGCCAAGGATGAAACGGTTCGCTTCGGATTGGAGGACCTCCATTGATTGCAAGTTGGGCCATCTTAGTCTCCTGAGTCTATCAATAAAGTATTCAAAAAGGTTTCATTCATTTTTTCTGCCAGAAAGCAATGTTGCTCCTGACTTCGTATTTTCCTATTGTAGAATATCCATAACTCGGTTGGAAATCAAATCGTACCGTTCTTGTGCTAAGGAAGAAATTACGATCGAAGGTTCCACTGGAATAAAATGGATAAGGAGAATAAATCATGTCGAGAGCAACCATAGCCGTCATCGTTGGGAATCGTGATTTCTTCCCTGACCGCTTGATCACCGAAGGCCGGCAAGAGATTTTAAAAGTATTCGCTGAAATGGATATCGAACCGATTCTTCTCGGAGAAAAGCAAACAAAACTCGGGGCTGTCGAAACATGGGAAGAAGCGAAGCTGTGCGCGGAATTATTCAAAGCCAACCGCGATACGATCGAAGGCGTTCTCGTTACGTTACCGAATTTTGGAGATGAAAAAGGAGTTGCCGATACCTTGAAATTATCCGGTCTCGATGTGCCGGTTTTGATTCAAGCCTATCCCGATGATTTACAGGGGATGACCGTCGACACCCGGCGGGATGCCTTTTGTGGCAAGATTTCCGTTTGTAACAACTTGCGGCAGTATGGAATTCCGTTTTCCTTGACGACATTTCATACGGTTTCGCCGATGAATGAAATATTCCAAGAGGATTTGGAACATTTTATGAGGGTGTGCAAAGTCGTAAACGGTGTTCGAAATGTGCGGTTGGGTGCGATTGGAGCGCGGCCGAATGCATTCAACACGGTTCGATATAGTGAGAAATTACTACAGGAAGCGGGCATCAGCGTGTGCACGGCCGATCTGTCCGAAATTATCGGAAAAGCGCAGAAATTGCCGGACGATGACGCCAAAGTGAAAGAGAAATTGAATGCGATCAATGCCTACGCGGATGCGGGTGACATTCCGCAAGCGCCGTTGGTAAAAATGGCGAAACTCGGAGTTGTCATCGAAGATTGGATGGATGTGCTCGATTTGGATGCGACTGCCATTCAATGCTGGACATCGATCCAAGAGAATTACGGTGTTAATGCATGCACATTGATGAGCATGATGAGTGAAAAACTGATGCCCAGCGCGTGTGAAGTGGATATCACCGGTGTATTGGCGATGTATGCGTTGCAGCGGGCATCGGGAACGCCGAGTGCGCTGGTGGATTGGAATAACAATTATGGAAATGATCCGGATAAATGCGTGCTGTTCCATTGCGGCAACTGGGCGAAGTGTTTCCTGCCTGACGCGAAAATCAAAGCCGCCGATATTTTGGAAACGGTAATCGGTACCGGGAAAACATATGGAGCGATTGCCGGACGGACACCGAGCGGCCCGTTAACCTTTGCGCGCATCAGCACGGATGACCAGATGGGGGTGATTCGCGCCTATGTCGGGGAAGGAATGTTTACGGATGATCCGCTGGATACCTTCGGCAGCCGGGCGGTGGTGGATGTGCCTGGCCTTCAAGAACTCATGCAGTACATTTGCATGAATGGATTCGAACATCATGTGGCGATGAATGCTTCGGAGACGGCGGATATCTTGTTTGAAGCGTTTACGAATTATTTGGGGTGGGATGTGTATTTTCATGAGGGGTGAGGGAATATATTGCTGGTTTTGATATTTTTATCTTTTATTAAATTTACGATTTTGTGTTTATAATCGAATTAATGGTCAAAAGTTATGTTAAAAACAGAAGATTTAATAAGAACTTTAACTGAACCGTCACTTCCATCGGGTGAACGTAGAAATTCTCTACGACAATTTATTGATGTTGCAGGATGGCGTCCGAGTCATGAAATTGAATCGTATCCGGGGACAGACAATTTAGCAAACGGTCATGTGATTATAGAACATGGTTTAGATAATGCTGCAGTTATCACGTTTTTAAAATCAAGTCAACCCTATCGTAAGTTGGAACGAGTTGATCAACTACGTTTATTGCGAATTTCATATAACAATCTTGTAGATTGGCATCTTTTCCCTGATAATCAGGGATTAACTCGAGTTTACAATCGTTATGATCCGCCTCAGGCAAAATACATTTCCCTTGAAGAGCAAGCCAATGTTTGGAGGTCTGAAGCATTTAGCATCATAACCGATCAAAGGCCTAATCCCAACATAAAAAGTTTGGATAATGCATTGATTGATACAATATCTTATTGGAAGCGTTGTTTGGCTTCTGAATTGGGCAAAAAAATTCAATCTAAATTGATTGCTTCTCTTTTTAATAGTATCATATTAATACGTGCCTTTGAAGATCATAAACGCTATACCAAACCCAATGAAGAACAATTATTACTTGAACAATGGAAAAGTAAGCAAGGTCCTATAACGATCCGCAAATGTATTGTGGATTGTTTTCGAATATTAGGAATCAATCGTGTCAGTAATGATTTGTTCGATGAAAAAACATTAAAAGATTTTGATGCTTTGGACCGAGAGACCGTTCAATTACTTCTATATGATTTTTACCAAAATAGATTCACGCCCTACCATTATGATTTTTCTCTCATGTCCGTTCATGCTCTCAGCAGAATCTATGAACATTATGTTTCCTTGCTTCGTGAAAAAGAGCCGGAGCAAACCAAATTATTTCCGGATTTACCAGAAGAAATCACCAATCGTGATCTTGGTTCGTACTATACTCCCCAATTCATTCCACGTTTTTTTGCCAGATATCTGAAAGAAAATACACCTCCTCGAGTTTTTCGCAGTATGAAAGTAGCCGATCCTTCTTGTGGTTCCGGTATTTTTTTGCGTGCATTACTGGAAATGCAATGTGATCCATTTCAAGAAGTCGATATGACCCAAAAGACGAAAGAAGTTTTTTCGAATCTGCTTGGGATCGATGTGGATGAAAATGCATGTGAGGCGACAAAACTCTCTCTTTCTCTTCTTCATTTGAGTTTAACGCAAGAATTCCCGCAAAAATTGAATATTCACAATGAAGATGCTATCTATTTTTATAATAAAAAAAGAGGAATTTTGAATACATATGATGTCGTGATCACCAATCCGCCTTTTATTCCATGGCAAAGGCTTACTCCGAATAGACAGCAACAATTACGGAAATTATTAAGTGATTTTTCGTACGGACGATTGGACCTTTTTATGGGATTATTAAAAATTGGCTTAGAAATGGTCAAGCCTGGAGGTTATTTGCTTTATATTCTTCCACATAGTTTTTTGATTGCCAAAAATACAAATGGATTGCGTAAAAAAATACAAAATGATTTTTGGATTCGTTTTTTAGCAGATTTATCAGAGATTCCCGTTTTCAAATCCACGGGTGTGTATACCATTCTTTTAATCGTCCAAAAGAAATGTTATGAGTTATCAAAAGATTTCGATGAAAGTCCGCATGCAACAGTCGTTCTTTGTCGAGATTTTGTAGGAAATGCTTTGCAAGACGCTCTCGAAGGGAAAATCACAAAAACGAATTTTTATAATATATTTCAAGTTTCACAAACATTTTTTGATGCAAAAGAATGGCAAGTCCTAACTCCAGAACAAACGACATTGACAAGTAAAATTCGACGTTATCCGAAGTTAGAAGAATTTCTAGAAATAAGAGAAGGATTTATAACGGGAGCGGATGAGATTTTTATTCGAAATAAACATGATATACCAAAAAATGAACAAGATGTTTATAGACCGTATTTGAGTGATCGGGATATGATGCGATATGTTACTCCAAAGGAGACAGATCGAGTGGTATTTTATCCTTATATTGGAAATGAAAAAGTTACTGAAGATGAATTGGAAGAATTTTACCCAGATACATGGAAATATTTGATATCACATAAAATGACTCTTGAAAGTCGAAAATCAGTTTTGACAAAAAATGGTGCATGGTGGTCTCCAGTCAGACCACGAATTCCTCAAAATATGATGAGACCCAAAATAATTGTTCCTCATCTGATATTGTTACCAAAATTTTCTTTGGATACGGATGGAAGATATGCCGTATCACGTTGTCCATTGATGTATCCTAAAACGGGAATCGAAGTGGAAGCAACTGATTATTTAAAATATTTTCTCGGCATTTTAAATTCTTCGGTGGTTTATTGGCAAATAGCACATACATCCCATAAATATAGTAAGGGGTATTTGATGCTGGAACCCAAAACATTGAAACAGATACTCGTGCCAAATCCAGTAAAAGTACCTGTCGCCAAGATGAAAAAAATTCAGCAAATGATCGATAAACTTCTCGTAAATCCAGAAGATAATGATCTCCATATCGAATTGGACGACTTTATTTCCGATCTGTACGGATTACATAAAAGTGAAAAAAATGAAATTGGAATGCCGGAATGAAAATGTCATCCATCACTAGGAATAACAATGATTTATTTACTTAAAGGCAGAGGGAAATTATTGACATGCTTTCCCATTTGGATAGTATAAAGCCATTACGTTGTGATCATCTCCGTCGTCAAGTCGCAGGTGGCAAAGCATTTGTAGCTAACGAAAGATTTAGTGAAGAACGCTCTCATCGAGAATATCCTTTTCGCTTGAAAGGACATAAAATTGAGTGTACTTATTATGAGATTTGGAGACCCACTGATTCAAAACAATCGACATGGAGTATGATACAAGCATATTTCACAATGTTTTTGATTGAGAAATCGAGAAAAGAACCAAAGGAAATTCTTTGTATTCACTGTGAACCAGCTGATAATTTTAAAGATTCTGTATATTTATATAAAAGATGTCCTCATTTACATTTGGTAAAATCCGAACAACCGCTTCCGCATTGCCATTTTCCACTTTGTTTCCCAAATTTTGATTATGCATTATCGTCGATCGGGAATTTGACTACAACATTTAAAGAAATAATAAAAATGTTACAATACGAAGTTGTTCAGAAATATGATGTGCGAAAATAATTTTAAGAAATTGTGTTTTTAATCCAGGTATTTCTTTTCCAGATATTCTTCATAATCTCCCTCATCAACATTCTTTTCCCGCAATGCTCCAAGCAAGGAGCGAGTAATTGGTGGAATCTCCTCTTTCTGTGTAGTTGGATTATCCAAAAAATAGAAATAATCCGAAACCAACTGAGAAACAGATTTACCGTTCTTTTTCGCAAATAATTTTCCTTTTGCTATGACTTCCTCATCCATCCATAGTGTGATGCGCTTTTTCATTGTTCCCTCATTTCAAAATCCATTTACTTTTCAACAATTCTTTGCCATGATGACTCTTTAAAGACAACGATAACGAATTTATTTTGGAGACAGATTCATGAACAAAATTACGCTGACTTTTCGTATTATGGCATTCTTTTCAATAATTGTCACTATCCCAACATTTGCGGGATCAAGTATTCCTCTTCCTGATGTGGATAACTTACCCACCATTACTGAACTCCCCGATCCGTTGATCTTATTCGATGGGACGCCGGTGAAAACGAAGGAGCAATGGTTTAACGAGCGGCGGCCGGAATTGAAGAAACTGTTTCAGCATTATATGTATGGGTATATGCCGGAGCCGCCGGAGATCGAGGTGTCCATTCAGAATGTGGATGATCAGCTTTTCGGTGGAAAAGCGGTTTTGAAAGAGATCGAAATACTATTCAAGAATTTGGAGGGGAAGGATGTACCGCGCATTCATCTCGCTCTTTTTATTCCAAATGTGGATGGAAAGAAGTTTCCTGTCTTTCTGGCGTTGAACAAGTGCGGGAACCATACAGTGGTGGATTATCCGGGAGTTACGATCCATGAGGACGCCTGGCTTCATTCGAAATGTTTGAAGGGGGAAGAGGCGCGGGGAGTGAAAAAGGATTTTTGGTGTGTGGAATATTTGATCGAGCGCGGGTATGCGTTTGCAACGTATCATGAGAGTAATATCGATCCGGATCGTAATAATTTTACGGACGGGATCCATCCTCACTACACCAATTTGCCCGGAGCGGAAGAGGCGCATTGGGGGACGATTGCGGCTTGGGCGTGGGGATTGCAGCGTTGTGTTGATTATCTGGTGACGGATGAGAATATCGACAAGGACCGGATTTGTGTGATCGGCCATTCGCGGCGGGGAAAGACTGCTTTACTGGCAGCCGCTTTCGATGAACGATTCGCAATGGCGGTTCCGCATCAGTCGGGGACGGGCGGATGTGCGCTCAGCCGGAACAACGATCAGGAAACGGTGAAGCGGATCAATCAATCTTTCCCGCATTGGTTTAACGATCATTTTACAATATTCAATGACCGGGAAGAAAAACTGCCGATTGATCAGCATCTACTGATGGCGCTGATGGCTCCTCGTCCCTTGTTAGACACAGCCGGTTTGCAGGATAAATGGGCGAATTACGAAAGTGCTCTGCGTGCCTTGAAGGCGGCGGATAAAGTGTATGAATTTCTTGGTAAAGACGGGATTGTCGGTGATGGAGTTGTGCTAGGGGATGAGCCAATCGAAATGAATCAAGTGGGAGAACTGCTTCAGTATCGGCGGGATACGAAGCATACATTGAATATCGGCTATTGGGAGAAGATTTTGGATTTTGCCGATTTATCTCTAGCAGAATAATAAACCGATGAATTATCTATATTTTAAAAGAAGGAGAAAATGTGAAATATCATTGGGGGTTGTTGATTGTTTTATTGGCTACTGTTCACGGTTCTTGCAGGAAAGAAACATTACCGAGAACAGATGTTATTGCCAGGGAAACATCGATTCGGAATAGGAATGTAGATGCGAATAAAATACTAGAAAACACTTCTGTGATAACACCGATACCCACTGTGAAAAAAGAAAATCCCTCGATTTTTGATCGGCCGGCGGAAAAGCGGATCAAGGAACTCGATAGAGATGAAATTTGTGAAATCGAGGGCGATGAACTCGGAGAATTATCCGGAATCATACCAGCCCGTGAAAAAGGAGAGTATTGGGGGCATAACGATAAGGGGAACGATTCCGAGATTTTTCGATTTAATCGAGACGGAAGAATTCTGCAAAAAGTATTGATGATGGGGATCATGAATGATGATTGGGAAGCCATCACTCGGGAGGATGATGGATCGCTTTTCATTGGCGGATTTGGGGATAATGACCGGGAACGATTTGCCTATCATATTTATCAGTTTTCGGAACCGAAAATGGGAATGAACCGCTGCTCGAACATACCGGCTTATACCTTCCTCTATGCGGATAATAGACCTCACAACTGTGAAGCGTTTTTTCCATTCAGCAACAGATTGTACCTGATCACAAAAGAAAGAGATGAAGATGATTCTCCCTTGCTCTTCTGTATTGAAAGATTGGATAAGACAAGGCGAAACATAGCGCAGTATGTGGGAGTGTTAGATTTTGAAGGAGTCGTGACGGATGCGGCGTATTCAAAAAAGCACGCTCTTCTAGCCATATTGACTTACGAAAAAATTGTTTTCTATCGTTTGGAAAAAGAACGTGATTTGCGCAGGAAACCGTTTCATATAGTTGATATTGATTGTGGGCAATGTGAGGGAATGTGTTTCGATGATGAAGACCTGATTGTTACGAATGAAGACGGGAAAATATGGGTTTTTCCTTTGTCTATGATCTTTCCCCTTTAGTGCAGACAGGATGTCCGCACCACAGTTTTCCCCTTTTAGTGCAGACAGGATGTCCGCACCACAATTATGGATATTATTCCGGAATGATTTGATTTTGCCAAAGGGCTTCGTAGGTTTCCCGTTGCCGAATGAGTTTGTGTTCATTGTTGTCAATCAACACTTCCGCTGGGCGTAATTGGCCGTTGTAATGAGAAGACATTGAGAATCCGTAAGCTCCTGCCGAACAGATGGCCAATAAATCGCCTGCTTGGCAGGGGGGAAGGGAAATCTGTTTCCCGAACACGTCGCTGCTTTCACAAATTGGCCCGACGACATCGACCGTGAGTTCCGTTTGATTGGATTGTTTTACCGGCACGATCCGATGATATGCGCCATAGATCGCAGGACGGGCTAGTGCATTCATACCGGCATCGATTACTATAAAGATTCGATCTTCCGTTTGTTTGACATAAACCACTTGGCATAAAAGGATTCCTGCATTCCCGACAATGGAGCGGCCGGGTTCCACAATGAGAGTTGCTCCGCTTTCTTGCACTTTTTCAGCCAACCGCCGGCCATATAATTCCGGTGTTTCGGGGGATTCTTCGTTGTAGCGAATACCAAGTCCCCCACCGATATCGATATATTGAATCTCGATATTCTTTTCTTGAAGGCGTTGTTTCATATTCAACAATCGTTGCAGCGCTTCCAGAAGTGGTGCCGTATCCTGAAGAGAAGAACCGATATGAGCGGCTATTCCCTGGATCTTTAAATGGGGAGATTCCGATGCTTTGAGATATAAATCGAACGCTTGTTCGATGGGGATTCCGAATTTGTGCTCTTTCATGCCTGTCGATATTTTGGGATGGGTTTTGGCGTCGATGTCCGGATTCACGCGAATGGCGATTGGCGCTTGCTTGTTTTTTTCTTGAGCGGTTTGTGCAATTGTGTCCAATTCCGGTTCGGATTCTATGTTAAACATCAGAATGTCGGCATCGAGCGCTTCCGAGATTTCTTGCCGAGTTTTACCGACTCCGGAGAATACCAAGCGGTTCGCGGGAATCCCGGCCCGTAGAGCGGAATGCATTTCCCCCCCGGAAGTCAAATCGGCTCCGGCTCCTTCTTGTCCCAGCAAATTCAAAATCGTTAAATTGCCATTAGCCTTGACCGCGAAGGCAATTATATGGGGGATACCATTCAGTCCTTGTTGATACCCGTGAAACGTTTCGAGGATGGCGGATTTGGAATAAACATAGAGGGGTGTACCATAGGTTTTCGCCAAGTCCGATAACGATGTCGATTCCACACACAGGTTTCCGTCCCGATACAGAAAGTATCGGGAATTTGTATCGAATTGCTTGCTCATTTGTGATTATCCTTCTTCAATCAAACCGCTTGAGGGATCTTCTTCACCTTGTAAAACCCGTTGAATGCGTTTCAGGCGGGCTTTGTTTTTCTGGACATTCATCATATTGGCGGCTTTCGCAAGGGTAGAGCCGTCTCGAAGACTGCAATGGAAAATTGTATCGTCTTCGAGTGACATGCCAAGTTTGATTTTGAAATTGAGATAATGATTCAATATTTTTGCACGTTCGAGGGAAATATAGGAGCGTTCCATGTTACCGCTCAATCCTTCGGTCATGAAACAGGATTTGATATAACGGCTGAACGCATTGTGTCCTTTTGTATATTCATAAAGTTGAAGGGAAAAGGATGCTGGAAGTACGGTGATGAATTGCCCCATTTTTTTCCGGTACCAGATCATTTTGTCCAATGCCGTATCCGGCGACCAGTCGGTGATAAACAGAGTGGCGATTTGGTCGGTGACAATGAGGCCATGGGGATTGGGGACATTCGGATCGACTTTCAAATTGACAACACGGGCACGATCGAAATATTGGTCTAATTCGGATATTAAATCAAAGAGAATACACAAGCCTTCCCGAATGGTCCACATCAACATCCGGTACCGTTCGATTCCCATTTCAAACCATTGATCGCACATGGTATAAACGGTTTCCATGTAGGTATCCCATCGGGGGGCTTCTTCTTTGCGGAGAATGATCTTTGCCAAATCAACGAGACGGCGAAGGCGTTTTAATTTCCAAAGCGCTTCGCGGGTATTGACCTCCCGTTCGGCTTCCCACAGAAAGAAATCTCGCAAAAAGCCACTGCAAAGCAGGTCCAGCACACGGGATATGTTGAAGAAGCGAATTTCCCCCGTGCTGGGGTGAAGTACGTTCAGTTTTTTTCCCATCACCCATTGGGGTTGCAGGAGGCAGTCGAATTTCGGGATATTTTCCAACAACTTTTGGTCCACGGAAAGAATGTCTTCATCGACGATGTTTCTTGTGCCGATCGTGCGTAACACTTGATCGAATTTCAAGTTGTTTTCGTCACAGGTTTCCGCATTATAGACAACGATCAGTTTAATTTGGGAGATGGAATGACCAAAGGTGATTTCATCCATATAGATGGATAAAAGACCGGCAAGGCGTTTGGCCTCCCGGATCATGTCTTCCATCAGATATTTATATCCCTCTTCACTCACCCTGACCGGTTCATTGGAAAAGGAATAGCTATCTTTCCCGACTTTGGATACAATTTCCGCACAGACGTTCTGATCCATAATTGTTCTGTTCAAGTGAATTCTGTTTAAAATCTTATGTTTTTATACCGGATTCTCTTGATTCTTGCAAGGTTTTATTGCTATTGAATGGTGAGTTTGGTTCATTTTCACTCATCTTTTCCGAAATTAGAGGATTTTAAACTGGATTTTTGTGAATGGAATGTGGATTTTATGTTCTTTTTGTATGACTAGTTAGGTGAATATATATACGATTCAATCGGTTCTATTGTATCAATGGCAGTCATTTCCTTCCTGTTTGTATTGAATTCCTTTTCTATGTAACTATACTTGTGCATTCATTCTTGATACATTTGTCCCCAACTCATTGAAAATTTTTATGGAAATCGATAATGAGAGCTATTTTGAGAGAATCGAATGAGTCATTCTACTCTTTGGGAAAATGTTTAAGGGCAATGTTCATATTAATGAGAGGCCTCCGAAATATGTGATTTGCTTTTACGATTGTAGCAACTTATTGATAACCTGAAAAATCCCGTTTTGATGGAGTTTGGATATGAATATGCATCATTTTTATGTTGCGCCGGTTTTACCTGAGGAGTTGAAGCCACTCCAAGAAATTGTCAAAAATGTTTGGTATTCCTGGAATTGGGAGGCTGTCCGCCTTTTTATTCGTATGAATGCGGAAACATGGGAAGAATCCTATCAGAATCCAGTGGCTTTACTCGGGCGAATCCCGCAAGATCGATTGAAACAACTATCGGAAGATGACAGTTTTGTCGCCAGTCTCGCTCGGGTTCAAGAAGAATTAAATGTTTATCTCTATAACAAAAAGTGGTTCGATATCCATCATGCTGATGCTGACGACATGCAGGTCGCGTATTTTTCATGCGAATTCGGTTTGGATGAAGGTCTTCCGATTTATTCCGGAGGATTGGGAGTTCTTTCCGGAGATCATTTAAAAACAGCATCGGATATGGGAATTCCTTTGGTCGCTGTTGGTTTGCTTTATCGGGAGGGATATTTTCGGCAGCGGTTGAATTCCGATGGCTGGCAGTTGGAAGAATATCCGGAAAACGATTGGTACAACATGCCGGTGGAACTGGAAAAGGATGAATCCGGTAAACCGATCGTGATTTCTGTGGAGATGGGGGATCGCATTGTCTATGCCCGTATTTGGCGTGTGCAAGTAGGAACCGTGCGTCTTTACTTGTTGGGCACAAATTTTTCCATGAATTCAGAGTGGGGACGGGAGATTACGACTCGCTTGTATGGTGGCGACCGTGATATGCGGATTCGCCAAGAACTCCTGTTGGGAATTGGGGGAATTCGGGCGTTGAAAGCTCTCGGTATCAAACCAACGGTCTATCATTTGAATGAAGGCCATTCTGCTTTTCTTGTTTTGGAAAGAATTCGGCGGTTGATGGAAGAGAGGGGGCTTTCTTTCCATGAAGCACGCGAAGTGATTTGGTCGTCGAATGTTTTTACCACTCATACGCCGGTTCCTGCCGGAAATGAGCAATTCGATCCGGAATTATTGAAAAAATATTTAGAAAAATTTGTAAGTCGGCTCGGCATTCAGTGGGATGAGTTTATCCGCTTGGGAAGAGTGTATCCGAAAGATACATCAGAATCATTTGGAATGACTGTTTGGGCATTACGGTTATCCGCGCATTGTAATGGGGTCAGTCAATTGCATGGAACGGTTTCCCGGAAAATGTGGAACAATATTTGGCCCAATTTGCCGGCCAAAGAGGTTCCCATATCTCATATTACAAATGGGATTCATCCCCGATCGTGGATCAGTCACGATCTGCTTGATCTTTTCGAATCCTATTTGGGGCCCCGTTTCGTGCAGAAACCCTGGGAATTCGATGTGTGGGAAAGGATCGATCGCATTCCCGATGTTGAACTTTGGCGGACTCATCAGAGACGGCGGGAGCGGTTGGTCTTTTTTGTGCGCAAGCGTCTCAAGCAGCAGTTGATTCGAAGGGGGGCTCATCAATTCGAGATTAATACAGCCGATGAAGTGCTTGATCCTCATGCATTGACAATCGGATTTGCTCGCCGATTTGCGACCTATAAACGGGCCACACTTCTTTTTTCCGATAAGGAGCGTTTGAAAAAGATTATCTCCGATTTAGATTGCCCGGTTCAATTTATCTTTGCTGGAAAGGCGCATCCTCAAGATATACCGGGAAAGGAGATGATTAAATACATTGTTCACCTGGTCAGAGATGAGCCGTTCCGAGGCCGGTTTGTTTTTGTGGAGGACTACGACATCAATGTAGCCCGTTATCTTGTGCAGGGAGTGGATGTTTGGCTCAATACTCCACGACGGCCACTCGAGGCTTCCGGAACCAGCGGAATGAAGTCAGCAGCCAATGGAGGATTGAATCTCAGTATTCTCGATGGATGGTGGGATGAAGGATATACATCTGATGTCGGTTTTGCTATAGGGCGCGGTGAACAATTTGATGATCATGAGTATCAGGATCGAGTAGAAAGTGAAGCTTTGTACGATATTCTAGAAAAGGAAGTTATTCCGCTCTTTTATGACCGAAACGGCTCTAGCATTCCACGAGAGTGGATCGCCAAAATGAAAAACGCAATGAAGAAACTGGGAAAAGACTTCAATACGCATAGGATGTTGAAAGAATACACCGATAAATTATACTTACCCGCTCATAATTATGGGAAAGGGATGAAAGAAGACGGATGCCGCCGGGCCAAAAACCTTTCCCGATGGCGGCAAAAAATTCATGAGGTATGGCATCATGTAAAAATCCGAAACGTCCATGCGAATACTGCTGAATTGCATGTCGGAGAACCGTTTACGGTGGGAGTCGATGTGCAACTCGGTGAACTATCCCCAGACGATGTGGCGGTGGAAGTGCAATGCGGGCGTCTCAATTCAGTAGGGGAATTCTATGAAGGCATGGTTTATCGAACGGATTATGAGGGGCCTGCAACGGACGGGATCCACAAATTTACGGTAGAAATTCCATGTAATGAAAGCGGCCGGCATGGATTTAACGTGCGGGTACGTCCTTTTCATGTGGATTTGGTACGGACTTATTCTCTTGAATTTGTGACGGTTGAATAGATGTGATAACGAATTTTCATTTATGCTTTCTTTTTTTCAAGTTCGGTTAGATAGTCTATTGCAGCTTTACCTTCTAACACCGAACTCATATTGATACCTTGTCTGGCTTCTTTCTCAATTCTTTCAAGTTCGTCGATGTCTTCTTGGGAATAATTTTCTTCCCGGATATATTTTTCTTCGAATGCTTTGTTCAAAAAATCTGTTTCTTCTTTCTCTTTGACCGAACTTACAAATTGAATGACTTTTTCTTGCTGGTCATGAGATAGTTCTAAGAATTCCGTGACAACATCTTCAGCGGTTTTCATAATGGTTTTCTCCATTATTGTTCAATTATCTTTTTAGAAATATACTACAGGTAATAGGTTTTGTCAAAATAATCCCACACATGGGAAATTGAATATTGAAGCCGGAATTTTGTTATCGTTCTGTTATTCTTCTGGAAACCATGAAAAAATGTTGCCATCTGACCTCTCTTGTTATATAAAATGGGGTGTTATATCGAATTCATTTGCTTCGTGGATATTATTCTTGGGAATTGTTAGTTTGGGATAGATCATGAAATGGCGATTGATCTTACTGTGGCTATTTGGCTCACTATTATTCTCCACCCCAGCGCAAGTGGCTGAACGGATCGATACTTCCGCGATCGAACGGCAATTGAAATCGATTCAAAATGATGAAAATCAATCCAATGCGATTCGCGTTTTGGCCGAGAGTATTGCAACGGATCTTCAAAAGAACGACTATCGCAATGCCGTTTATTCGATGGATCGTTTGGCGCGAATCGTAGACAATCCGGATTTATCTTTTGCCATCCGGATGTCGATCTGCGATCTTGCCATCCGAGCCTTATCCAATCCTACTTTAGCCGACCGGCAGTTTCGTTCCCTCTCCGAAGAAAGAAAAGATGAGGCAGTTGAAAAGTGGTTGAATCAAAGCAATCTCTTCAAAAAAGAGAAAAATCTCTCCCGGAAAAAGGCATTTATTCTTTTCTTGAATTCTGTCGGGAAATGGGCGGAGCGAGCGGGGAATGAGCATTCGACAGAAATACAATTGCTGCTGGCTGAACTGATGAAAGAGGCCGGATCGGGAACAACCGCGTCCGTATACCGGCAAGCAGCCCGAACCAGCCAAACAGCCGAGGATCGAAATCGTGCGCTTTATGAGATGGCACGCCATCATCTGGAAGGAAAACGTTTTTCCGATGCCTTGGCTGCGGTCCGGCAGATCAATGCAAACGAGTGGCTTGAAAAACGGTTTGAAACGGCGATAAAAATCTGTTCTCAAACACCGGATTCATTCGCTGCTATCGAGGAATTGAAACGGGAAAAACTCTTTTGCCCTAAAAGAGAATTGCGCAGCCAATTCGATGTGGCTATTGCCGATATTTATTTGCGCGAAGAGCGCTATGAAGAAGCGGAAGAGTATTTAACTGCCGCCGATGCGCAGTATTCCTATACGGATATCATGGACGATCTGCAAAAACGCTGGAAAGAGGAAGAAAAACGGCGTGCCGATTTGCAAAAACGGATACAAGAACGAATCAAAGAAATTGTTATAGGAGATGCGAAATGAGAAGAGTTGCAAAGACAATTCTTTGTTTTGTAATGGTTTCTTTAAGTGTACCACCCTTACTCTATGGCGGGGAAACAGAAACGAAACGCCAGTATGAGCATCGGCAATCGCGGATTCGTTATCTGTCTATGCGGCAGCAGCGTTATCAGAATGTGGTGGACACCAATATTTTTAAACTGGCGGAACTTTATCTTGAAGATCAGGAATTTGAAAAAGCCGTTGGGGTATTGAAAACGGTGGCCAGGAAAAGCCCGGATGAAAAATCGCGCTGGACGGCGCATTATGTCATCGGGGATATTTACTGGATCGAATTCGATGACGCCTTGACCGCTGCTCAAGAATTTGAACAGGTCAAAGGGACACTCGAACCGATTTGTTTTACCAATTTAATGGGGATTTACGGGCAGTTGGGGAAGAAGCAAGAATCTCGGAATTTTGCCTTGCAGCGGTTGAACGTTCTGGAGCAAAAAGCGGTCAAGGTCAAAAGCCGGCACGACCGGGAGCAATATTTAGCGAAGATCACGTTCTCTAAAGTCGGGATTTTTACGTCTTTTGGGGAAAAAGAGAAAGCGATTGCCGCCTGTAAAAACTTGGATGCCAGTGTAAAGAATCAGTCGATCCGGTATCGAGCGAAATCGATGATACAGCAGTTACAGCGGTAAGGAAAAAGAGTGCAACTTATGATGAAACGTATTTTCTTTTATTCTCATAATAGTAGTGATCGGCTCCTGTGGAAAATCGTTTTGGGGGTTGTGTTGCTTGCCGGCTCTCTTTCTCTCTCTGCGGAGGAGGAGGGGGGGCATACGAAAGCGTTGTTGGAGAAAGTGCGGGAACAATATCAGCGCGATGTGGAAGCGGCGAAGAAAAAACATCTTGCGGATTCGATCATGGGGAATCGATGGGGAGAACTCAATGCGAAAGACGATATTCGCTTTCAGTTGGTCAGAGTGCATGTCGAACAGGAACACTATGACGATGCCATGAAACTGCTCGCGGAAATTGCTGTTCAATCTCCCGACCCGAAGGCGAAGATGAGGGCGTTCTGTACTCGGGGCGCAGTTCTCGAACTCGGTCTCGAAAAACCCCGGGAGGCGTTGAAGGAGTATCGCAAGGCGATTGAAGTTCCGAACAACCATTATGTAGGAATTACCGCGGGGGCTTATCTCGCGATGGCGGAAATTTATCTCCAAATTGGAGATCGAACGCGAGCGAAACTGATTCTTGAAGAATCGTACCGCTCGTTGAGTTACACTCACGTAACCAATATTCCGATGGCGCAGGAACTTATGGAAACGGAAAAATGATGGATCGCAGACGTCTTTTATTTTTGTTGACTTCACTATTTGGCACAGGCCGTTCGCTTGGCGCGGGTGAAATGAAATATGACCGGAAGGGGCCTTGTGGAAAACCGCCGGCGCCGAAGCCCAGCCGGATGAAAGCGGCGGAAACGTATCCTCCGTTGCCGCTTCCGGCAACTCCGTTGCGGCGAACCGAAAAAAAACGTCCGCCACGGCCGTCCGCTTTGATCGGGAAAATCGCGTATGGCGGAGAGCAAAACTGGTTGACGGATCCCGGCGATTTGGATGGGCTTCTTGGTTGGATGAATCCGAAACTTGGATTGCATTATGGCCATCGCACCTTGACGTTGAACGATTCACGCTTGCGGACGGTCCCGATTCTGTATATGACCGGGCACAATACTTTTCAAGTCGAAAAGGACTGGGCGATATCGATGCGGCGCTATCTGGAAGACGGCGGCACGCTGGTCGCCGAAGCGTGCTGCGGCCGCACACAGTTTGTCGAATCCTTCTTGCAAATCTATCCGGCGATTTTCCCGGATAAGCCGTTGCGCCAGCTGCCTTTGGATCATCCGATATTTCAATGTTATTACGATATCCCTCAAGTCGAAATGATGCGGGAAGGGGAAACATTTACCGGCGAACCGGAGTTGTACGGCACGGATATCGGTTGCCGGACTGCTCTTTTTCTATCCAAGGCGGATTTGAGTTGCGGATGGGATTCGCATACGCATGAGGAAGGTTACCGGAATATGCCGGAAGATGCGATGCGGTTGGGTATGAATATGATCGTCTATGCGCTGGCTTGCCGGAAATATGCGGAAGATTACGCAGCGCAGGAGCGGCTGAAGAGTCAAGAGGGTGATGTGGTTGTCGGTCACCTCTTTCACAACGGTGACTGGAATCCCAATCCATACGCTGTTTCGAAACTGTTGCATGAATTTGTGGCGCAGTTCGGTGCAGACATACAGATTCAAGCACAGCCGGTTCGGGCGGCTGAGGATAAGTTGGTCAATTTTCCATTTTTGTATATGACGGGACATGAGGGATTTGTTTTCAGTGACAGCGAACGGACAGCCATAAAAAAATATCTTGAAGGTGGAGGATTTTTGCTGATCAACAATTGTTGCGGTAAGGATCGTTTCGATCACGCCGTCCGGCGGGAGATGTCGAAAATATTGCCGGAAACTTCTCTTTCTCGTATATCTGTTGGATCTCCGTTATTTCAAGCGCCTTTTCCGGTTGAGAGTGTTGCCTATGTTTTGGATCAAGTCGATTCTTCCCGCCCGGAAGTGGAAGAAGTATCGATCGAAGGTAGGCAGGCTATCTTCTATTACCGGTATGGGATGGAAAACGGGTGGGCGGGATTGGAATATCCATTTGGCCGCAGTCTGGTGCAATCGGATAGTTTGAAATTGGGGATGAATACGTTGGTTTATGCAATGACGCATTAAGTTTAAAGGGTAGCAAGGGCAAGACGTCAGGTCTGCCCTTGGTGCTGAGCGTGACCGGCAAG
>CAYPPG010000029.1:50584-91093 GCA_964412555.1 uncultured bacterium
GTGCTGAGCGTGACCGGCAAGGGTAGACTTCGCTTACCCTTGCTACCCGGTGAAATATAAATAAGTGAGGAAAGTATGAATACGCCAACTGTTGAGGATGTGGAAAAACTGTCTTCGTTGAATCGGAAGATCAAAGACGAGATCGCGAAAGTCATTATCGGGCAAGAGGCGGTCGTGGATGAATTGCTGATTGCCTTGTGCGTCGGCGCTCATTCATTGATCGTCGGGGTTCCCGGGCTGGCCAAGACGCTCTTGGTGCAAACGGTTGCCGATATTATGGGGATCACGTTCAAGCGCATTCAATTTACCCCTGATCTCATGCCGACCGATATTATCGGAACGGATGTCATCGAAGAGGACCAGGAAACCGGCCGCCGGCATTTTACCTTTCTCAAAGGGCCGATTTTCGCCAACATCATATTGGCCGATGAGATCAACCGGACTCCGCCGAAAACGCAGGCCGCGTTGCTTGAAGCGATGCAGGAACGGAAAGTCACCGTGGGGGGGACGGATTATCCGCTCGGTCCGCCGTTTTTCGTATTGGCGACCCAAAATCCCATCGAGCAGGAAGGGACGTATCCCCTACCGGAAGCACAGTTGGACCGCTTTATGTTCAATATTTACATCGATTACCCCCAGGCGGAGGAAGAGCGGAATATTATCAAGATGACTACCCTTCCGACGACGAACGGAAAATTGCAGGCATTGAAAGATATCGATTTTAGCTGGATCAGCCAGATAGTACGAGGGATGCCGGTATCCGATCATATTATCGACTATACCTCCCGGCTCGTACGGTCTACACGGCCGAAAGACGACTATTCACCGGATTTTGTCAAGGATTGGGTCAGCTGGGGAGCGGGGCCAAGAGCCGGGCAGTTTCTAATACTTGGCGCGAAAACCCGTGCGGCTTTGCGGGGAGAATTTAACGTTTCTTGTGACGACATTCGCACTGTAGCTCCCTCGGTTCTGCGGCATCGGATTGTTCCGAATTTTACGGCGGAAAGCGAAGAAATTTCTTCTATCGACATCATCCATCGTTTGCTAGAAACGGTTCCGGAACCGTCCGAGCGGGATTACCAAAAGTAAAACGAGATTGATTCCATGGCCGAGAAAAGTACAAACTATACAGATGATTCAAGGAAAAAATTTCTCGATCCGAAAAAGGTCGGTAAGTTATCCAATTTGAAACTGGTTGCCAAATTGGTGGTGGAAGGTTTTATTTCCGGTTTGCATCGGAGTCCTTACCGGGGATTCAGCGTAGAATTTGCCGAACATCGGGAATACTGCCGGGGGGATGATCCGAGAACCATCGATTGGAAGGTGTGGGGGCGAACCGATAAGTTTTACATCAAGGAATATGAAGAAGAAACGAATTTGAAGGCTTGCATTGTTTTGGATTCAAGTGCTTCGATGCTGCTCGGTTCGCAGGATATGACCAAGTTGGATTATGCGCGTAATGTGGCGGCGGCGTTGAGTTATCTCATGATCCGTCAACTCGATTCGGTCGGCTTGGCGGTGGGGGATGCAACGCTGCGGCGGTATATTCCACCACGCTGCAACGCCTCTCACTTGACCGTGCTCTTGAAAGAGATGGCGAAGGTTCCGTATTTGAAGGATAAGGATCAAGGTGAAGGGACAGCGATTTCTTCCATTCTGCATACCTTGGCGGAACGGATGAAACGGCGCGGTTTGATTATCGTTTTGTCCGATTTGTGGGAAGAACCCGCCGAGATCATTCGGGGATTGCATCATTTGCGTTTCAAAGGGCATGAAGTGATTGTCTTTCATATCCTAGATGAAGAAGAATGGGAGTTCCCGTTTACCGGAGCGGTGACATTCGTCGATGCGGAGAGCGGTGAGGAGTTGCCGATCGATGCAACCTTGCTTCGGAAGGAATACTTGCGCTTGGCGGCAGAATGGCGGCGGACCTATACAAAGGAGTGTTCCAAGGCGCGGATTGATTATATTCCTGTCAATACGCGCGTGGAATTCGACCGGTTGTTGATGTCTTATTTACTCCGCCGGGAGAGGATGGGCTGATGTTTTTCTTGCATCCGGCTGTACTGTTTGGGTTGCTGGGACTTTCTGTCCCGATTGCGATCCACTTGATTGCAAAGCAAAAACGGGAACGGGTAGTATTCAGCTCGTTGCGGTTTTTGCGCGCGTCTCAACAGCGAGTCGGCCGGACCATGAATGTACAGCAGTTGATTTTATTGTTGCTGCGGCTTGCGATTCTCGCTCTTCTCGTTTTGGCATTCTCGCGTCCGATGTCTGTCGGTGGATGGTTTGCCTCTTTTTTCGGGGCGGATAGCCGGCAGGTGCTTTTCTTGATGGATACCTCATATAGCATGGGAACAATGATTGGGAATGAATCGTCGCTGGATCGCTCCAAGCGAGCCGCGCTCTCCATTCTTGATTCCTTAAGAGCCGGAAGTAAAGTTGCACTTGGAACGTTTAATAGAACGGCTAATTTGCAATCGGCGGGTTGGACGGCGGATCGATTTGAAATACGAAAACGCTTAGAACAACTTCCGCTCTCATCCGCTACGACAAATGTGGCTTCCGCTTTATCGATCATCCCATCCTTATTGCAAACGGCGGGACCGGGGACACGGGAAATATTCTTGTTCACCGATTTGCAGGATGCGGGTTGGGAACATGTGGAGCGGTGGGAAACTCATGACGAGAAGACCCGATTGACGGTAGTGGATTGCAGCCGGCCTATAGGGCAGAACGCTTGCATCGATTCGTTGAACTTGAATGTCATTCCCACTTTGCGAAACGCTCCGATTCGTGTGAATGCGACTGTCAAGAATTATGGGAATGAAGAGTTTTCACCGCAATGTTCTTTCTATGTTCAAGATCGGAAGGCCGGTGAGCGGCGATTGTATCTTCCTCCTCTCGGGACTGCAGAAGTGCAGTTTGAATTCACTCCATCGGAACGAGGATATGTTAGTGGCTACCTTGCTTTAAGCGATGATGCACTGGAGACTGACAATCATCACTATTTTTGTGCTTGGTTGCCGGACACGATTTCTGTGATGATTATGGACCGGAAGGGCGATGTGAATCCGCCCTCACATTATTACTTAACCAATGCGTTGTCACCTCCAATCAAACAGATTTCCATTGTACAACCCAAAATCGTGAACGTGTTAACCCAAAACGATTTGCTTGGCGCCGATATGGTCATTGTGACCGATGCCAAAAATTTAACTTCTATGCCGTTTATTGAAAAATGGGTGAATGATGGGGGAAAATTGGTGATCTTTGCCGGTGACGGGAATCATGCGGAATCCGCTTTTGATTTCTTGATTCCCGGTGTGATGCTTTCGGCTCAAAGCTCTACGGTCAAAATTACGAAAGCGGCGGAACTGGATGATTTGATTCTCTCTCTGATCCGGGAAAACGAATTTTACCAGACCGCTCCCGTCTTGGTGGATTCCGCCAATCCCGATATTCATATCCATGCATGGTTCAATGATGGGAGGCCGGCGGTTATCCAGCGCTCTCTGGGGAAAGGGGGCGTCATTTATTTAGCGATCCCATGCGATGCGCGGTGGACGGATTTTCCGTTGCATGTTTCGTTTCTTCCTTTTATCCATGAAACTCTTTCCGGTTTTCATAAAAAGAAATTTGATTTAGGGATTGGAGAACCGTTGAAACCGCAGCAAAACGAGTTTGAAATTCTTCCGGCTATGACGATCCGGAAACCGGATACTCGTGAGATCCGTTATGAACCGGATCCCGACACAACGCCACCAAAAACGGAGCAAGCGGGAATCTATGAATTCGCATATAAGAAGAATGGTATTGTGCAAAGAGAATTTTTGGCTGCCAATGTGGAAACGGCGGAGTCGGATCCGCAAAAAATCGATCCCTATGAATTGAAAAATTACCTGCCGGAGGCTTTTGTCATCCCGGCAGAGAGAATCTTGAGCGCTCCCCGGCAAACGGTTGGAATCGGTGAGTGGACGGATATCTTTCTTCTGCTTACGTTGATTCTGGTTGTCGTTGAGTTTCTCGTGGCTGGGAGATTTGCTGTGCCCCGTATTCGAGTTCAGCAGAGAGGGAATCAAGCAGGATGGAATTCATAGTCTTGAATCCTCGTTTCTCGGTGCTGTTAGCACTAACTATCCTCGCACTGTCTGTCGTTGTCGTGTGGTGGGGGCATCGTGTTTATACACGACATCTATCCTCGGGAAATTTATATTTTGGGAATCGCCTTCTCATTGTCGGAATTCTGGTGATCGGCCTCTGTCATCCCGCTTGGCGCAGCCATCGAGTGCTGGAAGAGAAAAAGATTTTTGCGGTTGCTGTAGATACGTCTTTGAGTATGCAATTGGATGAAAGAAGTAACACGAGTCGATCACGTCTCGAGGCTGTACAGCAGCTTCTCGATACACAGTCGTTCATCGAGCCGTTGAAAGAGCGTTATAATCTGCAACTTTATCATTTCGATACTCAGACGGTTCCGGTACATTCCGATCGATTTGATTTTACCGAAGAAGACTGCGGTTTGTTGACAAATATGAACGGAACAAGCCATAGCCTCTCTTCGCGAACCGCTAAAGAATTGCTGGCCGGTATTCTTTTCCTCACGGATGGAAGGGAGACCATGCATTCCGGAAGCAAAAATCATCCACCGGATGTGCCTATTTATTCAATCGGTGTCGGCAGTGATGAGCCGCTGCCGGTCCATGATTTTGAGATTGAAAAGGTCATCGTTCCGGAGCGGGTTACCATCAACAGCCAGGTTGAAGTTTCCGTCTTGATCCGCGCCGCCGGTACGACTCCGCGATCGATCCCACTTCGTTTACAACTTTCCAATGAAGATGGAACCAATGAAGCGGTGATCGCTTCCACAACGGTTGATATTCAATCCAACCCGGATGCGGGATATTCCCGAACATCGCTCGCGTCGCTGTCATTCATTCCTGATGCGACGGGAAAATTTCGATTGACTGCGAATGTTCCTACATTTGATGGAGAATATTTTGAAGATAACAATAGCAAAACGGTTTTCCTCGAGGTCACCGATCCGGAGATTCCGGTTTTGTATATCGAGGGGAAACCCCGATTTGATTATACATTCGTGAAGCGGTCACTGGATGAGGATGAGTTTATCCAACCGACGGGCGTGGTGCGATTGGGAGCGAAACAGTTTTTGATTCAAATCGGGGCGCAGTCCAAGATGGAATCGGCGCCGGCTGTTTTCAGCGATTTGAGTCAATACAAAGTCATTCTCCTGGGGGAAATTTTGCCTGCGGAATTGGGTGATGAATTCTTGGACAAAGTGGTTGATTTTGTGGAAAAGGGCGGGGGATTATTTACCTGCGTGCAGGCGAATTTGCTGAATTCCTCTCATCAAAATTATTTATCTTTATTGCCTTTGGAGTCATCGGAAAACGCGGCACCTCAAAAACTGCGCAGCGAATTTGAGTTAAAGATATCGCGGCGGGGCATGTCTCATCCCATTTTTCAAGGTGGATTGAGCCGGCGGGAGCCACCGGTCATGCGGAGCGCATACCGTCTGCCATCTTCAAAGGCCGGTGCATCGGTGTTGGCACATTTTACCAAGGACACGTTTCGCCAACCGGCTGTTCTTGCGCAGCGATACGGGGAAGGGCGGGTACTGTCGGCGGCATTCGATTCCTCCTGGCGATGGGAACTGCAAAAGAGTATGGAAGGGAACCACATCACCTTTTTTTCTCAATTTTGGCGGCAAGCGATTCGCTGGTTGGCTGGACTGGAAGAAATCGAAACGACCCCGGAGAATCCGGTGATCGTGCAAACGGATATGTACGATTACTATCCCGACGAACCGGTGGAGATGACAGCCTTTGTTTCCCGTGAACTGTATGATGTTCCACCGAGAGTCATTGCTCATTTGAAAGACGATGATAAGCCGCCCATTGTCTTTGCGAGCGATACAAGAGGATTGGGAAACGCCTATAAATATACGGCGGTGTATCAGCCGGTCCAAGCGGGTGAACATTCCTTGCAGATCCAAGTGGATAGCCGGGAAGGGCAAGAGAAAGAAGGTTTACCATCTTTTGATTGTTCACTTTCTTTTTGTGTCAAACGCACCATTCGGGAAATTGAAAACAACAGCCGGAATGAAGCGTATTTGCGAAATGTTTCGAATTCGTCCGGAGGGTACTACTTTCCTTTTGAACGGGCGCAGGAATTGCATGCGCTACTGCCACCTCCCGAGCATCGAACACCAAGCCGCGTTGAATATGAGTTTTGGAATCATTGGGGGATATTGAGTTTGGTCTGTGGGTTGTTGTGTACGGAATGGGCATTCCGGCGGCGGTATGAAAGGTTGAAAGACTAATGCGGGATACGGCTTATACTGAATTATGTCAATTTTTGGTAAAGATGCGGTACCGTTGGAGAACGTATACTGCCTTGATCGGATTGTTGATTTTCCTTTCTGTCTTTTGCAGCCTTCTATTGATTGCGGTTGTAACCGATCAAATCGTTTATTTCAATACACCGCTTCGTTTTCTCGGTTTGACTTTGGTGATCCTGGCGTTTTGCTCAGTGTTTCCATTGATTGTCTATCCATTGATTCGCCCGTTCCGGCTGGAGCGGATTGCGCGCCGTTTGGAGATATACAATCCCGATCTTGAAAACCGGTTGATTAATTGCCTGCTTCTGACAAACAACGAAACAATTGATATGTCGATTGTGCATCGCCTTGCCGATGCGGCATTGAACAAATTGAAATCGGTTCCTCGATCTCTTGGATTTCGCAGAAAGCATGTGCAACGGCTGGTTTGTTTGGCGGCCGGTGTGAGCGTATTGCTCATTGGATATGCGTTTGTATTTCCGGAAAAAACGTACAATTCGCTTGCCAGGATTTTTTTCCCTTGGGCCGATATACAGCCTTTATATGAAACACGCATTCTTGTTACCCCCGGCGACGTGCGGATTCCGGAAGGCGATGCGTTGCCGATTACCATTCAGTTCGAGGGAATCATCCCGCCGGATATCAAGATAAAAGCTACAGCCAATGGGCAGGACTGGATTGAAGAAGTGGTGGGTGTTCCGGAACATAGCCGGGAATTGAATTACCGATTCGATGCGGTTGTAAACTCGTTTGATTATACGATCCAAGCGGGAGATGGAAGAACACCGATTTATCATGTCGAGGTGCTGCCCCGGCCGGTGATCGTGGATCGCAGTATCACCTATCATTATCCGTTTTATACGGAACTGCCAACCGAACGGAAATCGGAAACAGACGGGGGGATCAGTGCGCTGGTTGGAACAAAAATCATTCTTTCCGCGACTTCGGATTTGCCGCTTTCGCGGGGACTGATCAATTTGCGAAGTGGAGAGAATACGAAAATTGTCAAACCGCGCCAGATCGGTACACGATGCATTGAAGCGGAATTAGTCATCGAAAAAGACGGATGGTATACAATCAAGCTATTTACGGAAGACGATGTGGACAACCGCAATCCGGTGCGGCATCCCATTACGGCGATTCCCGATATGCCTCCGCAGATATCGTTTCCATTGCCTGGCCGGGATTTACCGGAGGTTTCTATTCCGGCACGAATTCCTTGTCTGGTGAAAGCGGCGGATGATTTCGGTTTGAAAACGATCCAGTTGTTATGCCGGGATATGGGATCAGATCAAGTTCATGAGATCGATACAAAACAAGGGGGAAGGCGGTTTGATTCATTGGAATTGGATTCGGTTCTCGATGTGACATCGGCTGTTTATCAGCCGGGGCAGACATTGGAATTGTATGCAATGGCAGTGGATTCGTTGGGGCAAAAGTCGAAATCCCAAAAATATACGGTTAAATTGGTTGCTCAAAAAACGGAAGAGGAAGACACTCGGTTAGCGGCGTCGGAATTGACCGATCTGATCGAGGAAATGCGGGAACCGCTGAAGGAACATCCGACGGAAGACGAGGAACGGGAGAAGGAAAAAGAGAAGATTTTGGAAACGCTTGATGAAATTTTGAAGGAACAGAAAGAATTGATCCCCCCGACAAAAGATTTGCTGGAAGTGGCGGACGAACAGAAAATCATCGAGCAAGAAGACGAGTTGGAACGGTTGGCGCAAGCGGAAAATCGCATTCTCGAAGAACTCAAGGATTTTAATCAATATTTGAAAGAATTGGCTCCGCAGAAATTTGACGATCCGTCGCTGGTAGATGAATGGAATGAAATCTTTGAAAATGTCGAGCGTGCGGAAGAATCGTTGATCGGAGAGGCTGTGGAAATCGCGCTGAAATCGGAAGAAGCGGCTGTGTGGTCGATTGAACAACTCGAAGAGCGCATCGAAAGTGAATTGGAATCGTGGCTGCCTGAGAAACCGGACCGGACAAAGTGGAATCTCGAAGATGCTCCGGAAGAGGTCATCGATGAAATCTCGATGGTGGACCTTCCGGAAGAGTTGGAAGATCTCATTGGTGACTTGATCGAAGATGAAGAAGATGTTACCGAAGAAACCGAAGATTTATCCAGTAATTGGGCCAGCGCCGACTTGGAAGAAGGATGGGATGTCATGGACGGCCAGATCAGCAATTACAGCGCCAAGGGGAAAACGGGTAATACATTACCGGATTCCACTGAAGCGGGGGGGCGTTCCGGTGAAGGACGAACCGGAAAATCGAATGGGGAGTTCGTCGAAAAATTCGCACAGCATAAAGACGACCGGCAAACTCCGGCACGGATGCGGGACGAGGAATTCGAGGACGCGGTTGTGCAGGAACTGGACAATAAACCACCTAGCCAATCGACCGGCGGGGGGAAGAAAAGCGGGATGGGGCCGGAAGGTTTTACTGGCAAGCCGCCTCTTATGTTGCAGGAAAAACTCAACCGGTTGAATCAAAAACAATCCGATATCCGCGACCAGGCGGAAAAACTCGACCGCATGTTGAACGCGCTGTATCTGGCTCCGAAGGAATTGTCGGACAGTATTCGAGCGATGAAAGAGATCGAAGAAGAACTCGCGCAAGCGAGTTTTCAAAAAGTGCTTGAAAAACAAAGGAGTGTCATCGACAATTTGAAAGCCATCGAAAGAGCGGTTACCGATCCGATGAAATCCCATGTCGAACGAGCCGAAAAGAAGGAAAAAGATTTCCAACCGGTAGCCGCCGTGCAGGAAGACCGCTTCCCGGAAGATTATGCGGAAGCGATCAATTTATACTTTCGATCGATTGCTGAGCGATAATGGAACAATATCCTATACTCCCACACGCGCCTCATGTTTTGTTACTTGTAAAAGTCATCTCAATTAACCCTTGCGATTCATCCTTCTGAGATGTAACATTCTTTTTCTACATCCTTATATTGTGGTACCAGAAATGGATTATCGTAGTTCACTCAATTTACCTTCGACGACTTTTCCAATGCGCGCGAATTTACCGAAGCGCGAGCCGGAAATTCTTCAGCGCTGGGAAGACTTGAAAGTCTACCAGAAGATTCGACATATTCGGGAAGAAAATTCTTGTTTTATTCTTCATGACGGTCCCCCGTATGCTAACGGCTCTATCCATCTGGGTACCGGGCTCAACAAGATTTTGAAAGATATGGTCAACAAATCCAAATTGTTATTGGGCCAGAACATTCATTATCGTCCGGGGTGGGATTGTCATGGATTACCCATTGAACTTAACGTCACTCAAAATATACCCGAATCGGAAAAAGCGACAATCTTGGCGACCGAGCTTCGTAAGCGGTGCAAAGAATTTGCGCTTTCTTTTGTCGATAAGCATCGCACTAGTTTCAAGCGATTGGGTGTGATTGGGGAATGGGAACGTCCCTATTTGACCCTAGATTCACGATATGAATCGGAAGAACTGCGCCAATTCGCTGAAATGGTGAAAAAAGAATATGTGTATCAGGGGATGAAGCCAATCCACTGGTGTCCGTCCTGCCAAACTGCGCTGGCGGAAGCGGAAGTGGAATACGAAGAACATACTTCCCCTTCAATCTATGTCCGTTTTCCTTTAACCGGTGAATCGGTAGAGCGTATTTCAACGAAGGTGAAAGATTTGGGCGATAAACCGGTCAATGCGGTGATTTGGACAACAACCCCTTGGACATTGCCTGCCAACCGTGCGGTGTGCTTGCATCCGAATTTCATTTATACGCTTATATCTTTTGAAGATGAATATGTTTTGATTTCCAAAGATTTGGTTGAAAGATTCCTTTCCGAAACAGGATTACAAGGTTCCGATTCAACGCTTGGCTCTTTTACCGGTAAAGAACTGGAAGATTTACAACTTTTTATGAAGCATCCACTGGCGGAATTTGAGGTTCCATTGATCACGGGAACGCATGTCACGTTGGAGCAGGGAACCGGTGCTGTTCATACGGCTCCCGGCCATGGCCAGGAAGATTATGCGGTGGGGCTTAAGTACGGTTTGGAAGTTTTTTCTCCAGTCAATAACGCAGGATGTTTGACAGGCGCATCTCCGGTTTTTGAGGGAATGCATGTGGAGCAATCGAACCAGCCGATTGTCAATCTTCTCGATGAAAAAAAATTGCTGGTTCATCATGAAAAATACGAACACTCTTACCCCCATTGTTGGCGATGCAAGAAGCCGGTGATTTTTCGGGCGACGCGGCAATGGTTTATTTCTCTGGAGAAAGATCATTTTCGTGAACGATTGTTGGAAGCCATTGACCGAGTTAATTGGATTCCACCGTGGGGACGGCAGCGAATTCGCTCGATGGTGGAAAATCGCCAGGAATGGTGTATTTCCCGGCAGCGCGCTTGGGGGGTACCGATTCCAGCGGTATATTTCGGGGATCGCGAAGAAGGCATTTTAGATCCGGAATTGATTCGCCAATTTGCAGAAATTGTCGAAACGGAAAGTACTGATTTCTGGTTCCGCGCCATCGAAAATCCGGAAGAGATGAAGCGAATGATGCGGATTCAAGAACTGCTTCCAGACGGTCTTTCATGGGAGGATGTCCGGCTGGAACGGGATATTTTGGATGTCTGGTTCGATTCCGGTGTCAGCCACCAATCAGTCATGGCGTATGACGAGGATATTTATCCGGTCGACATGTATCTGGAAGGCAGTGACCAACACCGAGGTTGGTTTCAATCTGCGCTGGTGACGGCAACGGGGGCTGGTTTCGATCCTCCTTATAAAACTGTTTTGACTCACGGATTTACAGTCGATGAACACGGCCGCAAACTTTCGAAGAGTCTGGGCAATTTCGTGATTCTCGATGAATTGGTCGAAAAGACGGGAGCGGATGTCATTCGCTTGTGGGTTTCTGCGGAAGATTTTCGCGGTGATATGTCGTTTTCAAAAGAGATCCTTTCCCGAATCATCGAGTCGTATCGGCGCATTCGGAACACAGCGCGTTTTTTATTGAGTAATCTCTATGATTATTCAACAGAGGAAAAAGTGCCGGAGAAGGATCGTTTGTCTCTTGATCGTTGGATATTGAATCGATGGCGGGAATGTAAAAAACGAATTCTTACCGCCTATGAGAAATATGATTTTCATAGAATATTTTATGATTTGAACAATTTCTGCAGTGTCGATTTGAGTGCGTTGTATCTCGATATCATTAAAGACCGTTTGTACGTTTCTGGTAAAAACAGCGTAGAACGCAAAGCGTGCCAATCGACATTGAGTGAGATTGTCGTTGAACTGACGGCCTGCGCGGCGCCGATTTTGTCTTTTACCTGTGAAGAAATCTGGCAGCACTTAGTGGAGATGAAACTGGTCGGGGAAGAAAGTGTCTTTTTCTTTGCCGTGGATCGCGAGATTCCGGAGATCGATCATGAATTGTTGGATTGGTGGGATAAGATTTTTATGGTGCGGGGTGAGGCGATCAAAGCCATCGAACTGCAGCGGAAAGCGTCTACAGTCGGCCATTCGCTGGATTGTTGTGTAACACTCGAAACGAGCGACCTAACTTGGAAATCCCGTTTGGAAACCGCCATCGGAAATCGGCGCGGGGATGATCTTTCCAGTGTTCTCATTGTATCGGATTGCCGGTTAGGGGATGTGAAAGAATACGATTCAGTCTTTGAAAGTCCGATTGTGCCGGAAATCAAAATTGCCGTGCAAAAAGCGGAAGGTGAAAAATGCCCTCGTTGCTGGCATTATGATCCGAATGTGGGAACAAACGGCAGTGATGTATGTCCTCGCTGTCGTGAAGTCATTACTTGAATCAACTTATAAAAAGCGTTTGCTTTTTTCATTCCAATTTGGAAAAGGTTACATGCGCAAAAGAGACTTAGAGCGTTTTCAAAAGATCCTTTTGAAAGAGCGTGATCGTGTTTCTCGTGAAATTCATACTTTGGAAACAGCGAATTCCTCTCGGGAGTCGAAAGACAGTTCCGGATATGGAATCCACATGGCTGAAGTGGGAAATGAAGAAGAAGAATTCGAAAAGAACATCATGTTTCTCAGCAGCGAGGAAGGGATTCTGGAACTGATCGACGAAGCATTGGAAAAAATCGAAGAAGGCAAGTATGGAAAATGTGAAAGTTGTGGCGGAACCATTCCCAAAGCCCGATTGATTGCAAAACCGTTTGCGCGTTACTGTATTCAGTGCCGAATGACAGAGGAGCGCAGCGGCAATAATGGGAAATGGTGAATTCATTGTTTCTGTTTTTACGCTACATTTCTTGATCATACGTTTCATAGCATAACAATCGATGGATCATATCCCTGCCCATACAGAAAATCCTAATCCCATTACAAAGAAGGATGTTGTGTGGATTTTTACCATTTCCATTGCTGTTTTTGTCGTTGACGTGATTACAAAAATATGGGCGGCGCATTCACTCCAGGGAAATCCACCGATCCATATCGTTCCCGGATTTCTTCGGTTGCTCTATGGGGAAAATACCGGGATCGCCTTTGGATTATTGCAGGATTATGGGGGGATTCTTCATATCCTCGCTCCGATTGCGTTTGTCGTTTTGTTGATCATTGTTTACAAGCAAATCTCCGAATTGGATATGGATTGGTGGTATGTCTTGATGTTCGGATTGTTAATCGGCGGAGCGCTGGGGAATATACTCAACCGTCTTTACAGCGGATATGTTGTCGATTTTATCGATGTGTATTATCAGGATTTTCAATGGCCGACGTTTAACGTGGCCGATTCGGCTTTAACGGTCGGCGAAGTGATTCTTGTATTCAAACTTGTGTTTTGGAAGAAGCCCGCTGAGGAATCTTCAGCCGAGAATCCGTCATCCATTAGTGAGACAAATTCTCAATAAAAAGGGAGACCGTCTATGCATTCTCATTTTGTAACGCTTTTTGGTGTTGAAATCACGATGTACGGCTTGATGATCGCCGTTGCCTTTGCTGTTTTGTGGTTCAATATCGTACGGCGTGGACGGCTGATCGGTTATCCGGAAGATTTTCTACAAAATTTACTGACGCTTATCGTTGTCGGAGCCATGATCGGTTCTCGTACTTTGCTCGTCGTTGCCAATTTTGATTATTATGCGCAATATCCATCGGAGATAATTTTTTCGCGTGAAGCGGGAGTCTTTTTGGGAGGATTTCTTTTTGCCTCTGTGATTGCTTTATACTACACCCGAAAACACAAAAGAAGTATGGTCGGAGTCATGGATTTGTTCGCGACCTATTTACCGTTGTCTCATGCAATCGGAAGGATCGGGTGTTTTCTCTTCGGTTGTTGTTACGGTTCGGTTTGTCACTTGCCGTGTGCGGTTCGTTTCCCTAAAGATTCCCCTGCGTACATCGATCATTACAATCATGGATTATTGACCCCCGGTGCGGATTCTTCTCTGCCGGTTCATCCGACGCAGCTATATGAAAGTACGATGAATCTTGGTATTTTTTTGTTTTTGCTGACGGTGCGAAAGGGACAGCGATTCCGTGGGCAAATCGCTATGAATTATTTAATCTTGTATGGAGCCGGTAGATTTTTGATTGAGTTTGTACGGGGAGATGAATCGCGGGGGACATGGGGATGGTTTTCGACTTCGCAATGGATGTGTATCCTGATGATCGGTGGAGGAATATTCGGCTATTTGAAACTACGTCAGCGGGCGATACCACCGGAAACTCCGGTGCAAACCACACCGCCCGAAATCAACGCATGAAGGATCATGTCAAAAAACGTTTTACGTATTGTTCTGGTTTGGTTATTCATTTTCGCAGCCTATTGTGGATTACGGTATCATACTTTTCTGGCGTCTCTATCTCACGATGAAGGGCTTTTTTTATATGGAGGACAAGCCTGGGCGGCTGGACAGTTGCCATATCGTGATTTTTGGGATCATAAACCGCCGGGGATTTTTTTCTTTCATTCCATTCCATTGCGTGCTTTTTCTTTCTCGTTGAATGCGGTGAAAGTGCATGAAATATTTTGGTTATCTCTTTCGGCCGCAATTTTGTTTCGTTTTTGTGATCGGCGTTTTCGGCTCGAAACGTCCATTTTGACAACCTTATCTTATCTCTTTTTCACCAGCATGCCTTTTACGATCCGGTCGGGTGGGTTGACGGAAGAGAGCGCTTTGTTTTTTGTCGTTCTTTGTTTTTGGATGATGCTGCGCAGCCACGGCCGATTGCGCTGGAACTGTTTTTTCGCGGGTCTCGCCTTGGGGACGGCGGTTGAATTCCGGCAGACATATGTTTTCACATTCGTTTTTCTGATCGGTGCTCTGCTGCATAATGCGCATCAACGGGGGAAGAAATTCCGTGATGTGTTCCGCCCGTTTCTCATGATGTGTTTGGGTTTGATCCTACCTGAATTGGTAATTTCCTTTAATTTTTTCGTTCGCGGCGCGTGGTATGAATATTTCGAGGGTAGTTACTTATTCAATTTTTATTATATCGGTCCAGGCCGTACCTTTTTGCCATGGGCGGAAGTGTTGCAGAAACAGTGGGAATTTATCGGGAAGACCGGTCCTTATTTGTTCGCGCCGCTCTTTGCCTTGGCGACTTGCTGGTGGATTCCCAAAACAACGCGTTGGATGCTGCTGCCGTTGATTTTGGCCTATATCGGAGATTTGATCGCGATTTCGTTGAGCGGGGAATATTATGAACATTATTATGTGCAGGCTTCGGTTTCGATGTGCTTGCTGTTGGCGTTGTTTTGGGAAGGATTGTTTACTCGATTGAAAGACATTTGGTATACGGGTATTATTCGTTTTCCCTCCATTGCTTCGATTGTCTACTTCGTCCTGTTGATGGTTGTTGTTGTGTATTTCTTTGTGGGCGGTGTTCATACCTATTTACAAGACTATCGTACGATCAAGGGAAAGTACCGGAATACAGAAGGAGAGTATGCTTTTCAGCATGGGATTGGTAATGCTGTGCAGCAACTGACGAGTCCGGACGAAACGATCTTGATGGTGGGACGGGATCCGAATTCCGTTTACTTTTTCTCGGAGCGGTATGCCGGAGCGCGGTATTATCATTTTTCACCTTTATGGAAAGACAAACTCTCAGGAGCGGTGAAAGAATGGCATCAACAGGCTTTTATGAACGATATCGAGGAAAACAAGCCGGTTATTCTAGTCGTCGATCTCCGGCGGCAGCGGTTGGTTCGAAAATTCTTGCCGGAATTTCAAGAGTATATGGATGAACATTATGTGTTGTTGGAAGAGATCGTGGAACAGGAACCGTGGAATCAGTGGTTCTGGTATGATACGTGGAATTCGTTTCTAATTCGGAAGGATCGAACCGACAATGTGAAACAGAAATACGATGCGTTGTTTTAAGGAACTCTATTTTCTTTTGGAGCTATCCTATATTTCCTATTACTTATAATAAAAAGTTTATGGTGGGCTACGCTTCGCTTTGAGCCTACCCTACGCGGTTCTTTCAGTCTTGTGCTGCCATGATTGAATTCGTTGTTTCATTTCATCATGGGAGATGATATGTCCGTTTACGGAATCAGCCAAACCACGCTCGATCATGTGTTCAAAGGCCAATTCTCTCAGGATTTCATCATAACTTGCATTGTCTGGTTGGGAATGAATAATTTTTATCATTCGTTCTTTTGCACTTGTCATGAGAAATGAGCTTTATATTATTTGGATTTCTATCAAGTAAAATGATAGAATAGTGTATCATTCTTTTTTACTCAAGTAAAACGTTACGTATTGAGGTGACGTATGTCGGTTCCCACGAAAATGCCCCGTACTGATCATTTTGTAAAAGTGATTTTGTATGGTCCCAAAGGCCAAAAAGATGAGTGTATTGCAGCGGCTAAGCAATTTGGCTTCTGCGAGTATCCTGAAACCGTACCTGCGTTGGAGGCTTTGAGCCAATACGTGAATCAAGAAGAAATTCCCAACATTGCCCTGCGTGTCCATCGGGAAAACGCAAATTTGACTCAGAAAGAATTGGCGGAAAAAGTCGGGATTCGGCAACATCATATTTCAGAAATTGAAAATAAAAAACGGACTATTGGGAAAGAACTGGCTCAGAAAATTGCCAAAGTGCTAAAAACAGATTATCGATCTTATCTATGATTTATAGAGGTTTAATCATTCTTATCTTTTTTTGAAATAAAATAGCATGGCGCGGCCTTTCGGGGTGTTGAATGTAAACTTCCCTTCTGCATTTTGAATCAAGATCTTCTCTTTTTTGTTGATCACATCATAGCGTGTGACGGTCCAGGTTCCGGCAGGGAGTTGGGCGGTGATGTTGTCGTGTTTTTTGTTGGTACCCAGCACGTATTCGTGATTGGGCCAGGCCATGGCGCGGAAGCTGCCGTAGAGGTTGGTGAAGATGCTGTGATCGGGGGCCATTTTCCAGAAAGTGATGTTTTCGTCGATGACTTCGCGGAGCCATTTTAAATTGTCGGCGGAGGAGTGTTCTTCGGGATTGAATTTGCCGCGGAAATATTGGCCTTCCTTGTTGCCGGGTTTTTCGCCGGTGGAGCCATAGCCGCCGCCCAGGAAGATTCCGAGATGGGATTCGATGGTGTCTTGCTCCGTGTGTTTGTCGCCTTTGCCTTCATAACTCAATTCGTCGTTGATGGTCGGTTTGTTGCGCGGTCCTTTGCCGATGGGGTTTTCCCTGGTCTGTTGAAGCACATCGGCAGCGGGGGCGAGTGTGCGGATTTTTTTCTGGATGATCTGGTGATCGTACCACGGCGGCAGCCGATCGTATTCCTGCGCCCAGAGTTTGCGGGGAGTGGCATGGACGCTGAGGGGGGGATCATAGGGTAAAAATTGTTTGATGATCTGGCCGAAGTGGGCGATTTCTTTTTCAGTAAATGTGGGAGTGCGGATATCGTATTCGTTGCAGAGACAAATCCAGACATTCGGATAACAACCGTAACGGGCGGCAATGTATCGCAGGAACGGTGCCGGATCGCCGTTGTTGAATTTGGCGCGTAAGGTGGAGCGGGATTCTTCCTGATCGGGACCGGCGAGGATAAGGTCGGCGATCAAGTCTTCTTCATAGGCCGTTTGGACGGCGAGATCGACCCGGTTGTGGAACCATTTGGGATTGGGCCGGTGGCTATAGTCGCCCCAATCGGTTTGATCGCCTTCGTCATCGAGAAACGGTTTTACATCGGGATTGGGGTAATAATCGCCGTTCAAGCCGAAGCGCAGTTTCTTGAAATAGTGCGCATTGCCGCGGATGTCTTCGGCGATGTCGTTGCCGCTGGTAACGCCGCCTTTTTCATAGCCGGAGAGGAAACTGTAGTGCGTATTGCCATAGATGTATTGATGCGAGCCGTCCGATCGTTGATACCAGCGTTTGCCGGGGCTTTCAGAATCTGGAATCCAGAAACCGGGGTGATCGGAGGGATTGGCTTGAATGGTATCGCCTTCGTGCTGGTTCATCAGTTCGATGGCATTGGAGAAGACTTTGACGATGTTCCAGCGCCCTGTTTTTGTCGGACAAAAGCGGATTTTGAACACGTTTCCGGACATGCCGCCTTTGCCGTCGCCATCCCAGAAACCGTGAATTTTATAGGTTGGCGAACCGCTTTCATGCTGTATTTCGCTCCAGAAAATGATATTCTTCGCCGGGGTGTCCTTCGGAGTGAGGGACGGGCCGGTGAAGGACAATTCTATGACGGAATAGACTCCTCCCTCTCCTATGCGTTCGGCTTGTGCATTGAAAACAAAGAGAGCCAATAATGACGAGAGACAAATTTGAATTGAAATGTTTCGCTTGACTGTCAACATGTGAAAACTCCTTCTTAAGTATTATTATCTTTGCTAAAGATGATTATTGTCGAATTCGGTAATGTCGACTTCAGGAATGCGTTTCCATCCTTTCAGGTGGAATTCGGAAATCATACCACAGCCGATGATTGCTCCGCGAAGTTGTTTCATCATCATTTATCCCTTTTGTATATAGCTGGCAGTTTAATTCGATTGCAAGCCATTTTTACGCAGTAGTAAAAATACGCTCAAAATTGCGACGATGAAAAAGAAGATGAACATATTTTAACCTATAATTCACGATTGAATGTTATAGTCTATTTGAAACTGCTTAGAAGGGATAGCAAGGGGAGGGTATGTCTACCCTTGCCTTGATCAAGGGCAGGCCTGACGTCTTGCCCTTGTTACCCACTAGTCTATTTGAGAAGGTATTGTAAGAAGCCGTTTTGTATAGAAAGTAAAGAGGAAGAAAACATGAAGGCAGCACAGGGATTTACATTAATCGAATTGTTGATCGTAGTGGCGATAATTGGAATTTTGGCGGCTATAGCGGTTCCGAATTTCATGAATGCTCAAATCCGATCGAAAGTCGCTCGGAATCAATCGGATATGCAAGCCCTCGGCACGGCTCTGGAGCAGTATCGGCTTGAGTGGAATTTCTATCCGCCGGTCACGAATTGCGAGGGACCAGCCGATCGGCATGGAGAGCGTTGGGCATTGCGTGTTTTGACAACCCCGGTTTCTTATATTGCGACTTTGCCCAATGATCCCTTCAATCCAGGTGATCCGGATCATTCCGCCGGTGGCCGTCATGATTTTGGTCTGTATTGGTATATGGATCGCCATTCAAGAGGCACCTTTGGAAGTTGTACACCGCAGCAAGCATCCCGTTTTTTTCTGAACGATTCTCAACTTTGGTCACTGAAAGGTTGCGGTCCCGATAAAAAAGAAGATGTGAATCCGATGATTTCAAACAGTGCGATGAGCTTTGTGTATCTCATGTATGACATGACAAATGGATTGATCAGTGACGGAGATATATATCGGTTCGGACCATAGTTACGCATTTTTCACTGATTTCTCGATTCTCCATTCACTTTTGAGTTGACATTTGCAAGATTGTATACCTATTGTAATGAATAAAACTCTAACAATGAAAGTAGAATGTATATGAACCTAAAAAAATTAACTCTTTATTTATCAGTATGTTTGGTATCATTTGGCTTGTTTTCATCTTCAATCTTTGGTGATATCGTGATTAACGAACTCATGTATCATCCCTCGTCCGACAATAATGATGAGGAATATCTCGAACTGTACAATACAGGCGATCAAGCAGTAAATTTGTTGAACTATACATTTACAGATGGGATTTCGTTTACATTTACTAATCCAGTTTCAATCGCTCCGAAAGAATTTCTTGTAGTGGCAAGCAATGCGGATGTGATTCGGGCATTGTATGGAATTGAGAAAGTTGTCGGAAATTACGACGGACAGCTAAGTAATGGAGGTGAGACCGTCATTTTGGAAGACAACTTGGGGCGAATTGTGGATGAGCTTACGTATAGTGACTCTGCGCCCTGGCCGGTGACTCCGGATGGAGACGGACCGTCGTTGGAATTGATCAATCCTGATAAGGATAACAACGATCCGTTCAATTGGCGGGCCGGTGCTTTTCCAGGCAGTGATAATCCATGGGGAACACCGGGGGCGCCGAACTCGATCATTTCATCCGATTTGCCTCCTCGTATCGATAATCCTCGCCATCGTCCCGAACGTCCTGTTGCCGGAGAACCGATTTCGATTCGGGCGGATGTGGTGGATGATTCAGGGATTTTTCGTGTATGGGTTGAATATCGGGTTGAATGGATGCCGGGAGAAATTCCTGTTTCGTTGGCGGTGCCGGTAAATGAATGGTTATCCGAAGAAATGCGGGACGATGGGACTCGTGGTGACCGTGATGCGGGTGATGAATCGTATGAAACCAACCTTCCGAATTTGCCGGCAGGAGTTTTAATTCATTATAAGATTCATGCGCTTGATTTTGTGGCGCAAGAGAATGTTGCTCCGGTTCCGACAGGATATCCGAAACAATTTGGGATTCTGGTGCGAAGTACAGAGGAAGAGCCGGAAATTCCGGAATATACAATCCTTCTTTCCGAGGAAGATTTGACGAGTTTATCGACAAACAGTTTACAATCACCCGGCGAGCCTGAATATAACGATCGCGTTCGGGGGATATTTATCGATCATAGCGGGGAAGTGTATGAAGATGTTCAAATGCGGTTTGCCGGAAAACCGGATGAGAGGCAGGCGGTGAAATCGAGTTGGAAATTATATTTTAATGATGATTTCGAGTTTGACGGACGCGAAGAGCTGATTCTCGATGCGCAGTTTCATCCCAGTCTCCCATCGCGGCGTGGGGATGGGGGATTGTATGAAAGCATAGCGTGGGAAGTTTTCCGGCATGTTGGAGTTCCCTCACGCAGAACAACACCAGTTACCATGCAATTGAATGGATTCGATCAAGGTATCTTTCTACAAAAAGAGAACATCGAAGAAGATTTTCTCGCTCGAATTGGAAAAGACCGGGATTCCAATCTCTATCGCTCGGAAGGCGACCCCAGACGAGAGTATCCTGGTACACGCGGTGATGAGAGTATCCTACCGACGCTCGAAGATTATTTGAAAACTTATGATAATGTGACAAACAGCGATGCCGCTCATGAAGATTTGATTACTTTCATCGAGCGATTGAATACGCTGCAAGAAGCAGAATTGGAGAATTTTTTCAATTCTTCTGTAAATGTGAATGAACTGCTATCGTTTTTTGCCGCGGGGAATGTAGTGGTTCATGAGGATCGGGTGTGGCACAATCATTTTCTCTATCATGACAGTGCAACCGATCGCTGGGAAATATTTCCGGAGAATTTGACACACGTTTTTAAAACCGCCGAGGCGCATCTTTTATATGATGTGCAGGGATTTCCAACATTTCAGGGGCCGTGGCCGTTGGCGACACAGTTCTTGACGATTCCTGAATTTCAGGGGCGTTATTATGAGAATATTCGGCAACTGCTTGTGACGATTTTTCAAGAAAGAGAGCTGTTCCCATTGATTGAGGAATATGTGTCTCGTATTCGTGAACACGCTGAACTTGACCGGCAGATATGGGGCGAACTCGTGGAAGGATATCGCACGCTCGATGAACACGTACGAGAGTTGAAGGATCTTATTGGAAATCGCCGTATCTCGCTGATCGATCAACTACCGCAACCGGTTCTCATTTCCAATGCATTTACACAACCGGCTGTTCCGAGTTCTGCCGATCCCATCACTTTTGGTGTGGATGTATTGACTTCTCAAACAGTTGAACGTGTGGTGTTGCATTGGAATGCCGGTTCGGATGAGCGAACCGTTGAAATGGAATTGGCTGACGGATCACAGTCAATCTATCAAACTATTATTCCAGCTCAGCCGGATCAGACAGAAATCCAATATTATTTTTCTGTAACGTTCACCGGTCTTGCAGATATGCGCTATCCCGAAGCACCAAGCCAATCGCTCAATATTACGGTAGATGACAATCCTATGGTGACACCCGGTACTGTGGTCATCAATGAAATTATGTACCATAGTGCGATCGATGAAAATGAGTGGTTTGAATTGTACAATGCCGGTCAAATACCAGTGGATTTAAGCGGGTGGGTGTATAAAGACGACAATGATGACCATCGGTTTTTGATTCCGGATGGTACTATTCTGCATGCGGATGGGTATGTTGTAATTGCCTTGGATGCTGCGTTAGTCACTCAACTGTACGGGATCACCAATGTGATCGATGGAGTAACCTTCAATTTAGGAAATGGTGGAGATGCGGTACGAATTTTCGATCCCGACGGTCAGTTGATCGATTCCGTTCAGTACGATGACGAAGCCCCTTGGCCGAGTGAAGCGGACGGTAATGGACCATCGCTCGAATTGATTGAAGCGATACGGGATAACGGCTTGTTCATCAATTGGCTTCCGAGTGATGAGAGTGCTCCGAGGGGAACCCCGGGCCGCCGAAATAGCGTTTCACCCCCGCCGACAGCGGTTGCGGATTGGATGATGTTTTGATTTTTATATTTTTCTGTATTTCACCCTTAGATATGAGAACTTTCTCATCTCAAGAGAATTGCTGAATCATGTACCCTTGCGTTTTCCTTTTTCATTGTGAAAATAATTCCATTGGTTAAAAAAATAACTTAGCCTCCTTTGATTATAGGTATGCGGAGAAAGGAGTATTGCGCTGATGGATTTTCCGATATTTCATCTCGATTTTATCGGGAATCGGTTCTTGATTGCTCTGATCGCGATCGTTCATGTTTTTGTGAATCATCCGATGGCGGTCGGGGCGATTCCATTGATTACCTTGATGGAGTGGTGGGGAAAACGGAGCGGAGATAAGCGGTGGGATGACCTTGCGTATAAAATTTTGTTGGTTTGTTTCATTATCACAACGAGCGTGGGAGCGTTGACCGGAGTCGGTATTTGGTTCTCGACCTCGTTAGTGAATCCTTATGCTATAGGCAGTTTAATTCGAGTCTTTTTCTGGGCTTGGTTTTCCGAATGGATCGTATTTGTCACAGAAGTGATTTTAATTTTAGCATATTTTTTGCTTTGGAAGAGAATGGAGGGAGAAAAGAAATCGCTCCATATTGCGTTGGGCGTTGTTCTCTCCATTGCCTCCTGGCTGACCATGGCCATCATTGTCGGTATTTTGGGGTATATGATGGATGTCGGGAATTGGAATGAAGGGGAAGGTCTTGTCACCGCTTTTCTCAATCCTGTTTATCTTCCTCAGTTGGCTTTTCGCACACCGCTCGCGATGGCGACGGCGGGAATGTTCGCGCTATTTTTATCTTATTTTTTTACGGAAAAAGGGAGCCATTTTCAGTTGAAGGCCATGCGTTTCATCTCAATTTGGTCGGTTGCCTGGGTTCCGCTTTGTTTGGCGGGAGGTCTCTGGTACTGGAAAATCATCCCGGAATCCATGGTGGGGAATGTGGATGTAGCCATAGCCACCCAAGTTTTTGCGGATCGTTATGAAGTGATTCTGAATGCATTGCTCTTCTCTTTTGGCTTGTCGGTTCTCATATTGACGTGGTCAGTGATCAAACCTTCGCGATTGCCCCGTTTGGCGTTGGTTTTGCCGTTTGTGGTTGCCTTGTTGACGTTGGGATATTTCGAGCGGGTTCGAGAATTCATCCGTAAACCGTATGTCATCCAAAATTATATGTATGCCAACGGTATTCGTGTTGCCGATTATCCACTGTTGAATCAACGGGGGATTCTGCCTTATTCCGTTTATAGCGACGTAAAGATGGTGACAGAAGACAATTCTATACAAGCCGGTGAGGAGGTATTCAAGATCGCTTGTACCCGCTGCCATACCACGAACGGTATGAACGGTATATTGAGCAAATTTGAAACCATGTATGGTCAAGACCGCTGGGATAAACAATCAATGGTTGCGTATATCAATGGGATGCATAACGTGCGTCCCTTCATGCCTCCGTTTCCCGGGAATCAGGCGGAAGTGGCGGCATTGGTAGAGTATATTTTGTCTCTTCGAGATTTTCCGGTTCCGGTCAAAGGCGCACAAACAGTAAAAGAAACCACCAAACAGAGGAAAGAAACGATTCTCGGGTTTGCAGGCTAAATTTATAATCACAAGAAATTGAGGATTTTTTATGGAAACGATATCCCACATCCCGGTTCCGAAAGATATCCCCTTGGATTTGCCATCGGATCCGCATAATTTGAAACTGCTTGTCATTTTTGTATTTCTTCTCCATATATTGTTTGTCAATCTCATGATCGGCAGTACATTGTTTTCGCTCGTTTTTGAATTTATGGGATTGAAGAAAAAAGATTACGATCAACTGGCAAGGAGAATCACATCCACGATTGCCGTCAATAAAAGTTTAGCGGTTGTTCTCGGTGTGGCGCCGTTGTTGACGCTGAACGTCCTTTATACCGTTTATTTTTATACGGCGAATTCGTTGACGGGGATCGCATGGATCATGGTGGTTCCGCTTGTTTCCGTCGCTTTTTTGCTGGGATATGTTTATAAATACACCTGGGATCGGCTCGCTCATCAAAAAGGAGTGCATATGGCAATCGGAGCCGGGGCCGCTATCTTGTTTTTGTTGATCCCGTTTATTTTCTTGTCCAATATCAATTTGATGCAGTTTCCGGATCGTTGGCCTGAGGTCGGCGGTTGGTTGTCGACCGTGATTCTTCCAAATGTGATCCCCCGTTATATTCACTTCATCATTGGCAGCATTGCGGTGAGCGGTCTCTTTTTTGCCGGTTATTTTACCGTCCGTGAATATCCGGCGGAAAAAGTATTTGAAGAACTGGATCGCCCCAAATTAAGACAGATTTTTTACAGTATTGCATTCAGCGCAACAGCGGCGAATTTTTTAGCCGGTCCATTATTGCTTTTCACATTACCAACTCAAGGATTGAGTTGGACGATGGTGGGGATCATTTTTTGTGGCGTGGCCTTGGCAGTGATTGCATTTGTCTTGCTGTGGCGTGAGATCGTGACGCCAAAAATAACCTATGCCCTTCGCTTTTATATGATCATCGCATTATTGACCGGCACCGTCATTTTTATGGCTACCGGAAGGCAGGTGTATCGGGAGAATGCAATTTCTCCACACCGGCAAGCCATGGATGATGAGACATTAGCCTATATGTCTATGGTCAATGTCGCGCAATGGCGGCTTTCGCAGGGATTGGGAATAGCTGAAGGAGATGCATCTCTTTCGCCCGGAGAAAAAGTGTTTCAGAACGTTTGCGCCACCTGTCATGCGCTTGATCAACGGTTGGTTGGACCCTCGTTAAAAGAAATTGCGGAAATTTATAAGGATGATATCGACGGCATGATCCAGTGGATCAAAGATCCGGGCAAAAAACGGCCGGATTATCCACCTATGCCGGCAATCAAACTTTCTGAATCTCAATATCAGGCTGTTGCGAATTATGTGCTTGATCAGGTCTTCGGCAAGGAAGAATCTGAAGAACAAGAATCCCAAAAAGAAGAGACAGAAAAGCCGAAGGCGTCAAAGGCGGAAGTTGATCAAACCACGCAACCAGTACAAGAGAAGGAGCAAGAACAGAACAAGAAAAAAGAAGGCAGTTGAGAAACTGCCCTCGTTAAAAATAAAAGGATGAAAAGAGAAACGTTTAGAAAAGTTCCCAATCGGACACGTCTACATCGTCGCCGACAAACGGTCCGGCATTGTAATTTTGGGATACTTCATCAGTGGTCAGAGCGCGATTGTAGATCGCGACCAGGTGGAATTGCCCTAACCAAGCGCGATTTGTTGCGATTTCATTCCCCAATCCAAAACGATACGTCGGATCCCAGGGAGAAAACTCACCCGGTACTTCAGTAATCGGAGTGCTACCGTTTTGAAAGACTTCAAAGGATTCGTTGTTGATATACACGGCGACTGCGCCTGAGGCCTCGCGTGTCCAAACCACATGCGTAAGCGCTTCGGTGAAAGAACCGACCGGAGAGTCCGCTTGAAATTCATTGTTTTCCGTTGTGCGGTAGCGCATTTCAAAGCGGTCACTGCCGGCATTGTAGCGTCCTTGGCCGAGGGTGAAATTTCGGTTATAGGCGTCGATTGAGCAAGTGATAATTCGGGCAGGACCGTTTTGTCCGATATCCGATGTTTTGATCCATCCTTCCACGGTCAGTTCGCTGGTCGCTACGCATCCATCGATGATTTTTGTTGCAGGTCCTTCCGTTACGATTTGATTGGTACCTGTGGTTTCCAGGTAGCCATCGCCCCACTCGAAGTTATCCGGATCCTCGATGGTTAAATTCATAGGATCACCTACGCCGGAAGTATCGTTCACCGTCAACCCGATTCCTTCACTTAATGTGTACAAGACCAACAATCCATCATCGACGCGATTTCCACCCGTGATGTCCAAAAGTGGCAGGGTATTGGGGCCAAGAATGCGTACACTTTCTTGAAGATCCCCGTTCCAAACAGCGAAATCACCGGGTGAAGCCGGAACGGTTACCTGATAATTCAGGGTAGTCTCACCGACGGGCAGACCGGTCAAATTCCATTCAATTGTACCATTGCTGAGAGTGCCCCCATTGGAAATATTGCTGGCAGACCAACCTTCCGGAATCGTTTCTGAAACCGTGGCCGTATTTCGGTCCTCTCCGGATACAAAAACACTGATATTTACATTGATCGTATCACCGCCTTTATAAGACTGTTGAGAGAGAGTTCGTTGGGCTACCGGAGGGGTCGAGACGAATTCAAGGTTACTAACCTCGACTAAACCAAGGACGCTGTCGTTCCCTGCGCTGCCGACAGCCACTCCGAAGGCGGCAGACTCACCTGCCCATTTGAGAACACGGCTGTCCGCGATAAACCAATTCTCACCATCGGGTGAATATTCCCCGAAAAAGATGTTGACCGGTTCAACTCGGGTAACTCGGAACCACAGACCGTCCCCTGTATCTTCGATTCGATTTCCTTCTTCATCGTAAAGGGGGATACGCACATTCCCACTGGCGCCGGTGCGGAACCGATACAAAGCAGAGGCACCGATCACACCTGCGCCTTCGTCGAACAGCAATTCAACTGCGTAGAAATTCGATGCGCCGTCCGCCGCATGTTCTCGGATCATTAGAGCGCTTTGCCCTTCAATAGGATACAAGCGAGCCTGCAAAGAATAACTGCCCGAGAGTTCCGAATACACATAAAATCCTTCGTCGCTTGCCACGCCTAAGCCCTCTTCAATCCGAACACCGAAGGCTCCATTGCCTGAAATTTCGAGTGTGTCCCCGACTTCTCTTGCTTCACCGGGGATGTGATCGTCTAGTTCCCATTCAACCGTTTGGTCGAATATTTCCTGGGAGAATCCGGGAAACGCGAGGAGACTCACCATGCATACGATCGACCCGGCTTGAAAAATTTTACTCATCATTGTCTTACCTCCTTTGTTTTTGTGAGTTTTCTGTTTCAACCTTAGTGCACTAAGATGTTCTCATATATTAGGAGTTTGTCAAGATTAACTTGAAAAATTGTTTCTATTGAAAGAAGGAAAAGCGCCATCATTGAGAAGAAAGATCACACCTAAAATCTCGACTCGATTTCCTTTATAATGTTTTTGATAGTGAAGGTTACGTGTATCTTGTTCGAAATAGATAATGAGAAAGGAGCTCTCATGCAAGGATTTAAGAGACGAACTTTTTTAAAGACGGTAACAGCGGCAGGGGCAATGACGTTGGTGCAGAAAACGAGGGCCGCTGAAGAGGATAAAACATTAAAATTCGGCCTGATCGGTTGCGGATGGTATGGAAATGTCGATTTAAAAGCGGCATTCAAAATCGGCAATGTCGAAGCCGTTGCCCTATGCGATGTGGACAGTGAACATCTGAAAAATACTGCTGATGAAACTGAAAAAATGCAAGGTTCGCGGCCGAAGACGTTCAAGGATTACCGCGAATTGCTCGAGATGGACGGTCTGGATTTTGTGATTATCGCAACGCCGCCTCAATGGCATGCATTGCCGTTTATTGCAGCCTGTGAAAAGGGTATCGATATTTATTGTGAAAAACCGTTGGCTTACGATATCCGCGAAGGACGTGCGATGGTTGATGCGGCAAAAAAGGCGGAAAATATCGTCCAAATTGGATTTCAAAGGCGGCAAAGCGGCGCAGTACAGCAAGTGAAGCAATTTATACAAGAAGGCAATCTTGGATCGATTCAACAAGTCGAAGCCCAGATCAATTACAAACCCAGTATTCGAGACACGACCATCCAAGAACCTCCGGAATCGTTGGATTGGGATATGTGGTGCGGTCCCGGTCCGAAATTACCATATCGACCGCAAATTGGCCATTTTGCATGGCGTTTGGAAAAAGCATATGGCAATGGGCACCTTGTCGATTGGGGAATCCATTGGATCGATGCCATTCGTGTCATTTTGGAAGAATCAATGCCGCACACGATTCAAGCCGCAGGGGGGATTTATTACTTCAAGAATCAAATTACTACCCCCGATTTGCTGACGGCGCAATTTGATTTCGATCAGTGCCCAGTCGTGTGGCGTCATCGAATGTTCGGGGCGGCGGAATATGCTCCGGAGACGAAGAATGGCATTTTCTTGTATGGTGAGAAGGGAACCATCTTTGTCAACGATCGCAAATGGGTGATGATTCCAGCGAATCAGGAGGAAGAACGGCAAGAGACGGAAGTGCAGAGCGAGGCCGCATTGGAGCATATGGCCGATTTTCTAAATGCGGTTCGATCTCGTGTTCCGTCTTCCTGTTTACCGGAAGACGCTTTTCAATCCACGGCGACGGTGCAATTGGGGATGATTTCGTACACAACCGGCTCGAAAGTGGATTGGGATCCCAAAAATGAAACGATCATTGATAATTTCGAAGCCGAACGGCATTTGAAACGATTTTACCGTTCGCCGTGGAAGCACCCGTATCATCAGGATTTATTGTAAACATTGAGTGTCAGGGGCAAGGCAACAGCTAGCCCTTGATCTGAGATTATATTTATTGAAATGTATAAAAAAATATTTATCCGGTAGGGTGGGTTGAATGCCAATGAAACCCACCTTTTTCCTACCATTCCACCATCGCTTTCAAAACACGGCTTTCCGGTTTCAACCAGTTTGGAAATTCTTCAACCATATTTAGGTAAGAAGCGCGGTGTGTAATCCAGGGGGTGGTATCGATCTCCCCCTTTTCCATGGCGACGATTATTTGTTTCATATCACTCGCGGTAGCATTGCGGCTGGCGTGTAATGTTATTTCTTTCCGATGAAATTCCGGATCATGAAAAGTGATATTACCCTTAAAATGCCCCACAAATACTAACGAGCCTCCGCTCGCCACATAGTTAAACGATTTTTCCATAGATTGTGGATTGCCGGTGCAATCGAAAACCACGGTCGGTAACTCCCCTGAAAAAATATCCTTGATTTGTTCGATAGGATTTTCTGCGGAGTTCAAACAATGTTGAATGTTCATGATATTTTGGCAAAAATCCAGCCGGTTTTCGTTGATATCCATTACAACGATATTGGAGGTTATCGTTCTTGCAAAAGTTATTACGGTAAGCCCAATCGGACCGCAACCTAGAACCAAGATTGTGTCATCCGATCGAGGTTCGGCACGCCGAACGGCATGAGCGCCGATTCCCAGGGTTTCTACAAGAGCTAGTTGATCATGTGATAACGTATTGGATTTATGAAGCTTGTAAACCGGAATCGAGAAATATTCTCGCATTCCCCCATCAATGTGAACACCCAATACTTTCAACTGCGTGCAGCAATTCGGTTTCCCTCGCCGGCAAGCGATGCAATCCCCGCAATTCAAATATGGTTCCACAGCGCATCGGTCTCCGATTTTCAATCCATAATCGTTTTTATCGATTTCGACAATTTCCACTCCGAGTTCATGCCCGATGATACGAGGATACTCAAAAAAGGTTTGGTTGCCTTCAAACGCATGGAGATCGGTTCCGCAAATGCCTACTCTATGGACTTTGACCAGTGCTTCATCATACTGATTTATTTGGGTTTGCGCTATATCTTTTAAAGTGAATTGTCTTGGTTTTTGTAAAATAATGCTTTTCATTTATTTATCTATCCCGTAGATAGGTAGTTTTCTTAATTCCTTTGCAAGAATTTGGGTTGGTTCTTTGTGAAATAAATCTACACTTTGCGCAGCGCGGATTCCCACATAGAATCCATAATCCAACATAAGAGCCATAAAACGGCGACCTGCTTTGTGAGGGGTAATTCCTTCACTGAGTACGTGTAGCAAGCGTAAAGCGATTAATTTTTCGATTTGTTGGAATGTTGGATTCTCATTCTGAATTTCAACAAGAAATGCATTTTTCCTTTTTTGGTTGATGCAAAAATCTTTAATCGCTTCGAGCAGAGATTTGGCGGAATCGAATTCGCCGGACGCATCTTTTTGTATATCGCGTAATTTTTCTTCTGTCATTTCGGAAGCAGCACTATTGATACTTGTTACCGATACCTTTTTTTGATTTTTGACCATAGCGCGGGACATGGCCTGTGTGAATAGGTTTAACGCATCGCGAGGAACTCCTGCTGCCACCCATGTAAGACGATCCAATACTCCATGACCACAAAGATATTTAATATCGGGTAAACCACAATAGACGGCATGAGCGTCTAAAATTTCATTGATATGCTGTTTTGATTTATCAGGAATAGTCAAATTATAGTCCAGTTTGATCACTTGAATATCATGGGGAGTTTCTAGACCGATTCTTTTTGATGGTTCCCACAGTTTGACAAATTGTTCAATTCCGGAAATTTTCAAAAAAATGCGATTCCCATGACAAACGGAATGAAGTTTGTTCAATAATTTAGGTTGTAAATTCTGATCAATGACATGAACATCATCCAGAAAAATTACGATACTTTCTGATGATTGATTATTGGAATTCAAGAAAAAGCGGATTTTGGGTAGGAAATGGTCAAACTCTTTTTCTATTTCTCTGGAAGTGTTTTCCAATTGTTTCAATGTTTCTATGATTGTTTGTTTTTCTCTAATCTCGTCATATAGATTAATTTGGTCGATGATTTCGTTGAACACGTTTATGATAACATGGAAATCAGATCTTCCACTATACGTTTGCATGTCAATCCAGGCATAAGGTTTTTCTTTTTGCCGTAGGTTGTGCATTACGTAAGCGAGAAGACTGGATTTTCCGGCGCCCCGGCGGCCAAAGACAATATGATTTCCACCGGCGAGGATTTGTTGCTCGGCATCGAATACGGATGGAATGTAGCGAGAAAAAAAATCATCTTCAAAACTGTGACGGGTAACCGTCAAACTTTCGGATAATATGGTGCGCAATCGTTTTGTCTCAGGGATATGAAGCCGATCATTTGGAGATTTTGGCCTGCGCTGCAGCGTGGCTCTCATTCGAAAAATATTATCATTTGACAAATCCTGATGTGTTTCGTCTAAAAGTTTGAAAAATCGTTCCGTTGGATTCTCGACAAAAAATATGAGATAGGGACCTGTTAACATTTCTTTGACATCGTAATGTATATTTACAAATTTTGTACGTCTTTGAAACAAGTCAACAATTTCGTCCACATGTTTTTGTTCATCTGTTTTAAATTCTGTCACTTCCATCATAATTGAAATCCTCGTGCAGCAAAAAATCGGCGCGAATCTCTGATAAATTTCGTCACGAATTCTTCGGTTGCTTCTTGTGAAAGAAGAAGGTCGTTTTCTGTAGCCGTATGATCATAATCAGCAAGATTTCGATTTTCTCTCAAATCGACCAATCTCTATTTATAATATTTTGAATTGGGGAATGATTCTGGTAAAACATCGAATTTCTTATGATCCGTTATATCTGTATTATACACCCCATTGAAATGAAGATGTATGGCTCTTCGTACATTATATGCGCCATAATAAAAACGTGAAATGCGTTGGCGCCAATGCTTTTTATTCAAGTTTTGCGCGAAGGAATAATGGGATTGACCCAGTTCGAACAGCGCTTTTACATTTTCATTGATTTCATCCTGAATTGCTTGATAAGCATTTGCATCAAGAATATGTTTAATATTCTCAAGCAGTTTCATGGAATTGCTGGAAGCAAGCAAAATATGCGGTGTTCTTAATCCCATTGCTATCTCCTGCTATTGGATTATCATTCACTGGAATGAAATTGTATACTGTTTCTACACTTTTATCAAGATTATTTTTGTTGTTGATGTTATCGCTATATCAATTTTTATGCAAAATAATACTGAAAAACATATTGAAAAGAAAGATTTTGAATGGATTTGATGATGAATATTCATTCTCGATTTTGTCTCTATAATTATTGACCGCATGAGGAATATATGTCCAGCGCCATTCTATAATGAAAGTCCAAATCGTGCTACATTTCCATGAGTCTATCCATTTGAGATAGCGGTAGTTTTGTCATAAACCGAAGGAAAAATTATGAAACGATTTCATATTGCTAGCGAAGAAGATATTCTTGCCGGAAAAGTAACCGATGCGTATTTTGTTCGCACGATGGAAATTTTGAACGAAACAAATATCAGTAAACCGGTGGTAATGGAGATTCGAGCTGGCTCTTTCCCTCATTCGTGGCCTTGGGCGATTCTTGCCGGAGTTGAAGAACTCTTGGTTTTGATGGAAGGAATCGGGAAACCGATTGATTTATATTGCTTGGACGAAGGTTCCGTGTTTTATCCCGGCGAACCGGTAGGGTATGTCATTGGGGATTATAAGGATATCTGTGTCTATGAAACCGCTTTATTGGGTTTGCTTTGCCAAGCGACCGGGATTGCCACCCAATCTGCCCGCTGTGTCAAAGCCGCAGATGGGCGGCCGGTTATGAGTTTTGGAGCACGGAGATTGCATCCGGCTTTGGCGCCTGTTGTGGACCGCAACGCATATCTAGGCGGCTGCCAGGGATTTTCAAGCGTTGTGACCGCTGAAATGTTCGGACTGGAAGCCTCCGGAACCATGCCACACGCACTCATTTTGTTAGTCGGTGATACCGCCGAGGCAACCCGTTTGTTCGACGAGATTGTGAACGAGAAGATCCCCCGTATTTCCTTGATCGATACTTTTCAGGATGAAAAATTCGAAGCGCTTCGTGTAGCGGAAGCGCTAGGGGAAAGATTGTTCGGTATTCGCTTGGATACTCCTTCGTCACGCCGAGGTGAAATGATTTCAATATTAAAAGAGGTTCGCTGGGAACTCGATGTAAGAGGCTATAAAGATGTGAAACTGATTACCAGCGGTGGTTTGAATGAGGAGAGCATTCAAACTTTGAATCCTTATTGTGACGGTTATGGAGTCGGTACCTGTATCAGTAATGCGCGTGTTGTCGATTTTTCGCTGGATATCGTCGAAATCGATGGAAAACCAACGGCCAAGCGAGGAAAATATTCCGGACGGAAACGCTTACTTGGACAGGGGGAGCCTCCTTTGAAACATGACATTCTCTATTGGAATGAAGAGGATCCGGAAAAAGGGCGCGATTTGCTTACTCTCAAAGTGGAAAAAGGAAAAACAGTCTCACCAGGGAAGACACTTGAAAACGTGCGGGAATACGTCTTCGCTCAATTGTCCAAGTTGGACTTGTAAGGACTATGGAAATTGTAATATTGGAATATATATGGCCATTTTCAAAGAGAATCAATGAAAAACCGCGTAAGTCGTGAAACCATTCAACAAAAAAAAACGGCTATAAAGGATTCACTGCGTAATTTCTTTATTCCACAACGTGCTGAAATTCTTCTTATTCTTATTCAAATTTTGATTGCATCGCCGGGATTGGGATTGCGAACCTTATGGCTGGATGAAGCCTATTCCGCCATCCTTGCCCGCAAACCGTTTTCGCAAATCCATCAGGCGCTTGTTCTTGACGCCGGTCCCCCTTTATATTATGACCTGTTAAAGATTTGGCGAGCCGTGTTCGGCGAATCGGAAGTCGCGTTGAGAAGTATGTCTCTCTTATTCGCTGTCGTTACGACGTTGCTTCTCTACCGGATTTGCTTGGCTTTTTGGGCAAAAAAAACAGCATTGATGGTGTCCTGGATCTGGGTGTTGTCACCCCTGAGCGTCGCCTATGCAACCGAAGCCCGCAATTACACTCTTTTTGCGGCACTCAGCACGGCATATATTTTCTGTTTAGCCTTTTTTGTCGTTCGTTATTCTGTACTGGGCATTGCGATTTCACTGCCATGCTTGATTCTCTTGTTGTATACACACAATGTTGGCTGGTTTCTTGTTCCTGTCGGATTGATCACAACGTTGATTTTTACTCGAAATCGCTGGGTCCTCTCTTTTTTAGCCGGATCCTATCTGTTGGCTTTCCTTTTTTATCTTCCCTGGGTGCCTACTTTGTTGCGTCAAATGAAGAATACGGAGTTGACTATCGGTTGGGTGGCCAACGTATGGTCACCGACTGCGATAGTAACCACATTCGAATCGTTCATCCCCGGTGGAGATGTGCCGGTGTATGTCGAATTGATCGAATTTCCATTCGTGATTCAGATAGTCAATGCAATATTTCTCCTGTTCGTCATTCTTTTGGCGTTCAATCGCTGGGCAAAAGAAAAAAGCAGGGAAATGACGTTTCTTTTTCTACTCTTCGGATTTGGACTGATACTGCCCTATCTGTATTCATTGTTTTTGACACCCGTTTATTTGGCAGGAAGGACCGATTTTTATTTATTCCCGATTTGGAGTATCCTTCTTGGGTATGGTTTCCGGGGGATCAAACATGAACATCTTCGTTTTGCCTTGGTGAGTATATTCATTTTTGAATTGATATTGTTAAATGGTTTTCTCTATTTCAAAGAAGATTTGCGGGATGAGCGCGTGCTGGTGGAATATCTCGAAAGACATGGCAAGGAGGGAGATGTACTGCTTTGTACCGGCCTGTCTCGTCCTCCTCTGGAATACTATCTGGATGATGAAGGATTCATATTTATTTCCTATCCGCTCGATATGGAGGATCATCTAGCGCATTTAAATGAAGAATGGTATTTTGAACATAAGATTGTCTCGAAAGAAGCGGAAAATAGCCTACATGCCGCATTGGCTGCTCTTTCCGAAAATGCCCGTTTGTGGCTGATTGGGAGTGATCGATTGATCAATCGCCCATTGTTTGATGTATTGGATCAGGAACCGCGCTTACAAGAAGTCGCCCATGCGGAGCCAATCCGTATGGGACTCCGAAGATTGAACGAACCGCTTTTTTACAAACGCTATGAATATGTCCCCTCTCGATAATCCATTGAACAAACGCAGTACAATTTTTCCTGAAATCACCACTGTGTTTTTTTTGGCGCTTATTGTTTTTTCTGTGCGATATGGATACATCCTGGCTTATCTTCAAACCGTCCCCTATGCGGATCAGCCGGCCAATGACGCCAAAGTATATTGGGATTTGGGGCGGACGATTTATGTCAAAGGGTGGCTGCCAGAAACTATTTTGCCTTTTTATCAAGCTCCACTTTATCCCTATTGCATTGCAATGTTGCATCATATCGGAATCCATACTGTCGAACAGATCATTCGCCTGCACACTTTATTGGGGGTGTTCAATGTCTTGTTGTGCTACACGATTGCCCGTTTTCGACTCGAAAGAATAGGAGCCTTCGTTGCGGCGCTGGCATACGGGTTGTGTCATTTGCCGTTGTTTTTCGAATCAAAAATCTTGGCAACGACCGTTGGAATTACATTTTTTCTCATTTTTTGCATCTTGTTCCTCTTGTGGATGAATCATAACAAGACATCGATCCTGATACTCAGCGCCATTCTTTTCAGCATGGCGATTCTATGCCGTCCCCCCTTCCTTTTTATCTTCCCCTTTCTTCTGGTTCTTTTCGTTTGGCGATGCAGAAAGGACATAAAAACAGGATGGCATCAAGCAGCGATTTTTGCCGTTGTGGTTCTGCTGGGTTTACTTCCGGTGATGTTGATCAATGGAATCATCGGGGGGGATTTTGTTCCCATTTCTGCAAATTCAGGTGTCACATTATATATGGGGAATAATCCACAAGCCGAAGGCGGATTGGCGCCGGTCAAAGGTCTTTCCAACGATATTGAAATGCAGTATACACAAAGCATCGCACTCGCTTCACAATTGGCGGGATTTCGTAGGGGCGGTTCGCGAACCGCCCCTACGGGTGACCCACTCGCCGGACAGTCATTGAAGCCTTCCGAAGCATCTAATTTCTGGATTCAAAAGACCATCCAATGGGCGTGGAATCACCCTTTACAATTTTTCGTGCTAGAAATTAAAAAATTTTTGTGGGCACTGTATGTTACGCCGCCTGCTGTAAATTACTCTTTCCATTTTGAAAGCGTTTGGCTGCCTATTCTTCGCTGTTTACAAGTGTTTACATGGTTTTGTTTGGCAGGAGGGCTGGCGGGAATCTTTCTGTTATGGCAGAAAGAGGATCCATTTGTACCATTCTTGTTCAGTCTGATATTCGGCTATTTGCTCTTATCATTGGTTTATTATGCTTCAGACCGTTTTCTGGCTGCCGCACTTCCTATTTTCGCTATCCTCTCCGTAATGACATTTCGGAGAATCTATCGTAACTCCGGTCGGATTAAAAAACTGATTTATGTTGTTATCATAGGAACATTGGTTGCCAATCCCTTTTTTGCGGGAAATCGGGGACATGAAATTGGGATAGGCTGGTATAATTATGGTGTAAGAGCCGAACGGGAGGGGAATACTGACCTAGCAATAACTTTTTATGAACGTTCGCTTGAATTCCTCCCTGATTTTCCCTCCGCTTTGTTGAATTTGGGAGTATTGCACGCGAAACACAATGAGTTGAAACGGTCGAATCAACTCTTTCGCCGTGTCCTTGAAATCGAGCCGGATAATCCGATTGCCCTGAAAAACTTGCGCATCAATTTACGCCGAATGGGTACGGATGGCAAGAATTGAATAAATAATTTATGAAACCTTTGTTTCTATGCTTGACAATTCGGGAATCGGAGTCAAAATAATAATCCGTAACACGCTAATTCTTCCTCACCTTAAATAAGGGAGGAAGTTTTTTCTTGCCTTTCTCACGTCTCCATCGTCTAGGGGCCTAGGACACCGGCCTTTCACGCCGGTAACGGGGGTTCGAATCCCCCTGGAGACGTTTTATTCCTTTCCCTGCCGGAACATCCTTAATGGTTTCAGCGTTCACTGTTGCTTGAATCAGCCGGATAATATCATCATTGAATACTGCGCATTGGTCATGAAGCCGGTCCACTTTCTCATTAATAGTTCCATTCTTTTATAGCAATTTATACCAATGTGTAGTGTTATCTGCTCCAAATTGTTTTATAAAAAAATAAATATTTAACTGCAATTATTTTATTTATTACACTATTAAAGTACAAAGTTCTATGTGAGTGTTAATGATTGATACTACGTTTTCATTTATAGTGATTAGAACATTTCAGTTGAATGGTTGGAAATGTTGTGGTTTGTGTTCTCTAGGTAGCCATGTGATAGCATGGTGGATTTTAGCGAGAAATTGAATTCGTAAGTCCAATAAAATCAAGTATCGGGGCGATTGGATTCGAACCAACGACCACCTGAACCCCATACATACCTGAAAGTGTATTTTTTCTAAGGAATTTCAATATTTTCAAATACTTACAACGAGTGTGCCACGTTGATACCACCCTTAAATTACCCCTACGTTGCATGAAATTGCACGGTTACAGAAAATATTTTCTTGGACTTCCTATTCATCCAAAACTTTCTGAGATTTTGAATAAAATTACAAAATTCAATCGGAAAGGCCCAGTGATCAAAAAGAAAGGTGGGGGCATTCGCCAAGATATTCGTTATCCCTGGAGGCAAGTCAGGAAGATTGCTGGTGAAAAATATGGAGTTCGCAGCAAGATTTAGGTTTACACGGTCTTCGGCAGCATTCTCCTCGGTCTGCTAAGGGTGGTTTTTAATTGAAAGGCAGGTCTCCTGGCTTCCGGGCTTTCGAAGAATCGTCTACTCCCTCGCCTTCTCATTCGTTAGTTCGAATAATGGCTGGTGAGGTTTCGTTCCCGGTTACAGTGGCGGGACCGCGCCGGCTTTTCACCGGCTTCCCTTTTCATCCTGTCGTTTGCCAGGTGGCAAACAGCAAGACACCTATCAACAATTTAACTATAGAGAGATCATCTTCGATGTCAAGCAGTTCGACGGTTAGGTCGATAGTTCGAAGATAAATCTGACAACGTTCTTCACGATTCTCCTGTTTTTGAATCGTCATATCTTTCCTATTATATAAATGAAAGGTCATAGTTAGCGTAAAAGGGACATTCAATGTCAAATGCATTGATTAAAGAGATATTATTTATATGTGATACAATCGCTCGGATCGGTCCCGCATGCGTAATCCAAATTTCATTCTCAGGCTGAGAATTCCGTTCTTCGCGAAAACGGATTACCCGTTGGGATACTTCTATGAAACTCTCACCATACGGCGGTCTTGCATGAATCCAATCCTGAAAGAATTGTTTCCACTCTTTGGGATATTGCGTTTTCACTTCGTCCCATGTCATACCCTCCCAATCGCCAAAGGATTGTTCGCGGAGCCGGTCCGTTATCAAGATTGGCAGACCAGAACAATCCGCCAAGGCTTCTGCGGCATTAAGACAACGTTGAAGATCACTTGTGATAAGTATCGAAAAACCATCAAGTGTTTCATTGGAAATAACATCAATAATATTTTCTGCCGGTTCGGATAACGGTATATCGCTCCATCCGTAAATTCGTTTTTCTGGATTATGAACTGGGCCGTGGCGGATAAGTTGGACTCTTTTCATAATGAAATCGTGGCGAATACATGAAGTATCGTTTCTGTGACGTGTATGACAAATCCAGCACAATCACCCGTGATAAAACCAATCCGTTTAAGAAAATACCAACGTGAAACCACAGGTGTCGCTAACATAACTATTGGGATGAAGACAGTGTTGCTGGGAGACAGCACAAATATAATAGCGATGGATATCAACAAGCCTAGCCCGCATAACAACCATTGATTGGAAAAAGGAACCGTGCGGCTTAGGCTTTCCGGAGGGATATCTTTCGGTTGCGTCAATGTAAGAAAGACCACGCCAGCCATGCGGGATACTGCGGCATATGCTATAAGATTTACAACTAGCACTTTAGGATCAATCGATGATAATGCGGCAAATCGGAGAACATACGTTGAGATTAACGTAAACGCACCATACGTTCCAATACAACTATCCCGCATAATTGCAAGAATCTTTTTTGAATCGTATCCCCCCATTCCATCCGCAACATCCGCGAGTGCATCTTCATGAAACATACCCGTGATCCATCCATACGCCAGCAAGGTAAGCGCTATCGAAACGGGATATGGGAAAAAATACGTAGATACGGTCAAAACAAGCGCAGCCAGACCGCCAAGTATCATTCCTGCAATCGGAAAGAATATCCCCATCTTATGCAGGGCTTTATCCATGGTTATCCTATGGGGAACCGGTATCCACGAGAGAAATGCAATCGTGGTGAAAAACAGTTTAACGGAATACAGATACGTTTTCATCAAGATGTTTGCCCGCTTACTCCGGATGATTCAAAGGTCGCCATTTCATTGAATATCGCCGCTGCCGCATCGATGACCGGCAACGCAATCAACGCACCGCTGGCTTCACCAAGGCGCATGTTTAGATCGAGTATGGGATTCAATTTGAGATAATCGAGGATATGACGATGCCCAGGTTCAACCGACACATGACTGGCGATGAGAGTATCGCGAACAGCGGGATCAATTTTGGTTGCCAATAGAGCGGATACAGTAACGATAAAGCCATCCAACAGTACTGGAATATGATTCTTGCTTGCTTCAAGGATTCCACCAACCATGGCAGCAATCTCAAAACCTCCCAAACAAGTTAAAATTGATTCGGCGGAATCGAGATGCTTTTCATGTACATCCATGGCTTTTTCGATAATGGATATTTTATGTTGAAGTCCTTGGTTGTCTAAACCCGTTCCCCGGCCGGTTATTGCAGGAACCGTGTATTGCATAATGGCCGCGCAAAGTGCTGAAGCCGGTGTGGTATTGCCGATACCCATCTCGCCGAAGATTACAAGATTCGTTCCATGTTCAATCTCTTCACGAACTGCATTTCTGCCCGTGTCAACGGCAAGATTCATCTCATCCTTTGTCATCGCCGGTTCCTGGGTCATGTTGTGCGTTCCGGCTCGAATAACATTTCGTTCAACGCCTGATATCGATTGATCGGCAGGGAGTTTACTGCCTACATCGATAACACGCAGTTTCGCTTCGTGAAGTTTTGATAACACACTGACCGCTGCACCGCCGCCCGCCATGTTTTTCAGCATTTCACCTGTGACGGATTGGGGAAACACACTGATTCCTTCTTCGCAGACACCATGATCTCCAGCGAATACAATCACGCTGCGGGGGTTGGTTTTTGGATGATTCGATTGTTGAATAGCGCAAAGTTGAGCGGCGATGTCTTCGACACGTCCCAGACTGCGTGGTGGTTTGGTTAATTGATCCAAATGCGCCCATGCGCGTTCATAATACGTTTGGCTATTTTGATTCATATTATTCTATTCGGGAATTGTTCCCTTGACCGCCATGGGAATACCAGCAACGAAAAACAGAACATTGCCGCAAACCCGAGCGAATTTTTGGTTAATCATCCCCAGTAAGTCTCTATACCGCCTTCCCGATTCATATTCGGGATGAACGCCCATGCCGACTTCATTCGTAACAATCACGATATCCGCTTTAAGC
>CAYPPG010000030.1:0-40925 GCA_964412555.1 uncultured bacterium
TTCGAGGTTTCCCACCTTAAATGCCTGTCCAAATTTTGGGGTACATTATAGTATGGGATGCAATATGCATTTGTACTCGTTTTGGGCTTGTTGTGTTTGCCAGGTTTCCCATTAGTCTCTTTGACCTTCTTGATCTTCGGAACTTTTGTTCCGGTTTTGCAATTGCAAGAGCGAAAATATTTAATCCAACTCACCGGACTTTATGGTCTAGGGCTGATTGCCGGTCGGATCATTCATCAGGATGGTATCTTCTGGAATGAACTTTATATTGTCGGCTTTAGTATTGCCGTTGCTTTTCTGTTGTTCGAAATCATTCATGGCAAAAGAACCGAATTCGAAAGAGGTCAGACCACTTCTCTGTATAAAAACGTTCTGAATCGAAGCACGGATGCAATTTTTCAATATGATCGGGTGGGCAAACTGGAAGCGGCCAATAACGGCTTTGAGAAATTGATAGTCCAACCGGTGGAACAGGTCATCGGGCATAGCATTCTAGAGTATATCGAACCGGACGATTATAAGCTGCTGATGTTAAATCAGAATTCCAAACAGCGAATTTCAAGGTCCTATGACTTACGATTTGTCCGAAGCGATGGAGAAGTTCGAACAACATTGATCAATGAATTGCCACTCTTTCGGAGAGACCGGTTTGAAGGTGTGCAGGCAATTGCCACAGATATCACAAATCGGAAACGAATGGAAGAGAAATTATTACGGCTGGCCGTCGTTGTGGAACAAAGCGCGGATATGGTCATGATCACCGATACGGAGGGACGCATTCAATATGTCAATCCTGCTTTTGAACGCGTGACTCAATTTTCAGCGCAGGAAGCCATCGGGAATACTCCCCGAATAGTGAAAAGCGAGAAACAAAGTCCGGAATTCTATAAAGACCTATGGGAGAATATTCAACAGGGAAATGTGTGGAAAGGACATTTGATCAACAAGAAAAAAGATGGCGCGTTTTATGAAGAAGAGTGCACGATTTCCCCTCTTTTCGATGAAGCGGGAAACATTACCAATTTTGTAGCATTGAAACGGGATGTGACAAAAGAGTTGTCACTCGAACGGCAACTCCAGCAAGCCCAAAAAATGGAAGCGGTAGGACAATTGGCCGGAGGAATCGCTCATGATTTCAACAATATTCTGACCGGCATCATGGGGAATTTGAGTCTGGCCGATAAGAAAGCGAACGAGGAGATTCGCGACTATTTGGTTCGGGCAAACGAAGCCGCCACTCGTGCCTCGAAATTGGTACGTCAGCTCCTCGTTTTCAGCCGAAAATCACAATTTAAACTGCATCCTATTTCTTTAAACAGAATTGTGGAAGAAACAGTACAATTGATTCGCCAGACAATTGACCGGCGAATCGGCATCGAAACTCGATTGGCAGACGATCTTCCCTTGATTCAAGCCGATATAACACAATTGAACCGAGTGATCATGAACTTGTGCATCAATGGACGAGACGCGATTCAATCCGTCTTAGATGGTGAAACACAACCGGAACGGCAACAGGATCGTTTTTTCCTATCCCTGGAAACCAAGACGGAGGTGTTGACTCGTCCACTTCACAATTCCTTCGGGAATCTGGCTCCGGGACACTATGTCATTCTTTCGATATCCGACAATGGTGCAGGGATGGACTTAGAGACACAGAAACATATTTTCGAACCGTTTTTCACGACAAAGAAATTTCAAAATGGAACCGGTCTCGGTTTGGCCAGTTCGTATGGAGTAATCAAGCAACACAAGGGTTTGATCCAGTTTTTCAGTACCGTTGGGAAGGGAACCACGTTCACGATTTACTTTCCGACTACTGAGAAACACGAGAAAGAAAGCCTCGCGATCCCCGCACAATCACAACCAAAAGAAGAACATAAAACCGAAGTTTCCAAAACCATTCTTCTCGTGGATGACGAAGAAGTGATTCGTGATTTTGTCAAAGCGATATTGCGGCAAGACGGCTATACCATTCTCGAAGCGAAGGATGGACAAGAGACACTCGATGTTTATCAAAATCAAGAAAATGAAATCGATCTGATCATTCTCGACCTTTCGCTACCTCAATTATCCGGCCGGGAAGTGCTGAAACGAATCCGGTCCCAAAATAAACGTGTCAAAGTACTCATCAGCAGCGGCTATTCGGAAGACCAGGATTTCGAAGCACTGAATGCTCTCGGTATTGAAGGCTTTCTTGCCAAACCATATAAACACACCCTTTTAGAAGAAACGGTTGAAAAGATTCTCCAAAAATAATTGGTTATCTGTATTTTTAGTAAAATTGCCGGAGTGCGGATATCCCTCTCCGCATTTCAATTTATACTACAGAGAATGCGGGATACGATTTCATTTCTATGACCTTATTTTCGATCCGCCGATTCATCGCCCGTCAAAATAGTTTCCATACCTCAACGGGGTAAAAGAAGAAAGCCAGTGGCAACGCCCATGGAAACGATCAATAACTATTAATATCACCCTGAAAAGGGTGGCATAAAAAATTCCCATCCTTTCCTTCCTTGTTCCTATCTTGAAAGTGGACATTCATCAAAGTTCGAGACATAATCGAAGGAAACCATGTGCAAAATCGAACGGTAAAATCACGTTTTCGTGTAAAGAGGGAAGAAAGAATGCGATCCGTATTTCAAATCTTTGTGATAGCAATGGGAATTTGTTTTTGTTGTCCGCAAAACTACGCCGCCATACCTCCGGAGTTTCGTTCATGGAGTACATCCGATGGCTTCGATGAATCGCCGTGTTTTAACATTTGGTTCGATTCATCGTCTGGCGGAATTTATATTGCTCACGGCTCCGTTCCGCATATCAGTTTTTTGGACGGATATCATGTATCACAGATTCCATCCCCTCATATCCATCCAAGATTGATTGAGGATCCTGCCGGACAACTATGGACTCACTTGCGAAACGAGCAATTTCAGATCTTGGGATCTCATATCTTGGGATTTCAGCGGTATGATCCCAATACAAAAACGTGGAAGCCTTTTCCTCTACCCAAAGAATATATTATTGAAGATTTATCTTTGCTACTGTTTTTAGGGATGCAACATCATTTTCCAGTAACAACTCATCAAATCGTTTTTTCTAGTAATGGAAAAATATTGGATTTCGACACACTATCCGGTGCTGTGCACACGATTTTGAACGCAAGCGAGAGGCAGATTGAACCACTCACTATCAGTAAAGGATATATTCCTTTTTTCCCTTCTCGAGATGGTGGAATTTGGATTGCCGGAAAGAAGGGATTACTCAAAGGGAATCTCGATTCACGGAATGAAGAGGAAGCATGGACATGGACGGAATATCCGATTCCCATCGATGCTCTATACCGGGATATGGGGAATATTCTTGAACGGGAAGATGGTGTCGTCTTTGCTACAAGTCATTCCACTGTAACAAATCATCGGATTTCATTGAAACTCGAAAACGGGAAATGGGACATTTTATTCTCTGATGAAAATGAAGATATCAATGCCGCTTGGAGCGATCAATCCGGCCGGCTTTGGGTCCAAAAAAATTCTAAATTGTATTGTGGCTACCAATCGAAAGAGGACGATGAATTACCTCTTGTGTTGTCTGAAAACTATGCTAATGGAACCATTTATTTGGATCGAAACGATATCTTTTTTGTCTCTTCGTACACGAAAGGCTTATTACGCTATTCTCCCCCCCTTTGGGAACCAATTCGGGGAATGCCGCCACAAACCATGATTGCCCGTATTGCGGAGGATCCCAACGGATGCGTATGGTTTGCCGGTAACAACGCTCTTATCCGTTTGGATCATGGAAGATGGGAAACGTTTCCCTATCCTCCCAATTTGCTATCGGAAGCAAGATTTACAGAAGATTTGTGCTGCATGCCAAACGGACGAATTTACATTACTTTATCGGATTCCTTGTTAATGGGGTCTGTATACTCGCTGAATCCGGAAACAAAAACCTATGAACAACTACATCATCCCGCCGGTGCTCTGAAACATTTCTGTCCTCGGACAAATGGAACAATTGGCTCATTAATCCTTGATTACGAGAATCAAAAAGCAAGATATGAAAGCTATAACGGTACCGGCTTTCATACGATTTTTTCTGTAGATCTACAGCAACTCGAGCGGATTGTATTCAAAGTTTTTTCAGGTCAACAACCAAGATCTATTTTAGAAACGGCATCGGGTGATTTATGGCTAGCGCATGCGAGTCAATATGGACCAGTGTTGTACCGTAATGGGGAATGGCATGTTTTTGGTATGGACAGTGAATACCCGGGAACCGGCGCCTTTTATGTGTTTGACGCAGGGGATGGGAAAATCTGGGCGGGGGGACGGGATGAAATTTGCGAATACAACGGTCATTCCTGGCGCATTGTACGACACGGGCTGGATTCTGTCCGGTCCATGATGAAAGACCGGCATGGCCGCATTTGGGTGGCGTCCGGCAACGGTGTGCATTGCTACGACAACGGATCATGGGTCGATTATACAGAAAAAGAAGGCATTACGGGTGAATCTGCCTGGAAAGTGTTTGAAGACAGCCACGGACGCGTTTGGGCCGGCACAACCCAAGGCATTCGCTGTTTGAATCCGGAGCGGGATCAAGATCCCCCGATTGTTGAAATCCCACCGGAACAAAACAACCGTTTCGTCGCGTTGAACGGAAACGCGCAATTCGTTTATGAAGGTATGGATAAATGGAAGTACACACCCAAAGACCGGCTTTCATATTCCTATCGCTTCAATGACGAAGACTGGTCACCCTACACCAACAAAACCGTCACCGTCCGAAAGGGATTACCGGCTGGTCCCCATCGCTTCGAAGTGCGCGCGATGGATTTGAATTGGAACCCATCGGAACCGAATGTATGGGAATTCGAAGTCGTGAATCCATGGTATTTCGAACCGGCATTCCTCATTCTGATAACGATCTGTATAGTATTAATTCTCTTTTTTGCCACAACCGCGATCAACCGCCATTCCCGCCTGGTTCATTACAAAGACCGGTTGGAGGTATCTGTCAACCACCTCAATCAATCCAACGCCGAACTACAGCACGCCAACGCTCAACTGCTGGAACTCGACAAACTAAAATCCGCCTTTGTCTCCCAAGCCTCCCACGACCTCCGCACCCCCCTCACCGCCATCAAAGGCAGCCTCGACAATTTATTATTAGGCATCGCAGGAGCCTTGAACGAAAAGCAAGAAAAAATCATGTCTCGCGCCGTCAAATCCGTCGACCGCCTGACGGATTTGGTCAACGACGTCCTCGACCTCTCCCGCATCGAATCGGGCCGGATGGTGTTGGAGAAGTCGAATGTACCGATTAAGACTCTTGTCGAAAATATCATCAACGAAAACAAACCGGCAGCGGAGAAGAAACGAATCCAACTCACAGCAAATCTTGAAACCGATGCAACCATCCACGCCGATGCGGCCAAACTTGAACGCGTAGTGGGTGAACTGATCAGCAATGCCATCAAATACACGCCGGAAGGTGGAAATGTCGATGTATCTCTCACACAAACCGGTAATCAAATCACACTTTCCGTCCAAGATACTGGCATTGGCATGACGCAGGAAGAATGCGAGAGAATTTGGGAACGCTTTTACCGCACGAATGCATCGAAATCATTTGCGAAGGGAAGTGGATTAGGTTTGTCGATTGCCATGGAGTTGATTGAAATGCATGGGGGAATGATTAGTGTGGAGAGCGAACCAGGTAAAGGATCACGTTTTATCATGAATATTCCTTGTTGATCAACTTCCTGGATAAGTAATGCCGGGAAGGATATTAATTTGGATATACTATTCTGTTATCTCAAGCCAATAAAATTGAGACATCATATTTCTGAATTTCCGGATCCCGGGTGACGAGAGTCAGGTTTTCAAGCCGGGCTTGTGCTATAAGAAGCCGGTCAAAAGGATCGCGATGGTAATGGGGTAAATCCCCAACCGCATAAGCATGATCACCTGTAATGGTAAGAATTTCAACTGGCAATTCTTTAATCATATCGTAATAATTGTCCGGAATATCCTTTAATTTACCGATACTTTGTTTGATACGCATTTCCCAAATGGATACTACACTTATATAAATCAAATTGTCTTGTACATTGGAAATAACCCGGCGCGCTTCGGATGAAAGCGACGGATCATTTCGGAGGCTCCAGATAAGAGGATGGGTATCCAATAAGACCTTCATCGATCTTTCATCCCAAACAGTTCAGCGAGTTCACCGTCAAAATTATCAAAATCTTCCGACGTTTTGATGTCTGGCATAATGCCAAAAGGGAATGATCGTTGTTTCTTTGAAGATGATTTGGGGGTGAGCTGCACCGCTTCTGTGTCATCCTTCCAAATAATGATTTCTTCTCCTCTTAATGCCATATCGATAAGGTGGATCAAATTGGTTTCAGCTTCGTGAATGTCAACATGCATGGTCGTTTCCTTTAAATCGAATATCTGTATAGTATTATGGCATGGAAAACGAAAACCGGCAATCAGATATTCAAAAAGAGTATCAGGATACTCGGCGAAAGTTGATAACGGACATACGAAAAGATTTGGGAACGATTTTATCGCATGAATGTATCGAAAACCTTCGCGAAAGGAAGTGGATTAGGGTTGATTCCTTTGAAGATATGATAAAAATAATTTTTCTCTGCTTGGATTGAAGTAAGGTTGTCTTGATTTGAAGCAAGTATTATATTGATTGTGTCCTGGAAATATGATTTCCCTTTATAAATTTAAGGAGTCTGCAATGCCTGAATTAATGATAAAAGATATCGATGAGGAAATCGTTCAACGGTTGAAACATCGCGCTATTTTTCACGGCGTAACCGTAGAAGAAGAAGCGAAAGACATCCTTACACAGACGATTGGGTATAAACGGCTGAGCCGGGAAGAATTTATTCAAAAAGCAACAGAACTAAGGGAAATGGCTGGTCCTCAAAAAACAGATAGCATTGATCTTATTCGCGAAGATCGAGATTCCCGATGAAACAATATGTCATCGATTGAATTTATTCACAGAGCTTTTGATCTTGCGATCCAAGTGACTCACTCCATTTATGACTGTATTTATCTTGCAACGGCGGAGAAATATGAATCCACTCTTGTAACGGCTGATGAATCTTTTACCAAAAAAAATAAGAAGCCATGGAGAATATGCGATATTTCTTAGATGGGTGGCAGAACCTCCGGAATCCGTATAATACCTTGCTGATTTGTAAGATTGGAATAACGAAACATCGAGTTAGAAGACTGAGGTGAGTATCGCACGCAGGGACTCAACACAATGAACGCCGAACTGTAAAAACTATTACCCCATTCCAGCAACTCGGCCAAATGAAAACCGCGCAATGTATAGCGGAACGATTACAGGAAAGAGTATAAATGAAAAAGGCACTTTATTTACGATAATGTTGCCCTCTTGAGCATAAAGGAGATCAAACCATGGCAACCATCATTCTCGTTGACGCCGAAGAAGAACTTCGCGCGAACCTGCAAGACCTTCTCGAATTCAAAGGCCATCACGTCATTCCCTATGCACGCGGCGAAGAAGCACTGGAGAATATCGGAACGTCCGCCCCCCACCTCATCCTGGTTGATTATTTCCTCCCGGATATCGATGGCCTCGAAGTGCTCGCCCAATTAAAAACCAAAATACCGAATGTGCCGATGGCACTGGTAACCGCTTCTCCCCAGCCCAGCATCGTCGAAGGAACGCAAAAGCACGGAGTGGAAAAAATCATCACCAAACCGTATTCTCAGGTGGAAATCCTCGAAAAAATCGAAGAGATGTTGACGGTGACAAAATAATGGATTCGCATAAAAATGATGGATATCAAGCGCTTTGAAGAAAAATTGGAATATGCCAAAAACTTGTTGGACAACGTCAGCAACGGTGACCAGGCCCGCAACGCCATTCTTGGCGCGGCGAATGTTCTGAATGGCTATGACATCGAGGAACAAATCAGAGTATTAAGCAGTTATGCCCAACGGTCCAACGACGACCAGGAAATCATTCGGCTGTGTGAACGGCTGACGGACGAGTTAACGGAAACCATTGCAGCATTAAAGGAACCGGATCCCATTCCGTCCAAAAAATGGTGGGAATTTTGGAAATCATAACTCACCTTTCGCACTACTGGAATAAGCCTGCATCCGTCGTAATATTATGGGTAGCAAGGGTAAGCGAAGTCTACCCTTGCCTAAAGCGCACTCACCGCCATAGCAGACCTGACGTCTTGTCCTGGCTACCCTTTTTTGTTTTTCATACTTGTGCGTAAAGTGAAATCATAATTTAAATTGCATATACGATTCGTTCTAGGAGGGAGATATGGCGATTCATCGTTTTGATTTTTTTCAACGATGCTTTTTTGCTTTGTTGTTTTGTATACTTCTCATCAGCTCCGGTATCGCCCAGGAAACCTCCCTCGGCATCTTCGACGCCACCGCCATTTGGAACAGCCGCGAAGATTCTCGTCAACCAGAGGATGAAAAAACTTTCGGTTCCGTGAAAATGGTCAAGACGGAAGCCCGTCTTTTCTATGATCTCTACGGCAAAGGAAAAAATCAAATATTCTTTGCGGGAGAAAGCCAACCGGCGGATGATCCGGACGAAGGATTTTTTATCTTTACGCAGCGCGCCGGCTCCTGGACATTGTCTGCACGAGTGGAGTTGGATGATAAAAAAAGTGTTTCAGAAAAATTACAAACCTATTTTGGTATCATGATTCGGGAACAGGCCGATGATCCAAAATCCCCCTTTTATGCCATCTCTTCTCAGGCTCAAATTAGATTGCTGACGACCTTCTATGGAATAAGCCCCTATTGGCGCTCTCACCGGGATGACAGTACGGTTCAAATAAAACATGGAAGCGATGAATTCTATTGTCCTCTTCCTTCTCTGAGTTCCGTGTATTTGCGCATCACAAGAATCGCTTCTCAAAACCTTTTGTATAGTGAATGGTCTGCTGATAAGAAAAAATGGCATGCACTTCACCGAATGATTCTTCCCCTGGACGATTCCCCCGCCTATGGATTTTATATATACGGCGACGAAAACGCTTCATCTCCGGCGCATGTCCGAATTTCCGATGTCACAATCCATGCCGCCTCTTATTATGCGGAAAGAATCATTGTGGCGGAATCATTCTATCCGGGAAATGTGCATAAAGTCCTTATTCGTATCCGAAATCTGAATCCGGATCCAAATCAATTCACGATTCAAGAACACCTGCCGGCAGGATGGACGGTCGATTCGATCAGCAACGGTGGAATCCTCAAGGATGAAACGATCACCTGGACTTTGACCGCCGAACCGGGAACCACAGTGCTCCGTTACCTTCTCCAGTCGCCGGCGAATACAGAGGAGGATTTATTTCTGTCCGGTTTCGTGAACAGATCCGAAATACAGGGGAATCATTATTTACGGAAGTCGAGAATGAAGGAGAAAACCTATCTGTCTTTATCCAACCAATTTATGATTATTATCGCGATTCCCATCGTCATGCTGCTCATCCATCTCACTCTTTTTATCCTGGCGCCGGCACTGAAAGAACATTTGTGTTATGCAATCTATCTCGCGAATGCCGCGTTTTCTTCTTACACTTTTTATCAATTTTTTTTGAATACAATGACTGCGATGGAAACGATTTTGTTGATTGCCAGTTGGTCCTTCACGGCGACGTTGCTGATTTTATTTTTGTATTCGCTCACGTATCGCTACATCCCATTTCGTTTTTATTATTTCTTACTTGGGAGTGTTCTTTTTTCCCTGTTAGTTATTTTTATCACTCTCTACAAGCCGTTTGTTATCTATTCTTATTTAGTTTTTATACGTATTTTTTTAATAATAGGATACAGCGAATGCCTGCGAATTGTCGTGAAAGAGTTTTTTGCCGCAAAAGAAGGCCGGTTGATCATCATGATCGGAGTGTTGTTTTATATTCTGATCAGCTTATGGAATTTTTTCGCCGGTTTTCATTTGCTCCCGCCCATAGACATTATTACAGGAATTCCATTGATCAATTTTTGGATTCAAATCGTTTTCTTCCTTTCCGTCTCGATTTATCTTTCCTATGACTTTGCGAAAACATACCGGGAATTGGAACAAATGAATATACGCCTGGAAGAGCGAGTCGAACAACGCACCCAAGAACTGGCTGAAGCCAACGGCGAACTCAATGCCACCAACGAATATTTGAATGAGGCAAACGCGGAACTGCAAAGCGCCAACGCCCAACTCCTGGAACTCGATAAAATGAAATCCGCCTTCGTTTCTCAAGCCTCCCACGACCTCCGCACCCCCCTCACCGCCATCAAAGGCAGCCTCGACAATTTATTACTAGGCATCGCCGGAAACCTAAACGAGAAGCAAGAAAAAATCATGACCCGCGCCGTCAAATCCGTCGACCGCCTGACCGATTTGGTCAACGATGTCCTCGACCTCTCCCGCATCGAATCCGGAAGGATGGTGTTGGAAAAATCGAATGTGCCTATAAAGACACTCGTGAAAAATATTGTGAACGAAAATAAACCAGCCGCCGATCAGAAGCAAATTCATCTTTCGTTTGACATGGAGGAAGGAGATTACACATTGCATGTTGATGGTGGTAAAATCGAACGCGTGGTTGGGGAACTTGTATCGAATGCTATTAAATATACTCCTGAAAATGGAAAAGTCGATATAAGTCTTACACAAACCGGTGATCAATTCACGCTTTTAGTGAAAGATTCCGGCATCGGCATGACGAAGGAAGAATGTGAGAAGATTTGGGATCGCTTCTACCGCACCAACGCCTCAAAACAATTCGCAAAAGGATCGGGTTTGGGACTTTCGATCGCGAAGGAATTGGTGGAGATGCATGGGGGGACGCTTACCGTGATTAGTGAAGTGGGAAAAGAGACAACGTTTGTGCTGTCGCTACCAATCTTCGAGGTCAACTCGTAGAGGTCAATTCATGAAAAAGATATACTTCGTTACGTTTTTCAGTTTTATGTTTTTATCGGTATTCGTTTATTCAGAAGAAGCCAGTGAGAAGCCTCAATGGGGAATTTTTGATTATGTTTACCAACATCCAAAAGAGAAACCCGGCCGGATTGAAATAACGGGTGATGAAAACGATACGGTGTACGATCTGTTTGTACAAGGGCAAACCGATCTTTATACAAAGCGGAGCGGCTCGTGGCAATTAACGGCCAAGACGCAGCTGATGAATCCTGAAATCAAGAATCCAAATTATGGAAATGGTCTCATCATATTTGAAGGAGAGATTGCCGGCCATGGGCATTTTATGGATTATGGGCCACTTGTCTATCGAGTCTATTCAGGATCGGATGATACAAATCACGGTGAAACGATCACACTTTTATCAAAGAGTTCTGCCGGTGATACAATCGGGAGTAAATCAATATATGATCGGATCGCCAAACGAGGAGATCCGATCTATCTGAGAATTACAAAATATGCGCCCGGCCATCTCTTTTTTAGTGAATATTCCCTCGATGGACAAAACTGGCTGTTCTTCGATTTTCGTTATATGAATTCAAAAGAAGAAGCCTCATTTGGACTGTCGTGTGTGACGCCACATACCGGGATACCGGCTCATTACAGAGTATCACAAGTCCGTTTGGAACCTGCGCCGCCATTCGCGCTACGCACGTTCTCGGTCTCTATGTTTCATCCCAACCAGCAAGTTCGGGCTTGTCTTGAAATTGTGAATCCCGGCTCGGAACCGGTCTCAGTCATCATTCGAGAGAGAACGCCCTACCATTGGACAATCAATAACATACACCCTATGACGGTATGTAATCAGAATGAAATCCGTTGGCAACATGTACTGCCACCTGGAGAAACGTACTTTTCTTATACAATACAGCCGCCCAATCATCCCGGTTGGTATGCGGATTTTCGCGGATCCGTGGGAAATATAGCCATCATTGGCGTCAATGAACTGAAATCTGCATATACAATTGATATGTATAAAATTAATATGGTTGTTATTTTCTTACTATTTCTCATTCATTTCACGATGTTCTTCTTTAATCCTCACCAACTGGAGAACCTTTTTTTCAGTCTCTTCGCTTTTTTCTATTTATGCTGGAGCATCTGTTATCATTATTTTTTTGAATCCATTCCGGAGTACGTCTGGTCTTTAATTTTGTTGTTTGTTACCGCGCTAATCATAATGTTGAATGGTTTTTTCCATTCATTGCTTTGCAATAAAGTATCTCGTCTTTTCTGGCTCTATGTGGGAATAACGATTGCTTTCTTTTCGTATGGTTGGTTGGCACATGTCAATTTCGATCATTTCAATTACAATTTGATTCATTCATTTTTCATCATATGGATTTCTCTGGACTGTATCCGAATTTTAGGACTGGCTGTTTACCGGCGTATTCCAGGTATTTGGATCGCAGCGTGTGGGGGTATTGTCTGCATTTATCCGTTTCTTATGTGGAAAACTGATGTTCTTGGCATTCTTCCTGTTTGGATTTATGAAATCAATATGAAATTCTGGTCAAATTTACATATTTTATCCAGAGAGTTTCACGAATGGACTACTTTCTTTTTTCTTGTATTTATCTCCATCTACCTCTCTTTCCGGTTTGCTCGTATGGCGAAAAATTTGAATCTATTAAATGTTGAATTGGAAGACCGTGTTGCCAAACGGACCGCTGAACTCGAAAGAGCGAACGAGGAACTACGCGAACTCGACAAAATGAAATCACAATTCGTCTCTCAAGCCTCCCATGATTTGCGCACCCCGCTCACTGCCATTAAAGGGAGTTTGGATAATTTACTTTTAGGTATTGCAGGTGATCTTAACGAAAAACAACAGAAAGTAATGACACGGGCCACAAAATCCGTCGATCGGTTGACGAATCTTATCAATGATGTACTTGACTTGAACCGAATTGAAACCGGGCGGATGGTATTGGAAAAATCGAATGTGCCGATTAAAACGCTTGTCGAAAACATCATCAACGAAAACAAGCCCGCCGCTGATCTGAAACGAATTCAACTCTCTACAATCCTGGAAACTGACGCAACCATCCATGCCGATGCAGGAAAACTTGAACGTGTAGTTGGAGAACTGATCAGTAACGCCATCAAATACACGCCGGAAGATGGGAACGTCTATGTCACTCTAACCCAAACCGACGATCAAATCACCCTTTCCGTCAAAGATTCCGGCATTGGCATGACAAAGGAAGAATGCGAAAAGATTTGGGAACGCTTTTATCGCACGAATGCTTCGAAATTGTTTGCGAAGGGGAGCGGATTGGGGCTGTCGATCGCGAAGGAGTTGGTGGAGATGCATGGAGGAACGCTTGCGGTAAAAAGTGAGCAAGGAAAAGGGACGACGTTTTGCATGATATTACCGCGTCACTGGTAAATGCTGTTACTTATAATCAAGTATCTAGAATCTCAACATCATACTTTCTGATTTTGTGATCATGAGTAATCAACGTGAGATTCTCGACTCGAGCCTGAGCGATTAACATCCAATCGAAGGGATCACGATGGAAATACTCGAAATTCCTCACTGCATCAGCATGGTCAGCAGTAAAATCAAGTATATCAAATGGCGATTGCATTAGTATCTCTGAAAGATTATCGGGAATCCCCGTGAGTTTCCCAATTCTTTGTTTTATCCGAATTTCCACAAGTGAGACAACACTGATAAAAACACGATGATCAAGATTTCTAACGATTTCCCGTGCGGTTTTTGAGAATTTTGGATTATCATCCAACCACCATAAAATCGCATGAGTATCCAACAAAAAATTCATTTTTTCGCCTTGCCAAATGGAAATGCAAAGTCGTCCGGCCACTCGTCAAAATCATCGGCCATCCATATTTGCCCTCGTAAGGCCCCTGGTTGACGGAATTTTTTTGCGGTTTCTTTCTTCTTTGTTTTCGGCACTAGTTGTACTTCTGTGTCACCGCTCGTAATGATAATTTCTTCACCTGCTTTCACTTTGTCGATCAGGCCAAGCAAATCCGTTTTCGCTTCGTGAACATCCACATTCATGATCGTTTCCTTCAACTCGAATTTCTGTATAGTATTATGGCATGGAAATCGAAAACCGGCAATTAGGTATTCATACAATCATTTGGATACAGGCTCAGGTTTTATGCTCTCAGGATTTATATATATGCAGAAGGGAGCGTATTGGAGATATCAATCGCAAAGGAGTTGATTGAAATGCATGGGGGATCAATTACGGTTGACAGTGATAAGGGGAATTCATAAACATGAAAAAAAACATCATCGTTACAATCTTGATCATCCTGATGCTACCCTGCGCGCAATCTCAGGAAGTTGGACATTGGCGCTTTTGGACGCAAGCAGATGGATTGGGATTGACCTTTTGTGGCACCGTCACCATGGGGAGAAATGGAAATGTCCTTGTCACGCACGGCAACGCCGAAACCATCAGCCGTTTGGATGGCTATGAAATCGAAATACTGCCCGGAAGTACCAGTTTTACACGTATTCACGAAAGTCCGGCCGGTGAATTATGGTTTTACAATCGAAATCAGGGATTGAATCGGTTGGAACAGGAAACCTGGAAGAACTATACACTCCCCACCTCCCCGCTTCTTCAGAAAATGTCGGTCTTTGCAGGTCTATTCAGGAATTTCATGGTTCCTCTCGGCGGTGACCGGATTGTATTTTTGTACCCGGAACGACTGACCGATTGGGATGTGATCTCTCAGGAATCCCATACGATTGTCTCTGCTAGCGATACTTCCATTGGATACTTTTCGGATTTACTCAAAGCCCGTAATGGCGAGTATTGGATCGCGGGCGCACGTGGACTGATTCACATTCCTAAAATCGAAATGAATCGGCCGGCGGAGCAGACGTGGGATGAATTTCCTTTTCCGGATGCATTTCCCTATCAAGAATTTGGCATGATCGTGGAAGGGAATTCCGGGGAGATTTTCGGGACTGCCTTCGAGCGGAAAAAAATTGAGGCCAAAACATCCGATTTGATTCATTGGGATGGTGAGAAATGGAACATTCTGCTAAAAGGCGGTGAAATCGACATCGATGGATTTGTTTCTGGAGTGAGGGATGGCAATGGTACTGTCTGGTTATTCAATGTAATTGGTGGTGGAGAGTTGTTGGGCTTTCTTGAAAATGAAAAGGTCAACTTACTCGAGCGAATGGGACGTCTTTCTGCCGTTATTTATGCTTTCGCAGTAGATGAGCAGGGCGCTCTTTGGTTGGCGACTCATTTGGGTCTGGTTCGTCACGCTCTACCCACCTGGCAACCGGTTGTGGCATTCCAGCCCTTCCCATTTCATGTCCATGCCATCCAAGAAGATCGAACCGGCTGCTTATGGTTTTTGCATAGAGAAGGTTTTTTCTATCTTCAGCAAGGCAAATGGAAGCATTATCCTTTTCCGAATGAAGAATTTGTTTTTTACAGAGGACAAGCAAATGTACTGTGTTGTTTGCACGATGGCCGCATCGCATTGCCTGTCGGTCCGAGATTCAACATTCGAAGCATCGCTTTATTTGATGCGGAGCAGGGATTTATAGGAATCGCCTCTCACCCACAGCACCGGTATATTCTTGTTTCCGCTCCCAGCCGTGATGAACAAATGTGGGTTCTCACATACAGCGAAAAAACAGAAAAATTGTATTTGGAGAAGTTCGATGGGAACACATTCACCACCGTCTACGAACTGGATTTTCCAAAACCGGACACGGGGCTAGACATGCGCGATCTGCATGAAGCACGAAATGGGGATATTTGGCTGGGATCACCGCAAAAAAAGTTTTCCGGTTTTATCCGGAATGGCCGTTTTTTTCCTTTGAGCGAAGAGCAAGGAGTTTCTGATAATTTACAAGTGTTATCGATTCTCGAGTTGGAGGATGGACGAATCTGGTTGGGAAGCTCGGATGGGATTTATGAATATAAAGAAGAACGGTGCACCCAAATTAAGAAACTTTTCGAAACAGTCCGTTCCATGATACAAGCTCACGATGGAAGTGTGTATGTTACGGCTGGATTGTCACTATACCACTATAAAGACGGCTCCTGGGTGGAAAACACTACCGAAGATGGTTTGACCGACGCGGGGATTTGGGAAGTATTCGAGGACAGCCAAAACCGAATTTGGGTAGGAACATCGAAAGGCGCTGATTTATACCATCCCGAAGCCGATGCCGACGCACCGGAAACCTATATCGATCCCCAAAAGAATTCAAAATATATCGCTCCCGGCGGTAGTGCTCAGTTCGTATTTTCGGGAATGGATAAATGGAAATACACGAAACAGGAACGCCTCTTGTATTCCTACCGGATCGATGAAGAGACTTGGACACCGTTCGCCAACGAAACCATCGCTTCCATCAACAAACCCTTGGCTCCCGGCTCACATCGATTTCAGGTGCGGGCAATGGACCGCAACTGGAACATTGACCAGTCACCGGCGGAATTTGAATTTTTTGTTCTACGTCCATGGTATAAAGAACCGGTTTTGATTTCGATCCTAACCGTTTTCACGTTCTTGATTCTTCTATTTCTCGGATATGCAGTCAACCGTCATCTCCGGCTGCGGGATTCCAACCAGCAACTCCATTTCACCAATGAACGGCTCAACCAATCCAACGCCGAGTTACAACATGCCAACGCGCGCCTCCTCGAACTCGACAAAATGAAATCCCAATTCGTTTCCCAGGCTTCCCATGATCTGCGAACACCGCTCACTGCCATTAAAGGGAGTTTGGATAATTTACTTTTAGGTATTGCAGGTGATCTTAACGAAAAACAACAGAAAGTAATGACACGGGCCACAAAATCCGTCGATCGGTTGACGAATCTTATCAATGATGTACTTGACTTGAACCGAATTGAAACCGGGCGGATTGTATTAGAAAAAAGTGATGTTCCCTTTAAAGCATTATTGGAAAACATCATCAACGAAAACCAACCGGCAGTGGATCAGAAGCAGATCAATCTATCATTACATGCAAAACCTGGAGATTTCACCCTACATATCGATGGTGGAAAGATTTCACGAGTAGTCGGTGAACTCATTGGCAATGCGATTAAATACACGCCGAAAAATGGAACTGTCGAAGTGACTCTCACGCAAACCGATGTTCAAATCATCCTTTCCGTCAAAGATTCCGGCATCGGCATGACAAAGCAAGAATGCGAAAAGATATGGGAGCGCTTTTACCGCACAAATGCGTCGAAGACATTTGCAAAAGGCAGCGGCTTGGGATTGTCAATCGCGAAGGAACTTGTTGAATTGCATGGAGGGACGCTTACAGTTGAGAGTGAAGCAGGAAAAGGGGCGAGGTTTTGCATGCAATTACCGTGTGTGTGTTGAATGTCGGTTCTGATGATGGCGCCCGGTTCACGGAATTTTTGTGCGGTTTCTTTCTTCTTTGTTGTAGGTACCAGTTGTACTTCTATGTCACCGCTTGTGATGATAATTTCTTCCCGCCAACCGCAAAAAAAATATCCCCGCTACTTCAGGAACTCACCTTCTAATCCCTTCAAAATACAAAACTTACAACCAGAAAAAAAATTCTCCCTCAACATTAATTCTCCCAAAATGCGGCACTCTCCCTAATTAGTAGAGGGACGTAACATTTTTCTCGGCCGAGAACCGTTACATCCGAACCAGACTACAACAAGAAATCCGGACCGCCGGAGGATAACAAAACCTCCACAACCCGCCCCGGTTCAGCGGGCCAAAAAGGATTTCCAAATGGCTGTCTGTGTAAAAGGCGCTTAGGCACTTTTGGGTTACAAGAGCAAGTTCCTTCTGCCCTTGCGCCTGAAAGGCAACCGGGTAGCAAGGGCAAGTACCATCTGCCCTTGCGTCTGAAAGCCAAAAGGGTACCCAGGGCAAGTTTTATCTGCCCTGGCTTGTATCTCGCCGCCCCTTCAGCCTTCCACCTTCAGCCTAAAAAAAACCGAGTGCATCACGATGAACTCCGGCGTCGTTCCCCGTGAACGGCCCATCCTGTGATGCCGATTCCGGTTTCTCCTCATGGTGGTACAGGTATCCAAACAGAGAAACCGCCGCGATACCGCGTGTGTATCCGATAGGCATTACAGGTTCAACCACGTAGTCGCCGCCCTCCGTTGGGCGCCCAACTAAAAAAATAAAGACAAGGAGATAGAGATAATTCGGCAAGGGTAGACTACGCTTACCCCTGCTACCCGTTGCGTTACGGCATATACTGTTATTTTGGTAGTGCGTAAGGGAATTTATGATAATGGAAAAATTCTCATTTTTTCAGACGCTATACGTGCGCCTACCTTTTCCTCGATGCTATAACTACACATCTTTCTGTAAACAAAGTGGATACATTTCCTCCCATCCTTGAGGGAATGTATGGGGAGATACTTACTCAATATTCAACCCTATCTCCACTTTCCCCTCCGATAAATTCTCAACCTTCATCCCCCCGGCAAAATGATTCCCGAAAATCGACGCCGACTGCACCGCTTTTTCAAGTTTCACATGCCGTTTCCCTACATCGAGAAAATCACATCCATTCAAAATCAACTTCCCGCCATGCGCCCAAATGGCAGGAGCCTCGGAATCGGTGCGGCCCCAGCCCTGAAAATGGCAGGATGTAAACATAACGGTACCGCTACCGTCGATTTGCGCATGGTGATCCGTCGCCGGAATCCCCCAGAATCCGCAGTTCGAAAATTTCACCGGCCCCCGATTGCTTTTACTCACAATCACCTGCGCCATCATTTGGCAATTGCTGAACGCCAAACCGGCATGCGATTGCGACGCATCGACCTGCACCGCCACCGGTCCGATATCCGAACCGCATTGCGTCAACACAACATTGGGATCCCCCGCGTCGGTTCGGACAAAATGGAAACCGATTTTCGGAAATATGACGAAACAATTCACCATATACTCCCAGTCCGTTTTCCCAATGCGAAAACCGATAAGATTTGTTTTGAGATAGTTAAGAAAAACATCCCACTTGCCTTCCACCGGTTTATTCGGGTAATCCGCCCGCGCCCAGGAGTGCGGGTTGAAATGGACATTTTCCACCCGCCCGATATCGGTCGTTTGGTTGATATAAATCCCTTCCCGCAACGGGCATCCGAAAACATTGCGGATGCAGTGCAGCTCATTGTGCTCGGTCCCGAAGTCGATGGCGCGATACGGATTCACCAGCGTCACATCGATGACACTGCAAAACATCCCTTTCCCGCGAATCGTCCAAGGATACGGCTGAATATCATTCACATCCTGCTCGGGATAAAAAATGGTGACTCCCTTCAGACAGGTGCTCTGTTGAAGAGTGATAAACGGAGTCCCGTCTTCATCCCCCTTCCCACCAGTGACAAACATCTGCGTTCCACGGCCGATATCCGCATGGTGCATAGATTCCCACACACCACGCAGTGTCACTCCCGCAGGAAAAACAAGATTTTCTTCAAACAAATATTGTCCCGCCGGAACGGCAACGATTCCTCCACCATTCTCGGCGGCAAAATCCAACGCTTTCTGAAACGCTTCCGTACAATCCGTCTCACCATCAGCAACCGCCCCATGATCAAGAACGGATGTGCAAACCAGCGGATCCTCTGCAGCGAAAGTCGCAGAAGGTATGAATGAGATTGAAAATAATAAAAGGAATGAAATAAGATTTTTCATATTGATCTCCACGAAACCGTAACGCCGCCGTCCCGGCGGCACGTCCAAAAAAGCCGGCAGGATGCCGGCGTTACTTATACCACCCGCTCCGCCTGCACCTGTGCTTCCAATGAGAGCTGCGCTGCCAAAAACGTATGCGCCTGCGGCATCGCCTTCTCCGTCCCGTTCAAGCAATCCAAGATCAACTCCCCGAAAAACGGATACCCCACTTCACCGGTTACGCTGAACGACTGCTCTTTATTCCCATCCACCAAGAAGACATGATCGCCAACCGCATCGCGCGCCACGTCGATATACTTCCGCATTTCGATATATCCCTTGGTTCCCATGATGAACGCGCGGCCGTCCCCCCATGCGCCCAATCCGTCCGGTGTGAACCAATCTACCCGGAAATAATGAGTCGCCCCATTGCTGCCGACAAGAGCCGCGTCCCCGAAATCTTCCAATTCAGGATACTCCGGATGTTCATAATTCGCCACTTTGCTGTGCACAACCTTGGCTTCCTTCACATCCGCATAATGCAAGAACTGCTCGATCTGATGGCTCCCCAGATCGCACAGAATCCCGCCGTATTTTTCTTTGATGAAAAACCAATCCGGCCGGCTGGGCGCGTTCAACCGGTGCGGAGCGATATTCGTAACCTGCAACACTTTACCGATCGCTCCGTCCTTAATTAATTGTCCGGCAAACACGGCGCTTTCGTTATGCACCCGTTCGCTGTAGCATACCGACCAGATCAATCCCGTTTCCTTTACCTTCGCCCGTGCTTTTTCCAATTGCTCAAGCGTCGTAAACGGAGCCTTGTCGCTCAAATAATGTTTCCCATGATCCATCACCCGCAAACCCAGTGGCCCCCGGTCGCTGGTAATCGCCGCGCTGGTGATCAAATGAATGGAATCGTCATTGAGCACTTCTTCTTCACTGGAAGCGATCTTCACTTCCGGATACGTCTTTTTATACGCTTCCGCTTTTTCCGGATCGGGATCATACACCCACACGAGTTCTCCTCCCGCTTCGGTCAATCCGTTCGTCATGCCGTAAATATGGCCGTGATTCAATCCGATCGTCCCGAAGCGAAAATCCCCCTTCTCGCAAACGAAGTTGACTTTGCCTTTCGGAGCATACATCATCCCATCGGCTTTTTGCATAATCATTCTCCTTTTGTATTCACTATTTTTGAAAGATTCTGATGAAGAATGAAAGTGCATTCGTTAAAAGATGCGGGCAAGGATGCCCGCGCTCCGTGTTCATTGCACTTTCATTTGAACTTCTCACTGCTTGATCCCACAATGATATTGTCATCCCCGAAATTATCCACCGACGCTTTCTTCTCATAAAAATGAATGGCGTTCTTCTGGATTCCCTCGGCGGTATAAAACGGGCTGTCCTGCGTCAGCGGCAGCCGCACCGTCGTGTCGGTGGAAGCGGATTGATAGATCGCAGTGATCAATTCCATCGTCTTACATCCTTCTTTCCCACTCACGAGCGCATCGCCTCCGGTCTCGATAGCAGTAAGCACATTATCGAATTCCCCTTCATACCCTTGATAGTTCAAATCCGGAAGCGACTCGTACTTCTTATTGATTTCCGCCGCCATCTCCGAATCTTCATCCGGAAATCCGTTGCTACGCGATTTGGACGCATAGACCTTCCATGGGAACGACACCCGCGCTTTCTCCGCTTGGAATACCAGCTGCTGTTCTTCGCCATGATGCACGACGGAACTGGTAATCTGCGCCACACTGCCATTGATATATTTCAAGACTGCGATGGAAATATCCTCCACTTCGGCATTGTCGTGCGCGGTATTACTCATCACTGCCCGCACTTCCACCGGCATGCCCATCATCCATTGAAACATGTCGATATGATGAACGGCGTGATTCAGCGTGCAGCCTCCTCCTTCTTTTTCCCATGTTCCCCGCCACCACAGATCGTAGTAACAATGCCCGCGCCACCAAAACGAATCAACCTGCGCATGCAGCACTTTTCCCGCGATCCCCGAATCCAGCACCGCTTTCAGCTTCTGGATCTCGTTGCGGAACCGGTTCTGTGCAATGATCGCCAACACCTTCCCACTCTTTTTCTGCGCATCCAGCATGGCATAACATTCCGAGAGTGACGGAGCCATCGGCTTCTCACAAATGACGTGCTTCCCCCCCTCCAAACAAGCGATGCTGATCTCCGCATGTACATACGGGGGTACACAGACGGATACCAGATCGATATCGGAACGCTCCGCAATTTTCTGAAAATCGTCATACACCTCGACATCCAGCCCCAATTCCTCTTTCTTCTGCCGGGCTTTGTCCGGATACGTATCCGCCAACGCCACCAATTGGCATCGCTCCGAAAACTTCCGATACGTCTCCGCATGCGTCCGCGAAATCCCGCCCGCTCCGATAATGGCTACCTTGATCATGATTCCCTCGCTCTGTCTCTGAAATGAATGAGTCGTACTTGTAGAGTAGAAAATTCTGCAAATTTGACAAGAGATGTGCGCCTACCGAGACCCTGTTGAATTTGGTCAAATCGATAGAACGAAAATTATGATTGATTTGGAATCAGGAATACTATAGAATAGAAAGAGTGATTGAAAAAAACAAGGCAAAAGTGGCGTCGATAAGAGATTGCTCATGCGCATCGAAGGAATTATTTGGCTCACGGCGATTGTTGACAAACTTGCTACTAAACATCATGTAACCACACATGAAGTGGAAGAATTATTCAACAATAATCCAAAGTTTCGTTTTGTTGAACGCGGAAAACAAAAAGGAGAAGATGTCTACATGGCTTTAGGACAAACGGATGCAGGGCGTTATTTGACAGTGCTCTTTATCTACAAAACGACTTCTGAAGGATTGATATTGAGTGCTAGAGATATGGCATACAAGGAGAGAAAACAATATGATAGAAAATAAATCATCACCTCTTCCACATTTTCAATCTCTTCCCGACCTGGTAGAGTACTTTGACTCTCACGATATGGGCGAACATTGGGAGCATATGCCGGAAGCAGATTTTGAAGTGAACATCGACAGAAAATATCACTTTGTCTCTATTGACGAAGACTTATTGAACCAACTGACTGAAATAGCCCAATCCCAACAAAACTCCGTCGAAACCCTTATCCATTCCTGGTTGTGGGAACGGATTGCAGGAAACAACCGGTGAAATTATTTGTTTCAGTGTGACATCTTGATTTCATTCTTCCAATCTTTAGAATGTCTAATGAATGAACAAAGTATTCCAAGTAATTGAAAAATTGTGTATAATTCAGTTATCAGCCGTTGGCTGGATGATCAATCATAAAACAATAAAGACGTGTGAGATGGCTCCTAGAAAAACCGGAAACATATATGTGATCCCGCATGATAATAGCTGGGCGGTACGGCGGGAAGGCGAGTGTAAAATATCCTCTGTACATAACACCCAACGTGATGCCATTGCAGCAGCCAAAAAGATCGCTCAAAAAGAAAATGGGCAACTTTTAATCCATGCCCGAGATGGCCGTATCCGAGAGAGAGTTCGTTTTAACTTTGATCCTCTCCCCCCCAAATCCCCCAGAAAAGTATTGTTTCCGAAATTAGCAAGCAAAACGAAAGAGAAAGCAATCAGAAAGGCGATCAGAGAAGTGTTGCAAGAAGCAGAGATCTGATCGTTGAATGTGTTGAAGGAAAGATGATAGGGATATATCAAAGCGGAAAACTGTTCCCGATATTCTTTGGTTATTCATGACAAAAAATCATCCCGATTTCCACAGAAACGTATTTATCAACTGCCCCTTCGACAATCTCTATACTCCTTTGTTCAATGCGATTGTATTTGTTGTACGCGATGTTGGCTTTGAACCAAGATGTGCACTGGAAGCTAGCAATGCAGGGCAAAACAGATTAAGCAAGATTTTCGACATCATCTCTGAGTGTAAATACAGCATTCATGATCTATCACGAACCGATCTTGATCCTGACTCTTGTCTTCCACGTTTCAATATGCCATTGGAATTAGGTCTTGATCTTGGATGTAAAAGATTCGGAGATATCATTCGTAGGGAAAAAGTAATTCTGGTAATGGATATTGAACCATATCGTTATCAACAATTCATCTCGGATATTTCCGGTCAAGACATTTATGCACACAGCGGTCGTGAGAAACAAGTCATTGAAATTGTTAGAAATTGGTTGAGACAAGAATTAGATCCTCGAACAACAATTGTTCCTGGAGGAAAGAAGGTTTATCAAAGGTATCAGAAATTTCAAAAAACATTACCCGCGATATGCCGAAAACTGAACTGGGAACATAACCGACTTCCATTTACTGATTTTTCCTATGCTGTAGCAGTATGGATCAGCGAGAATCCGATTTGATTGGTGTAAAAACAATTCAGAATCTAAAACAACAAAGGAATTCCCATGACCAAACACGAATGGATCAAAGCCTTACTCCGAAAAGAAAAAGACCTTCCTGTCCCCCAACACTGGATGTCGTTTTTCAACGGCGATTTGGCCCGGCGGTTGACACCGGAAAGCTGCCACTACTATCCGATGTGGATTTATGACGTTCCCGAGTATTTCGATCCATCTCCCATGGGGTCCGACGCCCTTGACCGCTTGATCGAATTCAACAACGTAACGGGCCGATGCTTCGCCTGCCTCGGCAAAGGCGCCAACATCTGCTTCGGCCACGGCGGACCGGGAGAATTCTTTTCCCGCATGATCAAACACGATGAAAAGGAACTGATCTGCGAATACGAAACCGGCGTCAAAGCCAAAGTCCAATTCCACCCCCACTTCTATCATCACTACGAACACCCCATCAAAACGATGGACGACCTCAACCGGCTTACACTTCCCGATCCCGCCGATCCCAAGCGCTACGAAGGATTCAAACAGGATGTCAACTATCTGCAATCGAAGGGAGAATATGTCATCGGCTCGCTGAATGGTTTCTTCTCAGGCATCCACTATTTCCTCATGGAATACTCAGACACCCTTATCAACTTGATCGAGCAGCCCAACCTGATCGGGACTCTTCTCGAACGGTTGGGCGAATGGAACCTCACCGCCGCCCGTATGATGGTCAAAGCCGGAGCCGACTGCATCACCTTTTGTGACGATCTTGGTAGCCGCGAATCACTGATCATGTCACCCGATCATTACCGCGATTTCTTTAAACCTTGGCACAAGCGGCTCTGTGAAACTGTCCACGGCCTCGGCGCCGACGTCCACCTTCACACTCACGGCGCCGTCACCCCCATTCTCGATGACCTCGTTGAATGTGGTTTCGATTTCATCAATCCCTTCGATCCCGAAGAAGGCCACGATATCGAATATTTGATCAACAATTATTCCCACCATTTCATCATCGTCGGTGGTTTCCCCACCAGCTTCTGGAACTGGCCTGCCGGCAAACAGGAAGAGTACCTTCAACAACTTGCGAACTTGGGCAAAGATTGTAACCGCCTTATCTTCATGGATTCCGGCGGAGTGCCCGATGATGTAACCCATGAAGATTTCTCCCGAATCACCCAAATCAGCCGCAAAGTCCGCGGGGTGGAAAATGTCGCGGGAACTGTCTGAGGCTGAAAATCCTTTCTCATAACAGGGATTGATTGAAAACCTTCAACGGACTTTTCTTCTTGGGAGATCGAAGAAACAATACGGTATTGATATTTTCTGTTTTCAGTCTTTACTATATTGTCTCACCAATCAATGAAAAAGTAGTGGTAGAGATAATACAGAGCAAGTTCGAAATCCAAACTGGAGTAAATCCTCTCGAAGGAGTCAAATCATGAAAACACACTCGTATTTATTCTTTGCATTGGTTTGTAGTATCTTTTGCATCCCGGTGATGGCTGAAGCTGAACAAACTGCCCCTCAATTCGATGTTCAGGTGATTTCTGAGAATGCCGATATGTGGTGGGCGCGTGCATTGGTCGATATCAATGACGATGGGCTGCTCGATATTGCGTTGCAAAACAACAATGCCCATGGCGGTTGGCTTGGATGGCTGGAAACCAGCGATGATTTGAAAAGTTGGAAACAGCATATTATTGCGGAAACGGCTCCCGGCGGGGAAACGTTTGCATGCGGCGACCTGGATGCCGGGGATATCGACAACGATGGAGATATCGACATTTTTGCTTTTGCGCATCCCGGCGAGTGGGATGAAGGCGGTTCACCGACAACCGTCTATTGGTACGAGAATCCTTCCTGGACCGCTCACAAAATCGGAGAGTCTCCCGCCTTTGTGAAGGATGTCAACGCTGCCGATTTCAACGGCGACGGGAAACTCGATCTGGTTACGATTGTCTTCGAACAAAACACGATGACGATTTTCCGCCAGGATTCCCCTTCCAAGTGGACAACGGTGCAAAACATCAAACTCAACAATCTTCATGAAGGCATGGATGTCGGGGATATTGACGGAGACGGAGATATCGATGTGGCGGCCAATGGGTATTGGGTGGAAAATCCCGGCGGCGATTTGACAAGTGAGTGGACCGTTCACACCATCGATAAAAAATGGAACAGCCAGAAAGGCGATTGGTCGCGCAATGCCAGCAAGGTTTTCTGCCGGCATCTGGATCGGGATGGGAAAGCGGAGGTCTTTATTTCTCATTCCGAGCGCAAAGGCTATCCGGTTGCAATGTATCGCTCCGAGGATCCGAAATCGGGTGATTGGAAGGAAACGATCATTCACAAAAATCTTCCCGCTGCGCACACGCTGCAGGTTTTTGATTTTGACAATGACGGGGATTACGATGTTCTTTCCGGTATCAATACCAACAGAGCGAAAGCGCTGGAGATCAACACGTTTCCTGTTTATCTATTTCTGAATCAAGGAAATGCCGAAAATTGGAAACAAGTCACCTTGACTGAGAAAGGTATTTATAATGGGCAAGCGGCTGATTTCGATGGGGACGGCGATGTCGATATATTGCGTCTTCCTACTCATGACGGCACCGTTTTAGAGTTGTGGGTGAACCAGACAAATGATCAGAAAAAAATCGGTTTGGGTGCAACGGCGCCGCCAGGAGCGGATATTCTGATTGATGGAAGCCGCGAAATGTTGGATGAGAAATGGACTTATTGGGAAGGGCCGAGATTTAGTTCTTCTCTTCCGATCAAATGGGAAATTGTCGATGATCCGGTCGATTCGGGCAAAGTGCTGGCAAGTTCCGATCCCGCTGCAGATGGAGGCAAGTATGGAGCGGCGGATATCGTTACGAAAAAGAAATACCGTGATTTTCGGCTGCATATCGAGTTCCTGGTGCCGCACAAAGGTGGAAACAGCGGTGTCTATTTGCAAAATCGCTATGAAATCCAAATCCTGGACGGTGACAAAACCAAACACGGCATGGCCGCTGTGATCAACGAAGCGGAAGGGCCGTATGAAGCCTATCACGGGACGGGGAAATGGAATGCCTATGATATTCAATTCCGAGCCGCCCGTTTCGAAGACGAACAACTCGTGGAAAAAGCCATGATGACCATGTATTTCAATGGTGTGAAAGCGCATACGAACCAAAAAATCCAAAAAGTGTGGGGTGGCAAAAATTCTGGAATCGACGGCGGGAATGAAGGAGGATTCGGGATTACCGATGTTCCCGGCGGACTCAAACTGCAATGTGAAGGGCACGAAGTGTTGTTCCGCAATGCGTGGATCAAGGAACTCGATCTGCAGGAACCAAATACGGATTTTTAATGACATTTGAATTCATGAAACGATACGAATAGAAATTTATTGTACTGTGTTTATTTAGGGTTTAGGGATTTATGTCTTTGAATAATCACCGATATATATCGTATTACTGGATTTTGCTATTTCTTATCCTCCCGGTTTTCCCGACCATTTGCTTAGGACATCCGCATGTTTTTATCGATTTTGCCCCGACATTGCAAATCGATAAAGAACTACTTCATGGCATCGAAATGCAGTGGACATTTGACCGTTTTACCAGTGAGATTTTTATTGAAGATATCGATAAAAATCGAAATGCCCAAGTCGATCCGGAGGAAATGCCCTATTTCAATGAGAATTACCGATCGATCGAGGAAGAAGCCAATTTCTTTTTGTCTCTTTCTTTTGGGAATCAAATCTTCGATAATTTCGAAGCGACTCTAAAGCGGGTTTTTATCGCAAAGAATCAAGTTCATTATCTTATTGGGATTACCTTTCAGCCTCCTTTACAAGCTAACGAGCGGAAAACGTTGCTTGTGGAAATCGAGGATCCGGAATTTTTTGTCGCATTTACCCTTCAAGAACCTGCTTCGACAGTCAATCATGATGGTGCGAATCATTCATCCATCCGGTTGAATCCTCTTTCCTCGAATGAAGATTGTTTTGCGGTCGAATTTTTTTCGCAGCCCACAAACTCATCCTCGGACAAGGTAGAAAATACGCAGGAAATCGAATCGGTATATGTGGATACAAGGGGCGATTCTCTGAGACGGGACTCTTTTTTTAAAACACTTCGAAACAAACTTTTTTCGTTCCAAGCTACATACAACCGCAAACTGGGGGATTTGGTAATTCACGCCAAAGAGAATTTCTCCTGGAAAGTTGCTGGATTGTTAATTGCTTTTTCGCTTTTTTACGGAATTCTTCACGCTTTGGGTCCTGGACATGGCAAATCGGTGGTGATTGGATATTTTTTACAACGAAAAGCATCTTTTCTTCAAGTCGTATTTACCACCGCCGGTATTTCTCTTATTCATACCAGTAGTGCGGTTTTCCTCGCGTTTTTGTTTCAGACGGTTTTATCTTCCTATGTAGGGATGCAGCGGATTCGAATTCAATCCTATTTCAGTTTTGTGATTGCTTGTTTCATTCTTTTTGCCGGCATTGCTCTTTTTATTCAACTGATTCGGAAAAAACGAAGAGCATTGAAAAAACCATCCGATTCAAGGCAGTCTGCTTCACGTTGGATTTTTGCCGCCGGACTGATTCCATGTCCTTTATCGATAACCGTCATGTTGGTTGCCGTCACGCATAACATTCTCTTTCTCGGGCTGATCACCGTTATCAGTATTTCCGCCGGTATGATGATCGTTTTGATGGTAGCGGGGCTAATGGCGATGGTCACGAATGCAACTGTCTATACCTATTCCTCCAGGAGATGGGGGATTGCTTCCAAATTGCATGGCTATTTGGAATTTTGCGGCGCAATTATGATTATCGTATTCGGATTGGGATTAAGCATGCTATACCTGCCGAAGTTGTAAAGAAAGTGCCATTACGAAAATGATGGGACGCGAGAAAAAAGTATTGTATTGTATAAAAAGCGTATTCGTTTGTATTTATGGTTTCCATTTAGTGCAGACAGGATGTCCGCACCACATTTTTTTATACTTTTAGCCGTAGCATTATGATATTCTTCCTCCTTTTAAGAATTCACACGATCTATTGAAAACCGTTTTCTATACTCTTTCATAAATCTATAGAATGAATATACAATGGTATGAGCGCACTGCGTCAGTCATGTGGGATGAAGGGGAGAAAACATCTTGATGAAAGCAGCAATCCGGATTTTCATGTTTATGGTTGTCCTGATCGGACAGTCTTCGTTGTATGCGCAACATCCCGGCGTTTGGCGCTATTATCCTGAGATTGACTTACCTTTTATCATCGATTTCACTCCGGAAGGTTACGCGCTGGTTCACAACCACGACACAATCTTTATTTATGATGGATATCAAGTAAAAACCATTTCAACGGATTGCCGTCTGGGTTCAATTCAACAGGATGAACAGGGGTACCTCTGGTCTGTATACAATGATGAGTCGCGAATCATGCCACCGGATCATTTTGGGATGATCCGGTACGATCCTTCTACCGAAGAGTGGCAAAAATTTCCGATCCCGGGTTTGAGGGAAAAAACCACTTGGGATACACAGATTTTTCAGTTTTATGAACCCAATCGGGTGATTATGACCGACCATGAGAGGTTTTTTGTCCATGATCTCGAAGCCGGTCAATCCGAGAACCTTCTTCATAAAGAAGATACATTGCATGACTCTTTCGTGTCCATCCATAAAGGATCGGCCGAGGGGGTTTTTTGGGGATTTGGGGACAAAGGGATTTTTCAATTCACTTATCATTCAGACGGGAAGTGGACATGGCGGGAATTCCTACTTCCCGATACCGGGAACATGGCCATTCAGTGGTGGCCGGTTGTTCTGTCCGATCAAGAAATCTATGCGCGCATTGTCGATCAAAGCACTGAACCCATTTCGGATTATATGATGCAATTTCATGGTGACCGGTATAAAAAAATATCCGCAAATTATTCTTTTCGCACCCACTACGGTTGGGTCGATTCGCTGAGGCGGATTTGGACGACCGGGTGGCTCGATGGGGCAATTTATATGCAGGAACCGGGAAAAGAGATCAAAGCCATCGAAAGAAATGACATTCTCGGACTGCCGTTATGCGATTTTGCCTTCCGGAAGGGGGACATTGCATTGGTTGGCTCGATCGGCGGCTTGATGCGTCACGCTCCCCCTTTATGGCAGCCACCCGCGAAATTGAATCCTCGCTTCCATGGCTATGAGAAAGTATTGGGAATGGATAAAAGCGGGTATCTTTGGCTGGCGAAACAAGGACAATTGATTCGCAGCAAAGGAAACAACGTTCATCATTATGATATAGAAACGTTTCCCCAACCGGAAGATTTTTATAATTTAAATTTCGAACTCCAGGTTCATCCATTGGCGGATGGACGGGAGGCTCTTTATTTTCATAATGAAATTGAAATGCGGAAAACAGGCCGCAATCATTTGGTTGTTTACAATCGATCCAAGGATATCATTGAATCGGTGAGTTCCCCAAACAAGATTCTTTTCAATGGATTTCCCGGCCCCAAAGGAACAGTATATTTCGTTTGCCAAGATCAACAAACAAGTTTGTATTCCTTGGAGCAATTTGATGGCCGCGCATTCTCGACGATTGCTGATGAAGAAACGATTCCGGAATTAGATAATGTGACTCGGGTTTTTCATACTCGTGACGGAGATATTTGGCTCTTGAATTTTTATCTCGGGCCTTTTGGCATTTTACGAGAGGGAAACTATCAACCGATCGAGCCGCCGGAAGAATCTCACCCTAACCGGCCGGGCAGCGCATTTTTAGAACTGTCGGATGGAACCATCTGGGCCGGTTTTGGCTATTCCGTGTATGAATATGATAAGGGAACATGGCGGCAAATATTGGATTGCAGCCAAGACGTCGGTGTGTTTCAAATGCTGGAATGTCAAGATGGCAGCATTTGGGTGGTCAGCCGGAAACGTCTTTATCGCTGGAAGGATGGAATCTGGACGTACCATAATTATAAAGAAGGGTTGCCTTCCTCCTGTTATCAGGAGATATATGAGGATTCAGAGCAGCGCCTTTGGGCATTGACACGTACGGGAGATTGGCTTTTTTGTCCGGAGGCCGATGTCGATCCGCCTATTGTCAAAATTCCGGCTGATGAGAACATTCAGGAATTTTTGCCTCATGTCAATGTTCGTATTACTTTTACGGCGGAAGACCGCTGGAGATATACGGACGAAGAGAAATTGCAATATTCCTATTGCTTGGACAATGGAGATTGGTCGCCGTACTCTTACAATGCATTCGCGGCATTCTCCAAACTGGAACCTGGGAATCACCGGTTGGAAGTGACTGCCATGGATGTGAATTACAATCATGCGATCAAGCCTGCCGTATGGGAGTTCACCGTTGCGGCTCCGTGGTATAAAGAACCGGGATTTCTTGTCATCATGACTTTGGCTTCATTTGTGATTCTTGCTTTACTAAGCCTTCTTGTTTCACGCTATTTTAATTTAACGAAATTGGTTGCGGAACGGACGGAACATTTGGCGAGTGCAAACAAGCAGTTGCTCAGCCATCGTGAAAAGTTACAAGCGCTGACTTCCGAATTGTTTTTAATCGAAGAACGGGAACGGAGAAAACTGGCATCGGATCTTCACGACAGCATCAGCCAATCGTTGTCTCTTTCGATGCTGGAACTGTCTTCTTTAACAAAATCGAAAATCGCAGAAGAGATCCAAGAGCAAGCCTCTCGCATTCGCAAACGGCTTGATCAAACGCTCCAATCGACACGAAACTTGACCTATCAACTTTGTCCTCCTCTTCTCTATCAAGCCGGACTCGGGCCGGCTCTGGTGCAGTTAGCCGATGAGTTTCAGACACATCATGAATTTACAGTCGCTTTCAAAGAAACCGGCAGTTCTCAATCCTTAGTAGAGGAAATCCGATATTTTCTCTTTCGAGCGACTCGGGAATTACTGGTGAATATCACCAAACATGCCCAAGCGTCCCAGGTGGAAATCGCTTTGACGTGGGAAGAGAATTCCATCCGAATTCAAGTCAGCGATGACGGAGTGGGATTTGCCAAGCAGGAAACCCGAACCCATTTATCGGATCAAGGCGGATATGGATTATTCGGTCTTCGCGAGCGGGCGGGTAGAATGGGCGGGAAATTGGATATTCAATCGATTCCGGGGCAAGGGACGATTGTGAGTTTGACAATTCCATTGTAACGCCGCCGTCCCGGCGGCAATTGTTCAAAGAGCCGGCAGGATGCCGGCGTTACGGAGGCTATGCATGCGTATCCGAATTCTATTGGCCGATGATCATATCGTCATTCGGGACGGTATACGTTCGTTGTTGGAGAAGCATTCCGATTTCGACGTGGTGGCCGTTGCCGGTGATGGACGGGAAACGCTGGAACTGATCAAGAAAATGGATGTCGATGTCGTCGTCATGGATATCAGCATGCCCCACATGACGGGGATCGAGGCGGCTCAACAAATCAAAACACTCTCCCCCACCGTGAAGGTGATAGCTCTCTCCGTTCATACGGACAACGAACTCGTGGCCCGAATGATCGAAGCTGGAGCTTCGGGATATCTTCCGAAAAGTTGCGAGATCGATGAACTCATCGAAGCGATTCAAACCGTGATGCAAAATAAGCGGTATCTTTCACCATCGGTTGTGGATTCCGTCTTCAATTTCATGCAAAAAGAGCCTATAACCACCGATGTGACCTCAAAAACATTGACACAGAGGGAACGGGATGTGCTACAACAAATCGCAGAGGGGAAAACGACCAAAGAAATTGCTTCCGAACTGTGTGTCAGTGAAAGTACAATTGAATCCCACCGGCAGAGGATTATGAAGAAGTTGGATATTCATACGATTGCCGAGCTTACGAAATATGCCATTCGGCAGGGATTGACCTCTTTGGAATCCTGAACTCCTCCCTTTTTTTGGGGAACACTTCTCCCTACTTTCCAGGATACCCTTTCATCAGTTTCCAGGATACAAAATTCACTGAAATTCAGAATATACAGGAAATCCCCTTCACATACAATAAGATTCATGTTGAAACTTGAGGGAGAGATAAGATCCATCATGCATAGAATTATGATTCAAAGCATTGTATGTGCTGTATTGGCGTTCACTTCTGGTTTTTGTTTTTCACAAGGATATAACTTGCCCCCGGAGCCGGTTTTGAAAGGTGCTTTACAGAACGCTTCGATACAAGCCGATTCATTGACACGTAATTATGATTTTTATATCCCTCCGGCTCTTCCTGACTCCGTGCCATTGGTCATGCTTTTTCACGGTGCAAACTCGGATCCACAGTGGACTCGTGCACAATTGAATTATAAATTCGAAACATTGGCTGATGAATACGGATTCATTGTCGTATATCCCATTGGGATCGAAAAGTTCTGGAACGATTGTATCAAAGACAGTCAAAATCCTGCCCGGATGCAAAATGTAGACGATGTTGCATTTGTCGAAGCGCTGATCCAGCGATTTCAAGATGAATACAGGATTGACGTGAAGAAAGTGTTTGCTATGGGGATGTCGAATGGGGGATTTTTATGTATTCGGTTGGCAGCGGAAATCCCGGAGAAATTCCGAGCGATCGCCTCGATCTTATCCATTTTACCTGCGCCGGATAGTAATTTGTGCGTCTCATTTGATACACCTATTCCTTATATGTTTATGGTAGGAACCGAGGATCCTTTAACGCCTTATGAAGGCGGCTTTTTTGAATTACCTGGCGCATTTAAAGCCAATTTTCTATCCGCCGTTGAAACGATCCATTTTTTCCGGGATTTGGCGGGATATTCGAGCGAGCCTGAACAATTTATTTTCCCCGATGTTAATCCGGATGATAATTCGGTGGTTGAAGAATGGTCATGGAGAGATGGAGATAAACCTGAAATTCTGTTCTATATAGTCCATGGCGGTGGGCATACCTGGCCGATTCAATATGAGGACTATCAAACACCGTCTTTCTTTGGTGGGTTGAATCGTGACGATATCAGTACAGGTGAATTAGTGTGGAATTTCTTTCAAAGACAACTGGAAATATCTTCTCAAGTTGAAGCCTTTTCGATGTACAAGTAATTCTTGGTTTATATCAACATACTCCTGTTTGCCGCTGAATTGGATATGAATTAAACATGAAAATTTTAATTGCTGATGATTTCGCTGAATTCCGGAACTACTTTCGCTCCTTGTTGGAAGAGAAAGTGGAAACCGTTGAAATCATCGAAGCGGAAAACGGTCGGGAAGCGATTGAAGCAGCCGAAACGTTCCAGCCGGATTTCATCTTTATGGACATTACCATGCCTGAACTCAACGGGATTGAAGCGGCGCGGGTCATCCATCAGGCGATGCCGGATTGCAAGATCATTATTCTGACCGTGCATATGGAACGAACACTGGTTGAAATGGCTTTTCAAGCCGGAGCTTCCGGTTATCTCATCAAGAATAGCGCCGATGAGGAATTATCGAGTGTGATGGACGCCATTCGACGAAATGAATGTTTTGTAAGTGGCGAAATGAATAATAAAAAATAAAAAAAGAAAAGGAGAGTCCAATGAACCGTTACATCCTTACCGTATTCTTACTGATGAGCATTTTCGGGCAAGCCGTAGAGTGTGCCGTAAAGGGAGAACGCATCCTGCCGCGGCCTTATTATCTACAAGGTCAAGATCAACTCATGATCAAAATTGAGATCACCGGCGAAGCGGATTCTGTGGTGATCCAGGAAACCATTCCGCCGGGATGGACTTTGCACCGTGCTACGAACAATGCCTCTGTAAACGGGAGAAACCTCACTTGGGAGCTGGCTTCGTTTTCCGGTATCACCAGAGTTCTGTATTACGTGAACACTCCCGACGCTGCTGAGAACGATGCGCAATTTTCCGGCACGATCAATGGCGATCCCATCGGTGGAGAGAGTGTCATGCCGCTTCGCCAATCCATACCGGCTGCTGGAAAGCATGTTCCCATGTATGATTCATTATATAACTATTGGTTATATCTCCCTTCCGGCTACTCGGATCAAGAAGGCCAATGGCCGTTACTCCTCTTTCTTCACGGCTGCATCGTAGGAACCGATTTGGATTTGGTCCTAACCCATTATGGGGTTTCTATCCTAACCATTTTGGAAAATCCGGACAATGCAGAAATTGTTCCCGAATTGTTTCAAAGTATCGTCGTTTCTCCTCAATCCACAACAACGGAATGGGATATACATCGCTTAAAGGATTTTTTGAATGAGTTGTTCTCCACCTATTCCATTGACCCGAACCGGGTGTATGTGTACGGCCACGCTGGTGGAGCGGACGCTGGTTGGGCAATGGCCAATGAATTTCCCGATTTGCTTGCTGCATTTTTTTCAGGAGGATCGATGATGACTCCACCTACCGTTAGCGCAAAGATGGCGGGGCTTCCGGTCCGGATACTTGAATTTGAAACTTTTCAAACGATTCCTCACAATGTCATTGAATCATGTGTCGATGAACTAAGAGCACTCGGTGGGGAATGTGTGTACACTTTCGTCCCGTGGGACAGCGGCTTTACCGTTGAAGACCATTACTATGATCCTGAATTATACAAATGGTTTTTGAAACAAAACAGACAGTCCAGGATGGGAGTAGAAACCATAACCGTTGAAATTCCCAATCTGGATGTAGAAGCAAAACCGTTGGAGATGGCCCTTATCCCGGCGGGTACCTTTACAATGGGATCTTCGCCTGATGAACGGAGAAGCGATCCAAGTTGGTCTATGCCTGATGCAGATTGGCCGCAGCATGAGGTTACGATCACAAAACCGTTTTATTTCGGCGTATATGAAGTGACACAAGCGCAATGGATGGCCATTATGGGAACGAATCCGGCGAGCCGTGAAGGCATAAACATCCCAGTCAATAATGTAACTTGGATTGATTGTCAGGAGTTTATCGAAAAGATAAATGAATTGGGACTCGGAACATTTCGGCTGCCGACGGAAGCGGAATGGGAATATGCCTGCCGCGCCGGAACCACGACAAGATTCTTTTATGGCGATGTGCTGGAAACCGATGACTTGGAAGAGTATAGCCCGATTCATGACCAGTACATGTGGTGGAAAGGAAATACCGTAGAAAGTGAGACTCCCCTTCCCGTCGGATTAAAACTCCCCAATCCATGGGGACTGTATGACATTCATGGCAATGTGTGGGAATGGTGTGAGGATTGGTGGGAAGCGCCATGGGATCGAGGGCCTCAAGTAGATCCCACTGGTCCTGAAACCGGTACTGTGCGTGTAGTACGCAGTGGAGGCGCTCTGGGGTATGCTCAAGGGTGCCGATCAGCCGACCGGCGCTGCGATTTCTGCACTCCCGATTATCAAGTTCCCCATATGGGATTTCGTCTTGTGAGGGAATATGAAGAAAGTTCCGGAATTGAGAATTTTTCATTATATCAATAGGTCTTGTAAGATAAGGCGCGCCGTTTGATCCATCCTATAAGATACAACGCGAGCGAATCGAAGGGGCGGTTCGCGAACCGCCCCTACATTTCTGTGGAGGACGATTATGAACACAAACCGTTTCATTTCTCGTAGTTCGTTTCAGTTGATGCTAATTATTTATATTTTAGTTATTTTGGGGTTCATTGGACATGTTGCCGTGGATGCTTTTGCCCAGGATTCACTCGTCTGCATCGATTTTTCCGGCTCAACTACCGCCGCCAACAGTGTAACGGTGATGGGGGCGGGATATGGCCAATATCCCGAGGCAAAGATTGCATTCGGTCCCATCCCAACCGATAACGGATTTGAAGGTGCGACAGACGGCAACGGGATGATCGTCCAAGCTGATCCCGGCAAAGGAGTGATGGTTTTTACGCAGCCCATCCAAACCGGCAACTGCGCCTTGATTCGCTGCTCGGTGCGATTGAGCGCTCCCCATGCCTCACTCTATCTGGCGTCGGTCGATCAAGGGGAGAGTGAGTACGTTTCGACGATCACACCCAATAATCCTTCTGCCTTTGTTGGACGATACAAACGCATCGCAGATTTCTTTTTGCCTCCATCAACGGGATTCCAAGGGATCATACAAATCCTCAATACCAGCGAAACTGAATCGCTTACGGCGTATGTGGATAATCTGGAAGTCTTGAATCTGGGCGAAGACAAAATCGATCTGGCGATCTCTGAAATAACCGGGACAGAACCGGTTCCCGTTTCCATGACGACACCAACCCCCACCCCCATACCGGATGAGAACGGTGAAACCATCACCCTCCCTCTCGATCTTCCCGAAGATGTGAAACCGCTTGAGATGGTCTTGATTCCTGCGGGGACGTTTATGATGGGTAGCCCGGATGACGAATTTGATCGTGATCCTGACGAAGGTCCACAGCACCAGGTGACGATCACCAAACCGTTTTATATGGGAAAATACGAAGTGACGCAAGCGCACTGGAATGCGGTGATGGGTATTCCTTCCCGTTCGGAAGGTGGCAATCTTCCGAAGGTCTATGTCAAGTGGGACGATTGTATGGCTTTTATCGATGCATTGAACCAGATGGGCCAGGGGACATTTCGTTTGCCCTCTGAGGCGGAATGGGAATATGCCTGCCGGGCTGGAACCCAAACAAGGTTCTTTTGGGGCGATGACAACGATTATACGCAAATCGAGAACTATGCGTGGTATCCTGATAACTCAGGCGGGAAAACCCACGATGTGGGAGGGAAACTACCGAACCCGTGGAATCTGTTCGATATATGCGGGAACGTGTGGGAATTGTGTCAGGAATGGTATGGGCCTTATTCCGCCGATCCACAAATCGACCCCATCGATCAGCAAATTGGCACAGATCGCGCTTGCCGGGGTGGGAGTTGGACCAGCTGCGGGCCAAGGAGCATTCGTACGGCTTTCCGGTACCACATGCATCCTAACAACTCGACCTTCGACATTGGCTTCCGGATTATTAAGGAGTGAAGCAGGATTGGGTAGCAAAAGTTTGGTAGGATGGGTCGCGCCTTTTGATCCATCAGTTTCTGAGAAAACAATGATGGATCGAAAAGCCAGCCCCAACGGGGCGCAAGAAGACAGCCAGCGGGCGAAGCCCCTGGAAATGGAAGCGTTCATTGATCCTAGCCCTGCAAGGGCGAAAGAAAGAATCAAATGGCGCAGATATCTTCTTACGCCCTTTCAGGGCTAGGTTTTACCGAACATCAAACCAGGGCCGTTGGCCCTGGCTATCTTCTTACACCCCGTTGGGGTTTTACTAATGTGAATCTTCGATGGGTCGAAAAATCGCGATCCATCCTACTTTTGAAAAAAGGAGATAAAATGAAACGTTCTATTCTTATCGCATTCTTATTCATGAGCATTTGCGGGCAAGCCGTTGAGTGTGCTGTGACGGCGGAGCGCATCCTTCCGCAATCATTTTATTTGGCGGGTCAACAGGAACTCGGGATTGTTATTCAGCTATCCGGAGAAGCGGAATCTGTGATCGTCGAAGAAACGGTTCCCGCTGGCTGGACGGTTACAAGCGCCGGCAATGGCACCGTGAACGGCAGAACCATTGTGTGGGAATTGACGCCGTTTTCCGATTCATCCAAAAGTGCATCCCGGCTCACTTATTCCGTCAACGCCCCGGATGCACCAAATCATGACGCGCAATTTTCCGGCACAGTCAATGATGATCCAATCGGCGGAGATCAAGTCATGGAATTTCGCGCGCCCGTACCGGCACCGGGAAAACAGGCACCGATGAACGGTTCTTTATACCAACATTGGTTGTATCTTCCCCCCGGTTATTCTGAAGCAGGGAATCCAAGACCGTTGATTCTTTTTCTCTCCGGCGCCTGCCAAAAAATTGATGATTTGGTTTTACTTGTCTCTTATTATGTTTATGATGACGCGCCTCTCACCATTTTGGAGAATCCGAATCAGGCCGTATCATTTCCGGAACTGTTTCAAAGTATCGTTGTATCCCCCCTCAATGCAGCTCCCCAGTGGGATATACATCGTTTAAAAGATTTTTTGAATGAATTGCTATCGGTATATTCCATCGATCCCTCCCGTGTCTATGTAATTGGCCATGGTATCGGAGCCGCCGGTGGGTGGGACTTCGCCAATGAATATCCGGAATCTGTGGCAGCATTCATTTCAGTTTTTGGGATGGTAAAACCAACGAAAACCGAGAATCTTGCGAATGTTCCGTGTTGGATATTTCAGAGCGAAACGAATCCGGCGATTTCGGTTACAGAAATTGAATCATGGACCGAACAAGTGAGATCGCAGGGAGGAAATGCAAGATACACAATCTATCCGTCCGACATTCCGATGTCTCATGGATTGACTTTCAACAATCCGGAAATTTACGCTTGGCTTTGGCAGCAAACCAAATCTGGCATAAGATATTGGGAAACATATAGAGGATAAAATCCATTCATATCAATCTGTTGAATACAGGGGGATGTCTATGATAGAAAACGGGATACACCCTTATGTTGGAGAAAAGTCGAGGTGGCATGGTTTTGACCGGTGTGATTTTACTGTTGAGGAGCGGAATTGCATTGTAGCCGTTCCCACTGAAGAGGCCCCAGGCCGGCCTTGGATCCGGCGGGCGCTCATCTGGGGAGCATGAACCGCAAATCGATGGATTCGAACGTAGGCGTAACCCATTGCTTTTTTCGTACCATTTGCATTCCAATCGATAAATTACACTTCGCTATTCCCCCCAGATTTCGTCGATTGGCGTTTTGTACGATTCACAACTTTATTACGAGTTGACTTTTGTGCGTCTTTCAATTTGTCGAAGAGCCGGCGAAGATCATGACTGCACTCCTTTGCCAACTCGTCTTTAATCATCCACAATTCATTCAGTATGGGATCCGTCACGGTTTCTTTCTCCCATCAATTCCTCCGGCGTGCAAATCTCAGGACAGGTATAACCAAGTTTAGTACACACGGAACGGATAATTGGCTTTGTTTCGGCGTTGTCGATGTGCCGGCAATTCCAGGTTAGAAGATAATCCATGTTGTGCACCGCCGCCAACGCGATATGAACCGCGTCATCCTTCGCAGAAGCCGGAATCGCCCCTTCTGCGATAAGTGCAGCAGCCAGGTTTTCCGCCTCGTTCACGATTTCAAGAACAGGAAGATTTTCCAACGCTTCTATACGGCGTCGCGACGCATCCAAATCACCTCGTCTGGCTTCCTCCTCCACTAAGGATGAAATGAACACTTCGAAGCGACGTCGGCAATCGTTCCACCAGGCAAATGTAACCTGCTGGTGAGCGGCTGCGAGTAAATCCGGCGAGGATCGTGCTGTCAAGTAGCTGATAATCGATGTTTCGATATAAACGCTTTTCATAGGGATAGAATAGCCATTCACCGGGAGGGGTGGAATGGGCATGATCAAATCAGATAGGTTATGCTTCGCTGATCTATCTACAAATCTAAGAGAAAACAAAACAATGAATTTGGAGACAACAGAGTTATATAGTATTATTTCAAGAACCTGCAATCATAAGGAAATAGTATAGCCAAGTTGGAAATATTGTAACATTATTTTAAACTTTTTTGATGTTGGTAGTGGGAGAGGGTGAAAAGCCAACGAGGGGACTTGAACCCCTGACCTACGGTTTACGAAACCGTTGCTCTACCGACTGAGCTACGTTGGCCTATTCATCAGAAGCATTATAATTTTTAGCCACAAATTGAAAACGGTCAAGAGATTTGAATCGCTTAATCTTCCTCTTGAGCTTACGGAAATCCCATTCTTCAGGCTACAATGATTAAGGAATTGTTGGGTGGCAAGGGCAAGACGTCAATTATCCCTTGAGGCTGAGTGCGACAAACAAGGGTAGACTTCGCTTACTCTTGCTATCCAGTAGATTGAGTGATGCGGGCAGGGATGCCCGC
>CAYPPG010000030.1:41025-56168 GCA_964412555.1 uncultured bacterium
GCTCCAATGAGTGATGCGGGCAGGGATGCCCGCGCTCCAATGAGTGATGCGGGCAGGGATGCCCGCGCTCCAATGAGTGATGCGGGCAAGGATGCCCGCGCTCCAATAGATCATGCGGGTAGAGATGCCCGTGCTCCAGTAATTTGATAGAAAGTGAGGCGAAACGATGCGAAGCGATGTCATGAAAGTCGGAGTCGAAAAAGGCCCTCATCGTAGTTTATGGTATGCGACCGGTTTATCCAAACAATCTCTCAACAAACCCATAATCGGGATTGCCAATTCCTTTAATGAAATTGTTCCCGGCCATGTGGAACTCAATAAAATCGCTATGGCTGTCAAACGGGGCGTCTATATGTCCGGTGGTACCCCTGTCGAGTTCAATACGATCGCTGTCGATGATGGCATCGCCATGAACCATTTAGGAATGCGTTATTCCCTCGTCAGCCGTGAAACTATCGCGGACAGCGTTGAGATCATGGCTACCGCTCATCCGTTCGACGGGATCGTCCTGGTTTCCAACTGCGATAAAATTACACCGGGAATGCTCATGGCTGCCGCGCGTTTGAATATTCCCGCCATCTTGATCACCGGTGGTCCCATGCTGGCTGGCTATGATCGGGGGGAACATATCGGACTCGATAATATGTTCGAACGGATTGCCCCTGCGAAAACGGGAAAGATCACTGTAGACGAATATGAAGAATCCTGTGCGGCCGCCTGCCCCGGTCCCGGTTCTTGCTCAGGCATGTTTACTGCCAATTCGATGAACTGCGTGGCCGAAGCCCTCGGGATCGCCCTCCCTGGCAATGGAACCATCCCCGCCGTCTTCGCCGATCGTATCCGCTTGGCGGAAGCGGCAGGAATTCAGATCATGGAATTGGTCAAAAACGATATCAAGTCGCGGGATATCTTAACCCGCGAGGCCTTCGATAACGCCATCGCACTCGATATGGCATTCGGCGGATCAACCAATACCTCCTTGCATATTCCCGCCATCGCGCACGAGGCAGGAATCGAATTGACATTGAAAGGATTCAACCAAATAAGCGACCGCACGCCGCATATCTGCAACATGGCTCCCGCAGGACCGTTTCATATGGAAGATTTGGATCGCGCTGGCGGCGTTTCATCCATCTTAAAAACATTGGAAGGCAAACAACTGATTCATTCCAATACCATCACGGTCACGGGGAAAACACTGGGAGAAAATATCAGCAAAGCCAAACCGGGCAGCAGCGACGTGATCCGTCCACTCGACAACCCCTATCATGAAACAGGCGGTTTATGCTGTCTCTTTGGTAATCTGGCTCCAGACGGGAGTGTCGTTAAAGAAGCGGCGGTTTTACCGGAAATGCTCCAACACAGCGGTCCGGCCCGAATTTTCAATTCTGAACAGGAGGCCGTCAATGCGATTCTCGGACATGATATCAAAGAAGGGGATGTGGTCGTTATACGGTACGAAGGTCCCAAAGGCGGGCCGGGAATGCCGGAAATGCTGACACCAACCTCCGTTGTCAAAGGAATGGGAATGGCGTCGAAAGTCTCGTTGATAACGGATGGACGCTTTTCCGGAGCGACGACCGGCGCATCCATCGGTCATATCTCTCCTGAAGCAATGGAAGGAGGGGCAATCGGATTGTTGGAAGAAGGTGATATCATCGAAATCGACATTCCGAAACGAACTTTGAACGTCCGCTTGACCGAAGAGGAATTGAACGAGCGAAAGCAGCGATGGCAGCAGCCGGAACCGAAAATCAAAAAGGGAGTTATTGCCCGCTATGCCCGCAGTGTAAGTTCTGCCGCAAACGGAGCGGTATTCTCTTGAAAACGAATCAGTGTTGAATTGTGAGATTATTCCGAATCATTCATCGTGTTTTATGGATCGACCTTCTTGTAGCCATTTCGGAAGGTGTCGTTCTCTTTACATTCGTTTTTCTTTTGAAACGATTGTTCAGCTTGACGGAATTATTCGTGGCGGAGGGAACCTCGTTTCTCGCAACCGGGAAAATGCTTTTCTCTCTCTTGCCTTCGATCATGATTATCACATTCCCGATGGCTGTACTCCTGGCAGGCCTTCTCGTCTATGGAAGGTTGGCTAGCGAGAATGAATTGACGGCTCTTCATGCCTGTGGATATTCCGTCAATCAATTGTTGATTCCAATACTCGTGATCGGGATCGGCTTGACCGGCATGATGTTTTGGTGGGGGCATCGCATCGCACCGAAAGGGTTGCGGATCTTTCGCACTGTTGCCGCCGATATCTTGAAAACCACAGCCACTACAGGAATCCAACCCGGTGGTTTCAACCAGTTTGGAGATTTCATTTTTCTGCCCAGCGCTATTGACTCGAATCAATTGAAAAATTTAAAATTGTTTGAAATCAGAGAGGATTCCATTGCCGGAGTGATTTCAGCCCCCACGGCAACCATTACATTTTCTCCCGAAGAAAGCATCCTCTATCTCGACCTCGAAGAGGGAGTTCTTCATCAAATCCCCGCTCCGGAAAGAGACGTGGCCATTCGCTTTTCGAATATGCATTTTTCAATCCTGATTCCAACACTCTTGAAAAATTTTATCCGCACAGGGAACGAAAGACGCCGTTATGGAAATGAACAATTGAGGGAAGAAACACAAAGTTATCATCAAGCTTATCTCCAAATAGAGGAAGAGAATGCGCAAAAGCGCTTTTATTTTCGAGAATGGAAACAAGGTGAAGTGGAACAGGCCAGCCGGATCGCACTCCCCTTCGCCTGTCTCATCATGGCCGTGACCGGTGCGTTGTTGGGAATGGGTTCCCATTTTGGGAAGCGATCCTCCTGTTATGCCATGACAATATTTGTCATCTTCTCCTATTATGTTTTATTGAATTTCGGGGAAACGTATGCAGAGGATGGCATACTCCCAACGCACTTTGCCATTTGGATACCGAATATCGTCGGGATTCTCTCATCCGTTTATTTATTGATTCGAACCATGCGCGTGTAAGGAGAGCCATGCGGAATCCAATCAAAACCGCCGATTTTCTGATATTGAAAGAATTCATCCTGGCGTTCGCTTTCATTTTTTCTCTTTTTGCCGTCATCGGATTCGTGTTGATCTTGTTCGATGAATTGGATGCTATTATCAATAACAGTGCCTCCTTCGGAGTCGGAATGGCCTATATCTTTCTTCGCCTGCCTCATACTATTGTGAAAGCCACCCCGATCATTGCCATCCTGTCCGTCGTCATTTCGATGGGTAACCTTGTACGGCATAATGAAATGCTCATGCTCTACATCGCCGGGTACAAGCCGACTCGTTTAAGTGCTCCCATTCTTGGTGCCTTAGCCTCTTTGATCGTTGCCATGTTTCTATTCAACGAGTATGTGTCCGGACCGTTTGCGGGAAGAGCACATACTCTGATGGAAACGAAAATCAAAAAAACCGGCCAGGGGATGACGGAGCGCAGCGGGATTTGGCTTCACGGTGAAGGGGATCGGATTTATCGGGCGCAAACGTATTTTCCCGACTCTCGGAAAGTCGGAGGATTAACGATATTTGAATTCAAAGGCCCGAATCGAACGCTTTCCGCCCGTCTCGATGCAGAAAGCGCAACCCAAAACCAGGGAGTAGGCGGCTGGATTCTCAAAAAAGTCATCTCTCACCAAATTCACGAAGATGGAAGCATCAAACGCGAAATCCATGATTCCTATCCCTATTTCATCGAGCACACACCGGAAGATTTTTCACGAGTGACCTTAAGCCCGGAACAAATGTCTCATGCCGAATTATCCGAACTGATTGAAACATTTCGCAAAGCGGGGGAAAATCCACGCATATATCTTCCCGATCTGCGAATCAAAGAGGCCTTTCCATTCGCGGTTTTCTTCTTGGGGATGTTAGGATTCACGATCGCTTTACGGCATGGCAGAATCGGCCACACCTCCGGTGTCGGTTTAGGATTGCTCGCTGCGATCGGTTATTTCATGATTCTATCGCTTGGGCGAAGTCTTGCCCAAGTAGGTGTACTGACACCTGCGCTAGGAGCATGGATTCCCAACCTGCTTTGTATCATTCCCTCGACTTATGAATATCTTAAGATCAAAGAAGAAATTTGAACATTCCGTTCGTCAATTCCTTCGATTTAGAATACAATTGATAGCGAGGGCAAACGTAACTTGCCCATGTTACCCCCTCTTATTCATAATGGGTAGCAAGGGTAAGCGAAGTCTACCCTTGCCGGTTAGCGCTCTAAACCAAGGGCAGACCTGAGGTCTTGCCCTTGTTCCCCTCTCTTCTCTATGAGGGGTAGTAAGGGTAAGCGAAGTTGAATATTGAAAGGAGCCACCATGCAATTTCGAATGACTCTTGTTTTCTTGATGGTCGCTGGAGCAGGATTCGGTACTCTCTCTTTCCCGCTTCAAGCGGCAGAAATTCAATCTTTGAATATCGGGGATACGTTTCCCGATTTGGAGGTTGAAAGTATAGAGGGAATCCCCCTCTCCCTGCGCCCTCCGTCGGGCAATTATCTGCTGCTTCTCTTTTGGGATCGTTCAACCGTGGATTCTGACGAACTGGTTCCCGATGCGATCGTCCTCTATCGGCGCTTTCATGAGGTTGGACTGAATTATCTCTGCGTGATGATTGGGCAAAGCGAAGATTCGGTTTACCGATTCGCCGAACGGTGGCAAGTTCCCTGGCCGCAAGTCATGGATGAAAAGGATAATGAAAAAATCACGGATATTTTCGGCAATCAAAAAATTCCTTCGAATATCTTGATTGATGATCAAGGCACGATTGTCGCGAAAAATCTGAGCGGGCCGGATGCTCATACAAAAGTCGCACAGATATTGGATGTCGATCTTGACACTCTCCCCCTGCCAGAGCGGCCCACTCCAAGACCGGAACAAAAGCCTCCTCAATTTCGAACCACTACCTCGATGACTATGGCGAGTGGAGAAATAGTATTAAGCGATTATTTAAAACAAAAAGGCTACACACAATCGGTGATTGACAAACCAATCCTGATTGAACAATTCAAAGCGGTGGAGGAAAAGCCGAAAATACAAATCGTCGCTAAAAACTCCAGCGGACAACACACCTTCGGCTGGTATCAAGACAAAAAAGACATTCTTTTGTTCCAAGATGTTGTCGAAGATGTTTCTACAAAAATTGAACCAAAGGAAAAGGAATTCGGTTTGTTTCTCACCTGCATGTTCGGTCAAGGATATAAATGGTATACGGATCCCCAAAAAAATAATGGAGAAGCCCATGCAAAAGCCTTTCCGACCATTGAACATGGGAAAATGATCTCCAATTCTTACTTATTGTTCTGGGAAGATGTCCCTATCGGCATGCTCGATGATGATTTTCAAGATATCGTTGTACAAATCGACGGAGTGATCCCTTCCGCTACCAAACCGTTCCAACAAACAAAGAAACTCCTTCGTTAAATAGGGGTACGAAAAACAACAGTTCATCCCCGGTTGGTTGGAGGATAGAGCAAATGTCCTCGCTTGCCCATCGATGCAGACGATAGGCCTGCGCTTCCCTCTTTGCCGTTCACTCTCCTCAAACACGTAACTATAGTATCCCTGTATACGTTCTCTACTTTTATTGAGAATGACTGCTGCGATCCGCTCAACATGAAAGTGAAATCATTATGAATAAACCGAACAAACTACGAATAGGACTCCGGATTTTTTGGATAGTTTCGTTATCTTGCTTTTTTTATGTCCCCGCTGCAGACGCTCAAACGGGTGAAGCGATTTGGATATCCTTCTTTCAAAACAAAGACATCGATCAGGCTCTGAATGAATTTTCAGAAGTATTAAAAGAAGATGATGAAGATTCAATGGCCCATGCCGGCCTGGGGCTGTTGGGACCCAGCCGGGATAATCAAGCCGACGAAGCGATCGATCATCTGCTTCAAGCCCTTGAAACCGGATATATTCAGCCACAGGCAACCTTATTTTTATACGAAGCCCTTCGAATGATAAAGGGGCAAGAAGATTTTAATTTTTTTGATCGTTTTATCGAACAATTTTTGCAGAAAGACGATATTCCCGATCATCTGCGCGCCTCCCTGCAATTTCACCAAGCACAAATGAAGCAACGCCTGGGAGAATGGGAAAAGGCGGAGCAAATTTTCTCTCAACTCAACTTCATCACTGATTTTTGGATATGCGGCCCCTTCGACAATTCCGAGAAAGCCGGCCACAACCGGGAATACGGGCCGGAAGAAAATCTCGACCTACGATCGTCTTATTCCGGCCGTCGGGGATCGGTGCAATGGCGCCTCATGCCACTCAATCCCTATGATGGGTATATCAATTGTCACTCGCTCATCGATCCATCCGTCGAATCGACAACCTACCTAGCCGCTACCCTTCATTCGGAAACAGAACAGCGTTGCCAATTGACCTTCGGACACGCCGGTGCGCTGAAAGTGTGGCTGAACGGACAATTGGAAGCGGATATGGACCGATATCATGGCCCGCTTATCGATCAGGTCATCGTCGACACTCGTCTTCAAAAAGGAAACAACACGCTGCTCGTCAAACTATCATCGGGCGAAAAAGGGAAATACGGATTATATGCCCGGCTTATCGCTCGAAACCCGGATCAAGTTCACGTTATCGATCCCCACGAGGAAAACGAACTTCCAAACACCGGTATCCATACTCCTAAACCGGATCAAGAATCACCACCCCATTTTCAATTGGAACCGATTCCCGTTCGCCAGTTGAAGGCGTTGGGGGAAGGGCCAGGAGCGGAACCGTATCATCATTTGTTCTATGCGCTCTTGCTCCAACGATTGGACATCGCCGATGAGAACGACCAGAGCGCCAATTCAATGCTTTCCAAACTCGCTCAACTTTATCCCGCCAATCCCTATCTTCTGCGTCAAATGGGGGAATCGGAGAAACAGGAAAATTTACGCCGATTGGCTTACACTCGGGTGTTGGAACTGGATGAAGACGAACGCATCGCCTTCCTTCTTTTACTCGACTATTACCGAACCGCCCCCTATGCCACAAAAGGATTCGAGTTGATCCGCGAATGGGATAAAAATCACGACGTACCGGCGAAAGCACGGCTGATTCAAGCCCAAATGTGGAATGGAGAAGGATTGCGGGAAGCAGCTGTAGATCTTATACGCTCAATCAGCGGAGAAATGGGAATCGAGGGCAAATGGACGTTGTATGAAATCGGCCATTCGCTCATGACCGATGAACAACAAGAATTTCTTCTGAAGGAAATTCTGCAAGAGAACGCCAATCACGGAAACGCTCTCCAGGCCCTGCGCCGTTTCATGTTACGTAAAGGAAAACACGAACAACATCAGCAGTTGCTGGATCATGAAAAAAAGATCGATCCGTTATCCATTTCCGGATCGATTGAGTATGCCAAATATCTTCAAACAGAAAAACAATACCAAAAATCACTCGACGTTCTGGACCGCGTTTTCAACATTTGTCCCGATCATTTCGAAGCCCATACTCTATCGGCCATTTCCTATCATGCTCTCGGTGACGATCAAAAAGCCATGGAGGAATTGGAAGCGGCACTCGTCACCCGCCCCTCCAATCCGTGGTGTTTGCAATACGGGGAATTTCTCCAACCGGAAGAAAAAGATTATGCTTCTCCTTATTTGAAAGACTGGCAAGAAATCGAAATCCCGGAATCCTTCGATCTTTCCAAGGCCAATTATGTCAATCTCTTGAATCAGCAAATCGTCAAAGTTCACCAGAACGGAAATTCCAGCGAAACTGTAAGAATGGTCATTAAAGTGTTGACAGATACCGGGATCCGAATGCAAAGAGCGCGCGGCATCTATTATGACGCCGGGACATCGGAAGAAGTGCGTATCATTCGCGCCCGTGTCTGGAAAGAGGACGGAACATTTTATGACGCACCGGCGGTGGAACGAAGAAGCGCCGCCTCCAGCTCCGATGCAGCCAACCGGTTATACGACGACTACTATGTGGCCATTCTCCAATTTCCCGCTCTGGAAAAGGGATCGATTATCGAATTGGAATACAAAAAAGAGCAAAAGGGTGAAAATATTTACGCCGATTATTTTGGGGATCTCTTCTACATCGGAGATACCACCTATGAACCCACTATTGAAAGTGAATACGTGCTCATCACCCCCCAAAGCCGTGAGTTTTACTGGAAATATACCGAGGCACACTATCCTGAATCCGTCTCTTCCAAAGACATCACTCTCGATCGGGAACCGGAAATCACCGAAACAGAAGAAGAAAAAACATACCATTGGAAATTCGCTCAACTTCCTGCCATCCCACGCGAACCTTATATGCCCTATCCATCCGAAGTGCTTCCCTATATCAAGGTGTCCACCTTTCAAACATGGTCGGACATGACGGAATGGTATTGGAATCTGATCCGGGAACAACTCATTCCCGGTGTGGTTCTCAAACAACGAGTGAAACAAATTGTCGAAGACTATAAAAAAAGCAATGACATCGATATGGACGAAGAGCTCAGTCCGTGGCAAAAAGTTCGTGCCGTCAATTCGTTTGTCAATACGGAAGTCCGGTATCTCGGATTGGAATTCGGTGTGCACGGCTATAAACCTCATAAAGTCGATGAAATATGCAACGCCCAATATGGCGATTGCAAAGACAAAGCAGCCTTGGCAGTCACCATGCTGAAAGAATTGGGAATTGAAGCGTACATTGTCATTATTCGCACGACCTCCAAAGGCGAAATCGATTATGAATTGCCATCGTTGGGCATCTTCAACCACGCCATTTACTACATTCCGGACCTGGAAGGGAAAGAGTATTGGATCGACGGAACAGCCACATTCCATGACGCCAAAGAACTGCCCGCAATGGATGCCGGCGCCAATACGCTTATCGTCAAACCCGAGGGGGAGTATGAATTCAAACGGATACCTCATTCCGAGGCGAAAGACAACGGCGGCCTTTATACAACCGTCCTTACTCTCGATGAAAATGGCAACGCGAAAGGCATTCGGCAAGCGGAATACAAAGGCCTTTACAATCCAATTATACGTCAAACCTACGAAAATCCGGCCAAAGCGAAAGAAATCGTAGACAGGACTCTCGTCAACCGTTACCCCGGCGCCCAATCGATGAATATCGAACTGTCCGATGTGAAAGATTATTCCACACCGGAACACCTCTCGTACGAACTGACCATCCCCCAATTCGCCTCAAAACAAGGTGAACAATGGGTTATTCCTGCAACCCTCTACGAGGAGAAAATCTCTCAACATTATGCGCGTTTGTCAAAGCGGGAATTCGATCTCGTTCTCCATTATCCATGGGAAAATACCAACGCGTTGAGCATCACTTTCCCGGAAACACCGGAAAACCTCGTGCTGCCCGTCGACCGCGAAGTGGAATCGGAATTCGGTCTTTATAAACGCACGATTCAACAAGAGGCAAATCGCGTCATCATTCGGGAAACATTGATGTTTCAACCGATTCGAGTTCCTAAGGAAAAATATCAAGATTTTCGAGAATTCTGCCGGATGATCGATCTTTATCAAGAAGAAAAAATGTATGTGGACCGGAACGAGTCTGAAGGGTGAGTTTCAAGCAATCCACCCTTCGTTTTTAAAAGATGGGCTACAAATCGCTTTGAGCCTATCCTGCATATCTAAAAAATGTAAATATTGAAATGAAGGTACCCATATGAAAAAGCAAACCATTTATCTCATAGCATGGATATTCATGGCGGTTTTCGTTACCACCATCACCACCTATGCGTCGTTGGAAACGGGTTGGAGCGAACTGTTCGACAATCATTTCCCCAAAGCAGAAGCGGCCTTTGAAGAAGTGCTGCAATCGGCTCCGAATGAATCCGCTTTACAAGGATTAGTGCTGTGTGCTTTGGCACAAAACGAACCGCCGGCATTGTCTCATTGGTTAGGGGCTTTAATAACCACTTATCCCCAAAGCCCATATCTCCCTTGCTACTTGGCTCTCATGGGAGAACCGGAACTCCAAGGCTGGCGTCCGCAAGATAAAATCGCCGTTTTGAAAAAAGCATTGCAGCAAAATCCCCCCATTTCTCATCGCCAGCAAATCCTGTTCAAACTTGCGCAAGCACAAGACATGGTCCTCGATGACGAAACGGAAAACACTTCGCGAGAAGCGGGCATTCTGATCGATCACTGGAATCTCGTAGGGCCTTTTGGAAAGTACGGCGCTGCCGATTTCCTGCGTCCCTTCGGTCCGGAAGTGGAAATCAAATCCGCTTATGAGGGATGGCAGAAGGCGGTACAAATTCACCCGCTCGAACAGACCGACAAAACCGGCTTGCTCGAGTTGGAGTCTCTTATCCACCCCGTTACGGGTATATTATACGCTTTCAACGTGATCGAATCGCAAAGCGAAACAGAAGCCTATTTGACCATTCATTCTCCCTCCGAAATCCGGGTTTGGTGGGACGGTGAACCCATTGTGGAAAAATCCAATCTCTACTTGGATACATCCAAAGTGGTTTCCCTCAAAGTCCCGCTCCGGAAAGGCAAAATCCCGCTCGTCATCAAAACCCAGCGATACGACAATTGGTGGCTGCGAACAACATTGCAATCCTTGGATGGAGAACCGCTTCAATTCCAATCGGCTCCGTTCCATGTTGAAGAATTTTCCGATCTTTACTTACGGCGTTTTGAATCCAAACAACTTCGCTCCGAGGCCGAGTCGGGATTTACTTCTGATTATCCCTACTCTTTTCCCGATCCACAGAATACAGCGGAGAAACGTTCTCAACTTCTTTTTCAAGCATTGTGGCACAGCGACAAATCCGAATATGACCAGGCCAAACATTTGTTGTCCAAAGTGTCCGGGGAGGCGCCGAATAGCGCATTGGTATGGCAGCTGCAGGGGCACATCTCTCTCCGGCAGGCAAGTGCACGATCCGGTTCGAAAACCCGTTTTCAACAAGAAGCGGAAACGGCCTTTACACGCGCCTTGGAACTGGCTCCGTACTCGAAAGGCGCGCTGATCGGGCTTCAATCGTACTACCTGGACCGCGACCAAGTGGATCAGGCCCTGAAAATCATGGACGAACAGATCCGCCAATATCCCGAGTTGCTCGAAAGCGGATATACCGGATTACTACACTATTCCTATGGAATATTGTATTCCCGGAAAGGGTTCGTCAATGAAGCGGCACAAGCGTTCGAAAAAGCACAGCAGAATTTTCTTCCCTCGCTGGAGGTGTATAACCGTCTGTTCGATTATTACGAACAAAACAACAATCGCCAAAAAGCGGGCCAGATCATTCACGAGGCCTTGAAATTCTTCCCCGCTTTACTGACTTATTTGAACCGAGCCGCCCGTTTGGAGCCGGATCATACAGAGTTACCCAATATTGTTGAATTATTCAACAAAACCATGGATATTCACCCAAACGGTTTGCAGTATGCTTTAGGTCTTGGGAGAACGCTGGAACAACAAGGAAAAGACAAAGAAGCATATCTTTTTTATGAAAACTTGACAGAACGCTTCCCCGACCACCCGCAACCCAAAGAACGCCTTGCCTCTCTTGCATTCCTTCAATCGAAAAAGGATGAAGCGCTTGCCATCCACCAAGAATTGCATGATACTTTACCGCTCCGCATGGAACCTTTTCGTGTTCTACGCGATGTCGCTGAACGCTCTGATTTCCCCTATCAAAAATATGATGTTCAGCTGGACGATATTGACATTACCAAAGCCGAGAAGTGGGACAAATCCCGCGCTTCCTCTATTTACCTACTCGACATCATGGTTCTCAATTTATATGAGGATGGCACTTATGAACAATATATTCATCAAGCCGTGAAAATTCAGAATGAAGAAGGCAAGAGGAAATGGGCGGAGATCGTGATACCGCGCGGCTCGAATGTCGAGATTATCATGGCACGCACCATCACACCGGATGGAACCGAATGGGCTGTCTCCAACGTTCAAACCTTGAACAATGGTCAGTCTCTCTCCATGTACGGCGTCGAAGAGGGAGCCATCGTTGAATATGCCTACCTCGAACGCACTGGCAGTTGGAATCCAGGAGCCAACGTCAGTTCCGGCGGATATTTTTTCGGGGCGGAAGACGATCCCATGCTTCTTTCCAAACTGACCGTCATCAAGCCGGAATCCATTCCATTCCATCTGGATACCAATCCCGACGGCTTGTTCGCCAAAATCACTCACGAAGAAAACAAAACGATCTATGAGTGGGAACAATGGATGTCGGAAGGGATCAAACCGGAGCAATTTGATCCGCCTCTTTCGGAACGCGTTCCATCTTTGCAATGGAGCACTTGTCCGGATTGGCTCCCATTCGCAGAACGGCTTCGCGCTTCGGTTCATGGCTATGAAGAGAAATCCAATAAAATTGTTGAATTAGCCGATCACTTCAAAGAACTCAGTTCCTCCAAACAGGAATACATCCAAAAAGTCTATGATTGGGTTCGGGAAACCATTGAAGAATCGGCAGGAGGAACGACGACTGCCGATACGGTAGCCCTTCAGGCAGGACGAGCCTATCATAAAATCCGTTTGGCAAGACATTTTCTACGCCTCAATTCGATTCAATCCCATCTGGCTTTGGCGCTCGAAAACGACGAGCACGACGGTTTTCGCCCGTTGCCTTATCCGATCTATTCGGGAACACCGGTATTGATCATTCCGAAACAATCCGAAATCGATGAGCGGACGGTCATGCATTTCAGCAACCGGTTTGCCCCCTTATCTCCTCTCGATACCATGCTCCGGAAAACAGTGGCCTTCATCTATGACACACCGGTCCCCTATTTCCAACCGCTTGAACCGGATTTATGGCAACATGGCCTTCTTTCTCGCAAAATGAAACTCGAGTTACAACAGGACAGGAGCGCATCCATCTCCGGAACCTACACCTATGCAAACGGATATGATTGGCAAATCCGTCAAGCTCTCACGAATCCGGAGGTTCGGCAACGCTTGGCCGATGCTCAAATTGTCAACGACCTAAGCGGGATTCGTCTCGATCAATTTTCCATTGAAGATGTGGAAAACATCGACATCCCTCCTCGTTTGATTTTTAACGGATCGATTCCCGATGTAGCCCAACCGGGTGATTCGAACACCTTGAAACTCAATCCTGTGCTCGTTAAGGCAGAAGCGTCAGAACTCGTCAATGAAGTCACGCGGGAGTTTGCAATCGATTTTCAAGCCAGTCCGGTTCGGGAACCCCTCCACATCAGTATCGATGTTTCGGCCTTTTTGGATCGAGGAACACAATTTACCCTTCCTCAAAATACTGTAATCTTGAACGAATACGGCTATTATACATTGTTCTATGGTTGGAACGGCAGCGAAATCGTTGTCCGGCGCGCTTATCTCATTCCGCCCCAAACCATTCACCCCCATAAATATAAAGGATTTGTGCAATTTTGCCGTGAAATCGACCGTGCCGAAGATCGCGATATCATCCTGAAACTTTCGAATGAAAAGGAATCATGAACTTGTAAAATGAAAGAAAGGGGTTACGATTAGAGTATTACCAATTGATCAATTTTGTGACGATAGAGGGATTGTATTATTCTTTCAAAAGATCGACCCCATTCCATTCTAATAGCAGACGATTCGCGTGTGGACTGCTTATCGATGCAAAAACTGCTGGAAGACGCGGGATTTAAGGTGTTTTTTGCGTTTACTCAATCTGAACTATTTCATTTTTGCAAACAACGTCACCCCAATCTGATCATCCTCGGTTTTGAGGAGTTGGCAAAACCATCCAATCACCAACTCTGTCAACAGTTGAAAGCATTGTTGAACGATCAAGGCATCTTCATCCCCGTCATGCTTCTAACCAGTCACAACGAAACGGAGATGCGAATCGAAGGGTTCGAATGCGGTGCCGACGATTACATGATCAAACCCCCCGCCAAACAGGAACTGGTAGCCCGCATTCGTGTTCTTCTGCGCAACCAAGCGCTACAAAACGAATTGCGGGAAGCTCACAAAAAATTACGGAGGGAATTCAAAATCATCGGGGAAATCCAACGCTCCTTTCTTCCGAGTGAATTCCCCTCTCATTCCTATATTAGACTCGCAGCCTGTTATGAACCGTCACAACTGGCCGGTGGTGATTATTACGATGTGATCGAGATCGATGATGAGCACTGGGGTCTCGTCATGGCCGATATCGCCGGACATGGAGTTTCTGCTGCGGTCGTCATGGCATTGACACAATGGACAGTCAAAGAATTTGCCGGCGGAATCACATCACCCAGTGAAGCATTGACAAAATTCAATGAAGTTCTCACTCGCCACCTGACCTCGGATCATTTCGTAACCATGTTTTATGGAGTATTGAATCTGAAGACCATGAAACTAACGTACGCATCCGCCGGCCACGGAGCGATGATCCATTATTCTTCTGAACATAATATGATCAAAAAGTTGAAAACCGAAAACGGATTTCCCCTGAAATCCTTCGAAGGTGACCAATACGATGAAAGATCGACAATAATCGGCCCGAAAGATGTCATCCTTCTCTTTACAGACGGCGTTGTCGAAGTGATGGACGAAAATCACATTCTGTATGGCATCGAACGGCTCGGGTCTCTTTTATTCAATCACAATTCGAAATCCCCCCAAGAAATCGTCGATCTTATTCTGAACGATACGCTCAAGTTTCAGAAAGATATCAATCGTTATGATGATTTCACCCTTCTAGTGTTGAAACACATCTAAAAGCCTGCCGCCAGTTGATTGGCCATCGCCATCGCTTCTTCCGCAGCCGGAATCATCCCCATTTTCACATACACACGGGATAAATTGGTATACATGAGTGGTTCTTTCGGATCAAGTTCCACCGCTTTCTTGGCAGCCTCAACCGCCTGATCCAACTGATTCAACTGCTGATGCGCCATTGAAAGCGCCATATGGATTTCGGCATCGTCGGGAACGAATTCCAATGCCTTCCGGTATTCTTCAATGGCGTCCGCATGGTTCCCTTGGCTATACAGCATCAACCCTTGATTGTAATGTTCCTCTTTTGACATCGTTCCACACTCCTTGAATCGTTGTTTATCAAAACGGGTAGAATTTTACCCCAAGGGGATTAAAGAAGACAACCATTTACCCCAACGGGATTAAAGAAGACAGCCATTTACCCCAACGGGGTTA
>CAYPPG010000030.1:56268-87190 GCA_964412555.1 uncultured bacterium
AAGAAGACAACCATTTAATCCAACGGGATTAAAGAAGATAGCCATTTACCCCAACAGGGTTAAAGAAGACAACCATTTAATCCAACGGGATTAAAGAAGACAGCCATTTACCCCAACGGGGTTAAAGAAGACAACCATTTAATCCAACGGGATTAAAGAAGATAGCCATTTACCCCAACGGGGTTAAAGAAGACAGCCAGTGGGCAACGCCCCTGGAAATGGCCAACAATCATATCCATCCGCCCTGAAGGGGTGGCAGTAAAAAACTACCCACTAAAACGTTATACGAGAAAGTATAGCCATCTGAAATAAATATAAGATGGAATTTATGGAAAAAATAATTTCAAGTTACTCTTCTATCGGAGAAGTTGCCTGCGCTTTGATCTGAGACAAAAACACACTGAATGTACTTCCTTCTCCTTCCCGGCTTTGCAAGGAGATCGCTCCCCCGAGTAATTCGGTTAATTCTTTCGTAATGGCAAGCCCTAATCCCACACCGGTGATTCCTTTATCATTTTGATCGCCGCGGGTGAACTCATTGAATATTTTCTCTTGATCCTCAACGCTGATTCCTGGTCCGGTATCTCGAACAAGCAAGGCAAGAGAGGAATGATCGTGTGATTTCGCGACCAGCTCCACATATCCCTTTTCCGTAAACTTGATGGCATTTCCGATCAGATTCTGCAAAATAGAGTATAATTTCACTCGATCCGTGTGAAATTCGTGAAATTGACCGTCATAAGACAATCGTAGTTCAAGTCCCTTATTTTCGGCCATGGGACGCATATTGTCGACCACATCGTTCAGAAAATCTTTCAGTACAAATGTCTCCGGTTCGATGTTCACTTGCCCGCTTTTCAACCGGGATAATTCCAAAATCCCATCGATGATGTTCAGCAGTACTTTGACATTTCGCTCCACGAGTTGCATGGCTTGTTTTTGTTTATCAGTAGCCGGGCCATACATTTCCTCTTGAACCATATCACACGAACCGATAATACTGTTGAGAGGCGCACGTAAATCATGGGAAAGACGGGCATATAAGCGGTTTTTGGCTTTTTGGAGTTTGTTTAACTGCTCATTGGTCTTCCGCAGTTGGCCGGCCACCGCTTCGATTTCTCTTGTATGCTTTTGAATCCGGTGAATATAGGCTTCCCGCTCCCCTTCGTGATGTTGAATCAAAACCAACGTAAAAATGGCAAAAGGCAGCACAATCGCAAGAAAGAGGATCAATCCCAGCGTCGTGACAAAGGAAACCACTTCCTTCAATTTTTCCTCGACAGCGGATTCCATCTGATGCACACCGATGAGCCAACTCTCTCCGTCAATCACAATCCGCCGAAAATCCACCAATAGGCCGCCGTCTTTTCCCATCAGCCGGCCATACGCCTGCGTCAACTGAGGGGTTTCCAATAAACGGGGAATCTTGAACTCCTGCAATCCACCTTCTCCCGGCAAAATCAAAGTAAATTGCCGGGCGGATTTCGGCTCTTGATCCCGGTCCAATCCGGGATACGCCTGCAGTTGAAGATCCGAGTCGATCAAACAAATATAACCTTGTCCCGGCATACTGAATGAATCCACAACCGACTGAATCGCATCCAGCCATTCCTCTTTCGAATCATAATTTTTACGAGATTCCTTGAGATACAGTTCAAATCCATTGGATATCGCATCGTTGTCCCGCATCACTTGATTGAACAAAATTTCACGAAATTTCATCACAATTTGATATCCGGTTATCGGTAGGCCGATCGCAAGCACAAAGGCCAATGTCGTGATGATCAGCCAAAAAACACGCCGGTAGGTTTGATATTTCAGCGAAACATCTCCGGCAACCTTGGTTTTCATGTCATCCTCGGGTGAAATAAACTCAAAATTTATGTTATATTGTGGTCAATTCAATTTTTTGTCAATCAGTTGTCTCAGCCCATGAATCAACGTTATGTATTCTTATTGATACTCCTTTTTGTTCTTGTATTCGCCATACGGTTTTGCAGTCTGGGTACCAATCCCCCCGGCTTTTTCCGAGATGAAGCGGATAAGGGATATACTACTTATACTTTAATCGAAACCGGCAAAGACCAACGGGGAACCTCATGGCCGATCTTCGTTCAAGCATTGCATGTCACGACCTCTTCGGTCTATCAATATCTCGATATCCCGGCCGTAAAGGCGATAGGACTGAATGAAACGGCCGTGCGTCTTCCTGCCTGCCTTGCCGGAACGTTTTCCGTGCTTGTCGCCGCATGGCTTGCCGGGAAATGGTGGGGACCAATCTATGGATTGTGGGCTGGGCTGTTTCTCGCTCTCTCCCCATGGAGTCTTTTACTAAGCCGCTGGGCCAATCAATCTATATTGCTGACCCTTTGGATTCCACTCGGTGTCTTGTGTCTGGATCAAGCCTGGCAAAAAAATATCCATTCGGGTAACAAGGATAAGCGAAGTCTAGCCCTTGCCGGTAGGGGCGGTTCGCGAACCGCCCCTACGAGAACGATTCCGCCAGAATTACTCCGTTCACACAAAAAATCCTATTTCTGGACTGCCGCCTCGGTCGTCTTTTTTCTTCTCGCTCTCTATACCTACGCTCCGGCGAGATTGTTCATCCCCGTCTTTGTTTTCTTGCTTTGGGTGATGTATCTTATACGAACACAATTACAATCCATTTTCCAACAGCAGGATTTCTTTATTGCATCCTTCTTTGGGATATTGTTTCTGATAGGCGCGATTCCACTTATCCAGCATCATCTTTTCGAGCAGGCGGAAAGCACAGCACGATTGTCGCGGATTTATATCTTCGACGGACGCCCCTTCTTTGCCGTGTTGATGGAATGGATTTCCAATTATTTCCTCCACCTTTCCCCCAACTTTTTATTTGTACACGGGGACTCCAACATACGCCACCATACCCAGTTGTTTGGTCAAGTACATTGGTATCTTTTCCCTCTCCTTTTCGCCGGTTTGGTGCAGGCATTTCGTACTCGATCACGGGAAGCAGTGATCTTGCTGATTTGGTTCTTTTGCTTTCCAATCTCTGCAGCCTGCACGCGGGAAAGCATCCCTCATGCTTTACGAAGCATATTCGCGATTCCCCCAATTCAACTTCTCTCCGTGTATGGATTGAAAACACTTTGGGAGCATCAGGATTTTTTCCGGGAACGCTTTTCGGATAACGCAGTTAAATGTGTGAAAAATATCTGGCTAATCTTGTTGGTTGTGCTCCCCACCCTGTATCTGTACGATCTCTTTTTTCAATACCCGAAATCCGACGAAGCCGCTTTCGCATGGGAATACGGCTATCGCGACGCGATCGATTGGTGGCAGGATCACCACACTGATGTGGATCGAACCGTCGTTTCAGGGATCGCCGAATATCCCTACATCTTTTTTCTTTTTTATGACCATTACCCGCCGCAGCAATGGACGGAAACCGGTCAAATCGAAAACGTTCTCTTTCTCCCTACCGGCCAACCGGTCGGCGCTTACAATCGCATGGAAAACGAAACGATTCTCTTTCTGGCACGTCCGAACGAACTCCCTCAATACCAACCGGACAAAGTGATTCTCACTCCTTCAAGAATCGCAATCTGGAAATGGGTGGAATTGCAATAATCCTCCCTAAATGCGTGTATCCGATTTTTTCGCGGTAGCCTGGTTCGACTTTTTTTCCAACCAGCCGGTTCTTGTAACTCCAGGGGAATCAAAGTCCGGCACATACGGTTTGATATCCAGCAAAGGTGTCCCGTCCACGATATCAACGTTTGTGATATATAAAACATGATCTTTGATCGCATCGAGTTGCACGACGGACAATCCGATGGGATTCGGCCGTTTCGGCGCACGTGTCGAAAACAAACCATGAGTCACATCATCCAAATATGGTTTGACTTCCAACGAATAACCGGTGTGCCGATGAAAATGATAGAGAAGAACAATATGGGAAAAACCATCCAAATCCTTCAATCCGGCAACAAAATCATCGTAGATTTCCACCGTCCCCTGAACGCCGGCTGCTCCGGAAGGTTGAATCGGCATTCCCAACGGTTCCTGAAACGGTGTATGAATGATACCAATGGGTGTATAGAGAAACTGTGTCATTGTATTGAAAAACCTTCATAAATATGGGTAGAGCAAGCGTCCCCGCTTGCCCCAAACAGCAGGCGAGAACGCCTGCTCTACCCATGTATATTTGCCCTGCGAATAATTAGTGGTTATCGTTAATGATAACCAAATATTATATAAATTCATTATAATCTCCACTCGATAAAAATCCAGGATCACATCACACCTCAAGAGTAATGATTGCCATTAGAATTCGATGAATCCATAAATAGAACAAGCACTCTTTGGATTAAGCATGGAATCAGATAAAAACTATGATAAAATAGCGAAAACGAAATAGCGGGGAGAAAGATCAATGAAGAATACTGCATTTACGTTGATCGAGTTACTCATTGTCGTAGCCATCATCGGAATACTTGCGGCAATCGCCGTGCCGAACTTTATCAATGCAAGATTGCGCGCTCAAATTGCAAGGGTTTATTCGGAAGAAAAATCGGTAAATGACGCCTATATGATGTATCGCATGGACAATCAAGCCTGGCCGCCTCATATCGATGGCGATCCTGCACAGCATCGATTTGTCACCACGCCCATCGCCTATTTGACCACCTCGATTTATGATCCGTTTCAAAAGGAAGGGGTTACCGATCCTGCGACTATCGGGTGGTACCAATACCAATATCATGAAGAACCCGGCTACCAAATGAGGAATGAATTTTATGCCACCGGAGACCTCTCTGCCGCCCGATACGCCAATGAACACAAAAATTCCGCCTTTTTCTGCCGTTCCGTAGGACCGGATATGGACCGCGTCTCGGAATTTTCGCTCCCCTATGACATCAGCAATGGTCTTGTAAGCCAGGGCACACTTTGCACCCCGCTTCATGCACCATGGGAAGATAATTATCCATTTGTCAGACGGTAAGTTTATCTTTGATCGAAATTCAATTAGCGTGTTGGATTTTCATACCAAATCACGCCTAAATTGCTTCTCTCTTCACAAGTCATTAAATCCAAATCTCCATCTTCATCTAAATCAAGCAATTCGATACGATCGAATTTAATTCCCACCTGCCCACCGATCTCGTGGGCGTCCCAATTCGATTCGGTTACTTGATCCCGATAGGATAACCACATGACACCCGATTTCCCCTCCGCATGCTCGCATGTAAAAACAACATCCCTTTTGCCGTCCAGATCGATATCCGCGACTTGCACTCCTTTACCAGTGCCTGTGTTGGGTGGCATGGATATAGACAAGGTTTTCCACATCTCGCTTGTCTCCTGACTGATCCGCTTGTGATAGGCGATATCTTCACCGCGCACAGCCGCAACAACATCCTCCAATCCGTCTTGATCCACATCCGCGATGTCGATAAACATGAATTCCATGTCCTGCTTTCCGATTCGATGTTCAGGCCAAACCGTAGTTTGATCGTTTTCCGGTCCAGGATTTTCCAACCAAAGACACCCGCGTGTTTCCCCTTTTCTGTCCGAAAGCAACACATCCAAATCCCCATCGGCATCCATATCGGAGGCAATGAGAGACATAATCCACCCAGCCCGATACAAGGTGTGATACCGCCAGGTGGATAAATCGCGCGGATTCTGCGGCGCTTCCAGCCAACCCACCTCGGCATTCTCTCCTTTTGCGCCGACGATCAGATCAATGCCGTGCTTCCCATCGATTTGCATCGGAAGACAGAACATCCACGCCGTCTTCTTTTCCGTTACCGGAATGGCTTCCGTCCGCCAATGGGATGAATCCAAATATCGATCCATCTCGGAAGGCCCCCAGTGGACAAAGACCGTTTTCACATTCCCTTCACAACAACTGACGACATCCATCGATCCGTCACCGTCAAGATCGGCAAAAACCGCATCCTCCGGCGATTTCACATTCCCGACAGTCACCGCCGGCCATTTATCAAATACTTTATCGGGACCTGGATTGAGATACACGCGAATGCAGCCTCCTTCTTCCCAGCCGGTCACGATATCCATCAAGCCGTCATGGTTGACATCGGCTAAACGAACGCCGTCCGCCCCTCTCGACGAATCATCGATCGTGTGACGATTCCAAATGGATTGCTCTTTCGACTCGGCGACAGTTACAACCGCGAAACAAACAAGCATTGAAAGTAAACTAAATAGTCGTATTCGTACAATCATAAGACTTTCCTTCTCTTTTGTCTGCTAAATTCCCGACGATTCCTTCACAGCGGCAATCGCCTCGATTTCAATATCGACATCCTTCGGCAGCCTGGCCGCTTGTATGGCAGCGCGCGCAGGTTTGCTTTCGGAAAAATATTCGGAATAAATGCGATTGAGTTCTTCAAAATTCGCCAAATCCTGCAAAAAAATCGTAACCTTTACAACATCGTCCAAGGTTGCGCCGACCGCCTCGATTACACTTTTAACATTCTCCAATGTTTGCCGCACTTGCGATTCAAAGGATTCTTTCACCAATTCCCCCGTTGCAGGATTCAAGGGAATCTGACCCGATACAAATAAAAATCCATTTGCCACCACACCGGGAGAATACGGTCCTACCGGTTTCGGTCCCTCAGATGGGGCAATCCATTTTTTAGCCATTTGCGATCTCCTTTCAGTAATAACTTATATGTGAATTGACTTACATGCTACTTGAAAAAACTACCTCAGCTATAGCGCAACGGGTAGCAAGGGTAAGCGAAGTCTACCCTTGCCGGACCGCGAATTTACAGCCAAGGCAGACCTGACATCTTGCATTGATTCCCTTCCTTTAATTTTCATGTTCGAGCGTAAGATGAATTACTCCTATAAACAAATCAAAGTATTACACCCTACAGAATACCTCCCCATTATAAATGAAAAGAAACCATTCACCATATGAACCCCCAACACCCAACCCCCAATAAAATCAAGGAACTAAACAAATGTTCACTTAATTGGCACATTATTTGCAGTTTCATATTTCCGGCACAACCAAACAAATCCCTATTTAGTAGTAGCAAAAAGGAGAAAATCCCAATGAACAGGAATCCTTACAAAAAACGTGGAATGGAAAGAGATTTTCCGCAAAGAGAAAAACAGCCGGAGGAATGGGAAAAAATTCTAGAGCGGGAAACTGCGAAAAGAGACGCGCATGAAATCCTGTGGGATCCCCAAGCTCTTATTCAATTTGTGGAGAACGAAAAACTGAACGAAATGTGCGAAAAAATGTCCGATCCTGTTTCCAGTGAAAATGTCAAATACCAAATCGACTTAATCAAGCGCATTGCTCACCGTAAATTGAACGGAATAACCAAGAAATGCTTACTGATCTATATGAATTCTGAGATGAATTTCAAACAAATTTCGAATATCTTGGGGATATCGGACGATACAATCCGGCGGCACATTCAAAAAGCCATCGAAATCATCAAAGCCTGTGTGAAAAACAAAGAAGGAGAGTTCCCAAAAAACCCAGGGAAGCGCCCTCTTTTGCGCGCTTCGATCTTCCCCCTCGACACCCCGGACGAACAGCGGTCATTCCAAAACTTTATCAATCTCCAAAATGTTTTACACGTTTCCTATCTAGCGGATGACATCTTTCGGGAAGCCCTCGTGGTCTATCGCAAGAAAAAACCGGGAATGAAAGGGAAAAATACATCCCCCGCACAGAGGTAGATATTCCATACGGTTGATCTTATCCTTTTGACTAAAGAAAGAAATTATCATTCACGAGGTCTCTCTTATGAAACGCCGCGAATTTATCGGAAGCATGTTATCCTTCGCTCCTGCCGTCACTTTACTCAATAGTTCATCCAATGATCCAATTGCCGCGGAAATCGACCAACAACTGGATACAATCATCATCGGCGGCAGCCTTGCCGGATGCCTAACAGCCTGCAAACTCGCCAGGCAAGGATCCCGCGTTTTGCTGATCGAGCCGCGAACCTATCTGGGACACGAGATCACAGCCACCTATCGCCCCTGGATTCAGAAAGAAAGCATCAAAAATCTCCCCCCAAATATTAAAGAAATTCTTTTCGATCATGACGACACCGCAATGCAGGGAGAAGACGATGAAATTCCTCTTTCGATTGGGGCGATCAAGAAAAATTTGTTACACCTGTTGCGTGATACGGGAGTTCGCGTCTTGTTCATGTCACAAATCGCCGGAACGATCACGGAGAAAAACCAAATCCGTGGTGTCGTGGTCGGGAACAAGAGCGGACTGCAAGCCATCCTATCGAAAACCGTCATCGATATGACGGAAAACTGCATTGTTGCAAGGTTATCAGCGCTGCACGTGAAAACTCGGCCGATCGAAACTGCAAGCCGAGTAGTTGAATTCAAAACCGTTGGCCCCCTCCTGAAAAAAACAATACCGGCTCCAGCCGAATTGGGATTGCATGAAAACCGGGTCATCATTCATCCCGGGAAAAACGGGCCGGATCATAAATACATCGAATTCCAGTTTCCCATCCACAATGATCCCTTCGATTCTCCGGATAGAATGAAATGGGAAATCGAAGCACGGGAAAAATCTATCCGCCTGTGCAGCTACCTCAAACAAGCCGATCCTGCTTTTCAAAAGGCAGTTTTATTGCAGACTTCTTCAGAAGTAACCATACCGCTTCATTGCAAAATTGATGAGATCAACTCTGATACTCATGAAATTCAGTCTCGGAAGAATCTATTTGTATACAATGCGCAAACAATTCTTCCGGAAGAGATCAATAACGATTATTACTATCAACTGAGCAATCGAACAAACAAACTCGTAAACTCCATTCAAAGTGCAAACAGCGAAACAAAGCCCAATGAGACAATCGATACATGTGCGTTTCATGCGGGGAAATTACAAATTCCTTTCCAGACACTAGATCCCATCAAACAATACGATCATCGATTTGAGATCCATTTTTACTCGATTACACCACCTCCGACTCACTTTTTACCCGAAATTGATGAATGCAACGTCCTCGTTGTAGGAGGAGGCACCGCCGGGGCCAGCGCAACGATTGCCGCCAGCCGCTCAATTGACAATGTCATCCTGGTCGAACCGTTGTCCGGATTGGGAGGAACAGGTACCCTCGGCGGGATCAACCGCTACTACCACGGGTATCATGGCGGTTTCACCAAAGAACTCGACGAAAAAGTAAAAGCAATGACCGAACGCCTCAGCGAAGTGTTCCGAATTGCAGATTGGAACGTCGAAGCCAAAATGATGACCCTCTTTGAAGAAATCACAAACAAGGGAGGCAAAATCCTGTTTCACACCCGCGCGGTCGCTACGATTATGAAAGGGAATGAAGTGAACGGAGTAATCGTGACAACACCCCATGATGGGATTGGGGTAATCCGCGCAAAAGTCACCATCGACGCGACCGGAGACGGTGACCTGGCCGCCTGGTCCGGAGCGGAGACATTTCTCGGGAATCCGCGAGGTGGAAACGTCCAGACGTTCAATCAGTGCGATTGGCGAATCAGAGATCAAGTAAACGGAGTGAATCTTGATCTCGGAGTCATTGATAACACGAACCAGCATGACGTCGTGCGCGGTCTGTTTATCGGCCACAAAAACGGAAGCCTGTATGATTTTTCCCCCTATCCAAGCGTGCGTGAATCCCGGCATGTGATCGGCGACTATCAACTAAACGAACCCGATGTGTTCTTACGGCAGCGCTTTCCCGACGTAATCGCCATCGGAAAAACGGATTACGACCAGCACGGGTTGCAAAATTCTCTCTATGCCTGCTTGGGATATATTCCCTATCATCGCGATGAAAAGATCGTCCGAATCCCTTACCGCGTATGCCTGCCGAAAGGATTGGAACAATTGTTGGTCATCGGAAAGGCGTTTTCCGCTACCAGTGACGCCTTCTGCTTCATGCGCATGCAGGCGGATTTACAAAACATGGGATATGCCATCGGACTCATTGCCGCTCAAGCCGCTCAGAAAGACGCCCCCCTTCGAAAAATCGATCTGGAGACGATCCAAGAAAAATTGCTGGAAAAAGAAATCATCCGGGCGGATGACATTGGAACGAAAACCGATTACCCATCCTTACAAGACCAAATCGAGAAACTCAAATCCGGCGATGAAGATGCGCTGCTGAGAGTGATCTGTTTCCCCAAAGAACAAACGCTTCCGGTCCTCGAAGAGAAATATCCTACCCTCAATTCCGATGCACAACTCTACTTCGCCATGGCACTGGCACGCTTTGGTTCGAAAACCGGAGTCAAAAGGCTTCTTGAAGAACTGGATGTCTTAAAGGATAAACCACAGCAAAGTGAAATCGATTCAGCCAAACGGCCACGCGGAGGATTCCTGGGGACTCCCAGTACCTATTGGCGGGTCAATCAACTCATTGTATTGCTCGGACTTACCGGAGACCAGCAAGCCGTTCCCCTTCTCTGCCAAATCGCCCGGCAGACGACAGCCGGCGGTCCACAACAGGAAAACCATCGGCTCCATTGGCGGCGCATACCCAATTATGACCGAATCATTTCCCTTTGCTTCAGCCTGGAACGCTTGAGTGACAAACAGGCTATTTCTGCATTGGATGCATTATTGAAACGGCAGTACATCAGCGGATATGCCGCCAAAGAAGGAATCGATGGAGAGCAAAAATTTTCCAGCGCCTATCTCGAAGTGGTCATCGCCAGAACTTTAGCCCGATGCGGGAGTAAAACAGGAATGCTTCTTTTAGCGGATTACACAGAAGACATCCGGTCTGTTCTCGCTGAACATGCCCTGGAAGAATTACATGAAATCACGAGTCAAAATTTTGGCCATGACAGCCGGCAATGGCAGAATTGGATCAGGCAAAATCCCAATCATTCTTAATTCAGAACCAACAGCACTTTAGAACCAAACATACCATTGATAAAAAACAGCGGCTGTATAGCATATTAGAAACACTGACAGTATACTACAACCGCCGGCATCCTGCCGGCATGTTTTCTTTTTAAAAAGGTAGATTACGCTAAAAATCCGGTATTGAAACGGTTACATTTCAATAGAGCATTGGAGAAAAACATGTACGACACCATTATTATCGGCGCCGGTCCGGCAGGATTGACGGCAGCGTTATACGCGGCGCGAGGAAATTTGAAAACTTTGGTTATCGAGAAAGGCCCCTCCGGCGGCCAAATCGCATTGACGGACATTGTTGAAAATTATCCCGGTTTTCCGGATGGTGACACCGGCCCGAATCTGGCAGAGAAATTCCAAAAACAGGCGGAGCGATTCGGAGCGGAATTCGACAATGGCACGGTTCAGGAAATCAAAAAAGAGGACGGAAACTTCATCGTCGTGAAAGACGGTGAGAACTTACAAACAAAAACGATCATCTGCGCGATGGGGGCCGATCCACGGAAATTGAACGTCCCCGGAGAAGATAAAAATGTGGGTACAGGCGTTTCCTACTGCGCCACCTGCGATGGCTTCTTTTTCCGAGGCAAACATGTCATCGTCGTGGGGGGTGGAGACGCCGCCGTAGAAGAAAGCATATTTCTTACCCGTTTCGCCGAATCGGTGACCATCGTTCACCGGCGGGATGAACTGCGCGCCAGCAAAATCATTCAGGAACGCGCGTTCAACAATGACAAAATCCATTTTATTTGGCATACGGTAGTGACAGAAATTGTCAGCAACGGAAAAGTACAACATGTCATCCTCAAAAACGTGAAAACAGATGAAACGCGTGAGCATCCGATCGATGGTGTGTTCATTTTTATCGGCCATATCCCGAATACAAAATTAGTGGAAAACCTCTTGGAGATGGATGAACACGACCTCATCAATGTCGACTTACAAATGCGCACTTCCATCCCAGGCATTTATGCCTGCGGCGATTGCCGCACAGAAGCGGCACGGCAAATGGTCAGCTCCGCCGGTGACGGCTCCACCGCAGCGATTTCCGCAATCAAATACCTCGAGGAATTGAAAGCCAAAGAAGTGGAACAACCTGCATAATTCACTTTTTCCCTTTTTTTGCCGATCAAACATGATTCCAGCCCATCAAGGATCAAGGTTAAAACAAACGTCTCGCTTCAATGTCAAATGCCGGCAGGATGCCGGCGCTACGGACACATCGTAACGCCGGCGTCCTGCCGGCACTTTTCAGAGAACAGATTCCAAACACCCACCTTTAATTTATATCTAAACAATTCACTTGACAACAAACGTTACCGGCAATAGACTTCAGGCGTTGGTCTTCTATGCTACACTTGCTTAAGATCGCTTTGAAAAACATTTTATAGCCTAAAAATAAAGATAGTATCGTGAATACGGTAAAGATAACCCATTCTTTTCTTCACCGAATCGGGCGAAGAACGACAATGCTCCTCGAAGATGCGGGACGGCTGGCCGAATTGTTCTTTCAGACCGTGACACTGTGTTGCCGGCGCCCCTTTCGATTACGTCTGACATTGGAGCAAATGGTCAGCATTGGGATCATGTCTATTCCCATTGCTTTGTTGACCGCCACGTTCACCGGCATGGTCTTGGTATTGCAAACGGGTGTTCAATTGAAGCCGCTCGGGATGAAAATCTATTCCAGCGGCATCTCCGCCATCAGCTTCGCCCGGGAAATCGGGCCGGTTTTAACCAGTATCGTGCTCGCGGGACGTGTTGCAGCCGGAATCGCAGCGGAAGTGGGTACGATGAAAGTCACCGAGCAAATCGACGCCTTGAAGACATTGGGAACCAATCCGGTCAGTTATCTGGTCGTTCCCCGTTTTATTGCCGCGACGGTCATGTTTCCCATGCTCACCATTCTTGCCATCGCAGTGGGAATCGGCGGCGGCTTCGTCGTCGGTGTAACAATTCTCAATATCACACCCAGCCTGTATCTTCACAATATATGGAAATGGCTGGCACTCAACGATTATCTTGGGGGCATCTTCAAAACGATCTTCTTCGGCATGATTGTCGCCATTGTAGGATGCCATAAAGGATTTCAAACAGGCTTCGGCGCCCAAGGCGTTGGAGAGTCTACGACGGAAGCGGTGGTCATGGCTTCCATCTTAATTTTAATCGCGAACTTTTTCTTGACATCATGGATCATACAGTTTCTGTAATCAACGAACCGGCGCCTTCAACGAAAAACCAATCTCTCTCGGCTGAAACAGGCGATCAGGCGATGGTCCGTCTTGTCGACGTGTATAAAAAATTGGGAGGAAAACAGATTCTCAACGGGGCGTCTCTTGCCATCGAAGAGGGAGAAACCCGAGTGATCATCGGGCGCAGCGGCGAAGGAAAAAGTGTCCTGATCAAACACATTTGCCGCCTGTTTCAACCGGATAAAGGAGAAGTGTATGTGGAAGGAGAAAATATCACCGAGTTGGATGATGCCGCCTTGTTACCGGTACGAAAAAAAATCGGGTATCTTTTTCAAAACGCCGCACTTTTCGATTCTTTGAACGTCCTGCAAAATGTCGGTTTCGCTCTCTATGAAGAAAAACAACTATCCGATGAGGAAATTCGAGACCGGGTGGAGGAAGTGCTTCGCCTGGTTCGACTGGGGGATGTATTGGAGAAAATGCCCTCGGAATTATCCGGAGGAATGCGAAAACGGGTAGGATTGGCACGCTCGATCATCCAAAAACCGAAGATCATCCTCTACGACGAGCCGACAACAGGGCTTGATCCGATCACGTCGGATGCGATCAACGATTTGATCATCAGTTTATCCGAACAGTTGAAAGTGACTTCCGTGGTTATCACCCACGATATGGTCAGCGCTTTCAAAGTAGCGACGAAATTTTCGATGTTGCTGAACGGGCAAATCATTTATACCGGCAAAACTGATGAAGTGAAAAATACCGATAATCAAATTATGCAGCAATTTATTCAGGGAAAATCAGAAGGTCCGCTTTCGAATCTATAGATTCTGTTCACAAAGGGTTGCATTATGAGTAAAGAAGCCAAACTTGGCATTTTCGTCTTAGTCGTTTTTGTGGTGTTTTTATTTTTCACCATCAATATGGGAACTCTTTTTTTCTCGCGCGGGCAGGAGAAGTTCAGTATCTATTTCAGCAACATTGGAACTCTCGAACCCGGCGCTCCCGTGAAACAAGCGGGATTCGATGTAGGCGAAGTGTCCAATATTTCACTCGAAACCATCCGAACTCCAACACCGACAACGGAAATCGTGGTCGAAATCCTGGTCACGGATGAAGCCTTGATATCCATAGACTCGAAGGCATCTATTCAAACGCTCGGTATGATGGGGGAAAAATACATCGAACTGACCTTCGGCGTCGGTCAATCGGCTACTTCCGAAACCCGTATCGAAGGCCAAGGTCCAGTGGATTTAGATCAAATCATGGGAGAAGCGATGGCGATTACCAAAGATGTCCGGCTCACCGTTCAATCGTTGAACCAAATCATCGGAGATGAAGATTTGCAACAAAACATCAATGCCCTAATCGCCAACCTCGAAGAATTTTCAGGGGACCTTAACATTCTTTTAGGAGATGAAGAAGATAATTTCAAATCCATCGTCACCAATCTTTCCAGTGCATCCGCCAATTTAAATTCCACCATTGCCACTGCCGAACAATTTATCGCCGATGCTCGCAGTATGTTGAATAAAAACGAAAAGAATATTTCGGCCACACTCGAAAATGTATCTGTCGTCTCCCAGGAAATCCGTGAAAATCTCGTCGGTGATATCAAGCAAATGAGCACGCAACTCAAAGAATTCTCCGTCAATTTGAACGACACTACAAAACGCGCAAATCGATTGCTGGCCAAGGTGGATGGGATCGTCAATGAAAATGAACCGGAAGTCAAAGATATCATGGATAATATGACAAATCTGACAAAAAAAGCCAAGAGCGCATCCGAACGCATCGACAATATGTTGAAGCACGTTGAAGAGGAAGAAGGGATGGTTCACAGTTTGATCTATGATTCGGAGTTTGCGCAAACCACCAAAGATACGGTCAAAGGAGCCTCCGGACTGCTTGACGATGTTTCCAATTTCTCCGATCGTTTTGATTTTTCCATGGAATTCCGTTATTTTCCGGATAGCCCCCGTTTCGATTCTGACGACAATAATGTTCGAGCGGATTTGGGAGTACGTTTCAATTTGTCCGACGAATTCTATCTGTTAGCGGGAGCAAACAATGTAGGAACGGGAAATGAACTCGAAGCGCAGATCGGATACTGGTTGGGGCCGCTGTCCGTGCATGGCGGCATCGTAGAATCGGAAGTAGCTGCCGGTTTGGAATGGCGCATCATCGACCGTTTGTTAGTGGGAGTTGAAGGAATCGGCTTGACCCACCGCCACCACGAGCGCTTGGATGCCTATGCAGAATTCTTGCTATGGAAGAGTATCTCTCTCGTTGGAGGCGTTCAAGATATCACCGACAGCCAATACACCAACGCCGGCTTGAAAGTCACTTTTTAATGAAAAATAAAACTGTCTATTCATGCTCATCCTGCGGTCATCAACAAAGCAAATGGTTTGGCCGATGCCCGCAATGCAATGAATGGAACACCGCGGCGGAAGAGCGAATTCAACCAACCACACCGCATGAGAAAGCCGTTCGCTCCGAATCGGCGGTTCGCCATTCACCTGTACAATCTCTTCCGGAAATCACTCTCTCTGAAAAAGACCGCTATTCGACAGGAATATCCGAAGTGGACCGCGTTCTTGGGGGTGGAATTTTACCAGGCGCTGCGATCTTGCTGGGCGGAGAACCGGGAATCGGGAAGTCTACAATCCTCCTCCAAATCGCAGATAAAATTTCCCGGGAATATGGAAGAGTGCTCTATCTTAGTGGAGAAGAATCACCTCCCCAAATCAAACTGCGCGCGGAGCGGTTAAAAGCAAATTCCACCGAACTCTTCATCAAACCGGAAACGCAAGTGGAAGAAATGATCTCTTCCATTCGCTCCCTTCAACCCTATTTGGCTGTCGTGGACTCCATCCAAACCACCGTCTGGTCAGAACTCGGCTCCGCGCCGGGGAGTGTGGGGCAAGTCCGTGATTGTGCGGCGATTCTAGTTCGGCTCGCGAAAGAAACCGATACTCCTATCGTGCTCGTCGGCCATGTGACGAAAGAAGGCAATATCGCCGGTCCGCGTATCCTCGAACATTTGGTCGACGTCGTGCTCAATTTTGAAGGAGACCGTCATCAAAATTATCGCCTACTTCGCGGTACCAAAAATCGCTTTGGTTCCACGCATGAAATCGGGATTTTTGAAATGACCGGCAGCGGTTTGCAGGAAGTATCCAATCCGACCAGCACATTCGCAGGCTCCGGCGGCCATCGTCCTCCCGGCTCCGTTGTCACGGTAACCTTGGAAGGAAACCGGCCTTTGCTCATCGAGGTTCAAGCGCTCGTTGCCCCTTTTCACGGATATGGATTCCCACGCCGAACCGCAACCGGCGTCGATAATAACCGGCTGGCCATGATTTTAGCGGTGCTGGAAAAACGCTTAAACATCCCCCTGGGTGCACGCGATATCTTCGTCAATGTAACCGGAGGAATATCGATCGACGAACCCGCCGGTGATTTGGGGATCGCCATCGCCATTCTTTCCAGTTATTTTGACACTCCCGTCCCATATCAATACACTATATTTGGAGAGATCGGATTATCCGGAGAACTCCGACCGGTCCGAGGTGCAGAACAACGACTTGCGGAAGCACGGCAACTTGGATATCATCAAGGAGTCATTCCGGAAGGGAATGCACGGGATTTCAGACGTCAGGGCATTGTTCTCGAAGGAGTACAATCTGCACGTACAGTGGAAGAGGTCAAAACGGTCCTCTTTGAATCATGAAAAAAAAGTTTGATCTAGAAGCCTATCCAAACAAGGGTGTTCCTTTTTTACGGGTTGTCCGTTTTTTATTCATTATCCTGACAACCGCCCTCGCCTACAAATGGGCGCAGTCCATCAATCCCTATATCCAACAAGAAGACCTTCGCTATTATTCTTTGTTTGGGTTTATAGTTGCCGTCCTTCTCGTGTATATTGAAAGCCGAATCCGGTATGCATTTCCGCAAGAACTTTTCGTCGGTCTCTTCGGTTTGATCTGTGGATTGACGACCTCGGCACTGATCCAAATCGCCATACCGGAAAGTCTCCCTCAAGAAACCAAAATCGTAACTCGACTCGGACTTCACCTGTTTTTAGGGTATTTCGGGATGGTCATTGCGCTTCGATATGCCCACCGATTCGATTTTACCGCCACGAAGTTACTTTCCCGCAGTGAGGATCGCCTTTATGGCTGTAAGATTTTAGATACCAGCATTTTGATCGATGGGAGAATCGTCGAAATTATCGATGTGGGATTCTTGGAAGGGCTTATCATCATCCCTTCCTTCGTCATCAATGAATTGCAGATTCTCTCCGATTCTCAAAATCACATGAAACGTTCAAAAGGACGCCGAGGACTAGATATTTCTAAGCGCATCCAGAATTCGACCCGTTGTGATGTGGAAATTCTTGAAATCGATTTCCCCAATGAACCGAATGTCGACAAAAAATTGTTGGCACTCGCAAAAAAGTATGATGGTTCCATCATTACCATCGATTTCAACTTACACAAAGTCGCCGAAATCGAAGATATCGCCGTCATGAATATCAACCAACTCGCCCAATCGGTCAAAACGGTTGTCCTGCCGGGAGAAAATTTGCAAGTTCAAATCATCCGCGAAGGAAAAGAAGCCAAACAGGGTGTGGCGTATCTCGAAGACGGTACCATGGTCGTAGTGGAAAACGGCCGAAAATTATTGGGCAAAGAAGTCGATGTCACTGTGGTTTCTGTCCTGCAAACCTCTGCGGGTAGAATGGTATTTACGAAATTGATCGATTCACTTGAATACGAAGATAAAACCGCTTCCTGATGGTTTAAACTTCACCGAATCATCTTCCGTTTTTCTCAAACTCTTGATTCACAAACGGTTCAATGATTTAGTAAGAAAAAGAATGATTCAATTCATGAACCTTGTTCACTTACTGAAAGAAACGAAGTAATTTCACTTTTTTATCAATTCTACACCTTGAAAGACGTCAATGAATCAATCGTTGTTCACATTTGAAAATCCCAAATCATCCAATCCACTCGTTTCCATCATCATTTTGAATTATAACGGCCAAACATTTATTCAACGCTGCATTCAGTCGGTCCTTGCCGATGAATACGAACCGAAAGAAGTCATTCTTGTCGACAACAACTCGAAAGACAATTCACTCGAAACGGCGCACCAATTCAAAGACCAAATCCGGATCATCAAAAATCCGAAAAATTACGGATTTCCCAAAGGCTGCAATCAGGGAATCAAACACGCCAAAGGCGATGTCATTGTCCTTCTGAATATCGATACAGTCGTACGAAAAAACTGGCTGGAAGCGTTGCTCGAACCGATTCGCAGTGATTCACGTATCGGCATCGCCGGCTCGAAACTGCTATTTTTGGATGGAAAACATATCCAATTCGCCGGCGGCTGGATGCGGCCCAATTGTCTCACCTATCATGAGGGGTACGGCAAACCCGATTCGGAAAAACATAATGTTCCCCATGAAGTGGAATACATCACCGGCGCATCCATGGCCATCCGCCGTGACGCTCTCATCAAAAGCGGCGGACTGGATGAGGGATTTCCCTTATATTACGATGACCTCGATCTCTGTTTCCGCATTCGGAAATTGGGATATGGAATCTACTACCAACCTCAATCAGTCGTTTTACATTTCGAAACATTCGGAACCAAGAAAAACAGCCGCACCTATTTTTACAAATATCATCGCGGAAGAATTCGATTTCTGCTGAAAAATTTTGGCATACGTTATTTTATTGGCACCTTCATCATGGCGGAAATTCGCTGGTGGAAAGAATGCAATTTCCGCCAGCAATTCATCCCCTTATTCGGCGCCTACTGCACACAATTTCCGAAGGCGCCCTATTTATGGTTTCGAGGTTTTGTCTATCGGCGGTTTGTATTGAAGAAACTACAACGAACAGAAAAAGTAGAATCGTAGAATTATATTCTTTTGGGCGCACCTCTCTAAAAGCCGGCAAGATGCCGGCGATACGTAACGCCGCCGTCCCGGCGGCACTCTTAAAAAGCCGGCAAGATGCCGGCGATACTATTATAGAAAATCCAATAACGTCCGTTGAATCACGCGGGAGGACGCCTGCAAAGCGGCATTGAAAGCATTCTCCGCCAAGGTCAATTCGGATACGGCTTCGGCAAAATCGATATCTTCAATCGTGGATAACTGCTGCCTCAACAGATCGTCCCCTTCTTGCAAGCGGGATTGAGCCGCATCCAGGCGGTTCAACCGTGCGCCGGTTTTAGTCCGATTCGTGAGGATTTCGTCCAAGTCGATATCCAAGTCTTCCAATGCTTGTTGAATTCCCTCGGTGTTATTGTTGCGCAGTGAGTTTTCCAAATTTTTAACGCTTTTGAAGATATTGTTTTCTTCGATCTCTTCGACCGTCCCTTCTTCATTCCATCCTAAAATCGAAGCGGTATTCTGTTCACTCACATAGGGCACCAGCGGTTCCGTATCTTCTTCCGACGTGACGGTATATTGATTAATCTCATAGACTTGGGTGAAACGGGTTGTCGCGTCTGTCCCCGTCGTATCGTTGCTCGCATCGATGAGAAGAGTATGGCCGTTATAATTGCTGACAATGTTGAGCCGGTCTCCGGCAAAATTGGCGGAAATCAATCCCCCGCCCGCTCCCGTGATCCCATCGGCGGCATCGATTCGGTCAGCGACATCCTGCAAGGTATCAAAAGGTCCCACATCGATTGTATACGTTTCCAACGTTTCCCCTTTCCCATCGCGAACTTCGATCGTGAAGGAGCCTTCCTCCACATCCGGAATTTGATCGGAAACGAAATCCGTGGGAGACACATTTTCAATCGATTGAATACGTTTCGGTGAAGGAGGATGGAACAATCCCAAATCTCGGGCGATGGTACCTTCCGCCATATCCACAACGCTTAATGTATCGTTCGAATCTGTCAGCGATACGATATCGATGCCGGTTTTGGTTTCGTTGATTTCAGCGCGTACTCCCACCTTCGAATCATTGATCGCTGTGATCACGTCTCCAATGGTCTCCGCTTCCCGCAAATCAACCGTATCCGTTTCCCCATTGTTGCTCACTACAATCAATCCCTTATTCAAAGAAGGCGGCGCCCCGGCTGGAGGCGGATCGGCCGTTCGAATGCCTAAACTGCCGTCTTCAGGATCCACTAGCGCACCGGGAAGATCATCCAATTTCGTGTTCATCTCGATTGGATCCGCCCGGTTCAATGTCACAGTCGGGTCATCATCCGGATCGGCAGCCGGCGTCACTGTTGTACGCATGGTGATATCCCGTCCAAACAGTTTTCGCACATTTTCAACTTGAAACACGTCTGTACTGTTGACTGCGCTGATCCCGATCCCGGTTTTATCGGCATTGATATAGGCTGTAGCGCGTCCTTGCAATTGGGGATGATTGTTGATGATATCCAATAAATCTTCCAGGGTCGATCCTGGCACATCATCGTCATTGCCGGTGGTTCCATCAAAATTCCGGCCTTCTGTCAACGCTCTCAGGTCGATATCGACAATCTCTTCATCGATCGTGATTCGAATCGCTTCCAACTTATCGATAAAAACCGGATTCTCGTTTTCATCGAGGGCTTCGTTGCCCTCGAGATCCACATCGGTCAACGCAAGATTATCCCCAAACGGCACGGCCGTCTCCGTGGCCGGGCCGGTATTGCTCCCGACAAAAAGGAACGAATTATCTTCCACTTTAACCGTACTTCGCTCCGGAGGAGGATCCACGTTTCCATTCGTCAGCGGATCCGTCGCGGCATATCCGGAGGTCAAGGGCCGATTATTCTCGATACGGCGATGAAGCCCCAACGCCCCCAACAAATTGGCACCCATTGGCCTATCCGGTGGATACCCGACTTCGCGAGAACCATCCCGCAAATCGAGAGCATCCACCCGCTTCGAAGTGATGACCAATTGGTTTTTGTCATTGATGGAAGCAATCACATCTTCCGAATTCGCATTGATCCGGTCACGGACATCGGCCAATGAATCGGCGGTTAAATCCACTCGTATTTTTGTATCATAGATATAAAATTCCGCCAATTGATTCGGTGTCGGAGAGGGTCGATTGTCCGGATTGGGGGAGCGATCGACAGATGCTTCTTCCGGAGAAGCCGGGATCGGTGGAAGATTCGGAAAATCCGAATGGGCGAGCCGCAATTTTTCCGCCAAAGGCGCATCGATATCTTCCACACTCAACGAGCCGGTTATTTGATTGGGGGTGTGTAAAAAAGTCTGGAATCCGTTCAAATTACTCGTCAAACGGCTGTTCTTCCCAATCATCAGCTGACGTTCAAAATCATCTCCCTGATATAAAATCGTTCCATCTTTTGCGATAAACGATTCTTTTTTCGTTTCACTCCCTCCGAAAATATACTGGCCGTTAAAATTGGAATTGGAGAGTTCCAGCACCTGTTCATAGAGTTCTTGAACTTGCGTGGCGAGGGCTTGGCGTGCCGGTTCATCGGCGCTATTGCCTCCCTGCACAGCAAGGGTTCGAATCGTCTGCAAAACTTCGGTCAAACTACCCATCGTCGTATCGGTCAGTTCCAAATTCGTTCGCGCACCGCTGATATTACTTAAATAACTGCGTCCCCGGTTGATCGTCGTTCTCATACTTAATGTCGATGGGAAATCGACAGGATCATCCGCCGGCCGATTGATCCGCCGGCCGGTCGAAAGTTGATTCTGCAGCTGAGACATACGCAGAATATTGTTTTGCAAATTCCGCAGGGCTTGGTCGTTCAATAAGTTTTGGGTTATGCGAACCATGATCCTATCACTTTATATTGCCCGTATTCGGTAATGTATGATCGCTCACAAAAAGCGAGTCTATTCCAAGATTCGATTATGCGCCAATCTGATTGATGACAATGTCCAAAAGTTGATCGATGGCCGAAATCACACGCGCCGACGCTTGATACGCCCGTTGAAAACGAATCAAATTGATGGACTCTTCATCGATGGAAACACCGGAATTTTGTTCCTGAATCGTCTTTAATTCTTGCAAGATTTTGCTGTTGGAATCGAAAAATTGTTTCGCGCGGCTGCTTTCGATTCCCAATGACGCGACGGTGGACTGATAATATTCGCTTAGCGTTTTCCCCTCGATCACAGAGTTGTTCTCCAGCGAGGCCATTTGCAAAGCCGCTTGGTTACCGCCGACTGATCCGTCGTCGGAAGCGGCCAATAGATTCACATTGTCCAGAACATCCTGGCTCACGCTCATAGTCTGCGCATCGGTCCCCATAAAAAGCCCATTGATTCCTGTCGCCGCAAGAAAGTGGCTGGTATCCCCGACGAATGTCAACTGATCATTCCCCCCGGTTGATATTTCGATTCCTTTATCCGGAATCCACTCCGACCTGACCAAACCACCGATATTATCACCGATACCGACTGGGAATTCCGCTCCGAGAATGGGATTGTCGCCACTGCCCTCAAGCACGGGGCCATCGATAAAACCGAGGGCGGAGAGCAATAGACTATCATCGCTCCGGAAAGTAAACTCGTATCCTTCCACCGCTTCGACTTGAATTTGATTGGAATTGGAATTCTTTTCATCTTCCACGATCGATGCAATAATGGGCGCTCCCACTTCCCCGGCTTCGGCATTGATGGTATCGATGATGTCTTGGAGAGAAAGAGTCCCCCCAATCATCGAAGGATCGGCGGAAACCGGAACCTCGAAAATATTGGTGACAGTCCCGGCATCATTGGCAACGACGATTTCAAAACTGCCATCCACAAACGGTTGATCCCCGATTTTCCCGTACCCGTTTATTTCTTCAAATCCCAACGCTTCCACCAAACCGGTTTGGTCGTTTTGAAAAAAGAAGGAACGATGATTCGCAGCATTGATGATCAATTGATTGTCATCGGTAATTTCCACGTTCAAGTTGGAATCCGCCGCTTCAATCGCGGCTGCTAAATCTTCCATCGATTGAATCTCACCATCGTCATCGACGGTCAACGTCGTCACCGTTGGGACATCATTATTACCGACAACCACTAACTCGAGCGTTCCTTCTTGAATCACACTCGGAGGCGGACCGGGAAAAGCGGGAGAAAAAGCAGGATTTCCGCTCCCCAAAAAACTATCGGTAGGATCACCGGTAAATTCAGCCGTCGCTTGAGTCGCGGTCCCTCCGATCAACGGAACATTCGGATCCGTCATCGGGAAATCAAAGGCACGGAACAAGCCGGAATTGTCATTTTGGATGGAGACTGTCGCACCTCTAATGAGAGATTCGATTTGCAGCACTTTGACCGTGCTATCCTGTTCGCTGGGAACGAGGTTGGCTTTGATCTTTCCATTTCCGACTCGCTGAATTTCCGCGCGTAATTCCGATAATGTCATACTTTCCGTAAACTCGACGGTAAAAGGTTCAACATCTCTTGTGGCTGTATTGGAGTCAATGGCATTTCCGGCGGCATCCCGAAGGTGGATTTCAAAACTGTAGGTCCCCGCGGTTTCGGCAATCGGCCAACCGGCGGCGATCCGCAGATTCCCTAAACCGGTATTCAATTCATCCTCTTCGGCCCCATACTGTGCTTGAGCGCGAGACACGAACACCGGATCGAATTTCAAAGCGGAACGAGCCGAACGCACAATACCGTCACTTCGGTCAATTCGCTGCACGACATCATAAATTGTGTCACTTGTTTGTATATCGACAGAATACACATCTCTTGTATCATTATTCTCATCGGCGACTCGGATGGAAATCTCCCCCTCCTGGACAGTAAAAGGCCGCTCTCCGAGTGAAAGGTCTCCCCGAATATCGGGTTGGTTGAATATGGACTCCAGCGTTCTTGTTGATTTCGGTTTCTCGACTCCGGTGGGAAAATCGAAATGGCTGCTGATCGATTGGTTACCTTCCGTTCCGGAGGCGCCGCTGTGGATTTTGTTCACTTCATTGATAATCCCACGAGCCAAAGTATCCACATCCTCTTTCAGCATCGGAATGATCCGGTCCCGCGCATTCAAAACGGCTCCGAGTTTTCCTTTTCGCACCGAATCATCCATGACATACAATCCTTTGTCATCGATGCGAATCCCATACAATTCAATTCCATTCTCGGTCTCAACGGTTTCGAGTTGCAAATCCTGCTGCGTGACTCCGTTGACGATATGCTGCCCCATGAAGGTGACATTGATTGTGCCGTTACTCTGTTCATGAGTGGTAACCGGAATGATTTCCGACATTTTCGCCAACAGTTTATCCCGCTGATCCTGAAGATCATTGGCTTGAACACGATCCCCCAATTCGGTAACGGAAATTTGCTGATTCAAAGAAGCGATTTCACGCGTCATTCGATTGAGATCATTGACGAGAAGTTCGACACGATCGTTCAAATCGCGCCGCAACAAAGACATTTCATCCGCGACAAAATTGAATGTTTCTCCAAGTGAACGCGCACTTTCGACAACGGTTGTGCGGATTTCCGGCGCTTCCGGAGTAACCGACAGATCATGCATGGATTGAAAAAAGCGGGATAAAAGATTGTTGATCCCTCCCGAATTCGCTTGCTCGGTTGTGTCGCTAACCTGCGCCAGAGGATCGCTTAAAAAAGCCTCGATACGGAGAAAAATACTATCCAATTCTTCATTGTAGGAGGTATTGCTTTGCACACCACGAATCTGGGACTCCAGAAACATATCCCGCAGCCGCTCCACGGAGACGATTTCCACTCCCTGCCCAAACGCTCCGTTTGGCAGCACCAGAGGATTCATGGATTGTTGATCGACTCGCTGGCGGGAATACCCATCCGTATTGGCGTTGGATATATTATGGCCAGTGGTATTGAGTCCGGCTTGGGCGGCATTGATCCCCCGATGCCCTACATTGAGAAGTCCGTAAAGTGTTACCATCCTCTATCGCCCTTGAATATGGAAAAAATTCGCATTGGCGTTCACGAAACCGGCAATTTTTTCCGCTTTTTATGTCGCCGGATCGCTTTTCTCGACACTTACGCAACCTCTATGCCCAACTGCAAAGTTCTAGACATTGCTTTTTTTGATGGACTCAATACCCTACAAACTATTCGATTCTCCGGAAAAGGAACAAGAAATGCTTTTTTATTTTGTCGCCTCATTGGCGGTCATCATCACCGGAATTGCGAAAGCCGGTTTTGGTGGGGGAGTGGGAATCGCCGCAACGCCTCTTTTAATCTTGGTCGTTCCCTCCACCGAAGCGCTTGGAATCATGCTGCCTATTCTTTGTGTTTGCGATTGGTTTTCGATCTACCATTATCGAACCACATTTGATGGACGAAATCTTCTGCGAATGCTGCCAGGCGCAATTCTGGGCATCGCCATAGCCGGGCTTTTCTTGGGATCGCTCAACAAAAGCAATGAAGACGATTTGAAATTTTGGATCGGCATTATCTCCATCGCATTCGTCATCTACCAAATGACCAAGTCGTGGATCATGAAAGAAATCCACGATTATCATCCCAAGAGTTGGCATGGTTGGTTGTTTGGAATTACTGCCGGGATCACTTCCACCATGGCCCACGCCGCCGGGCCGGTAGCAACGATGTTCCTCTTGCCGCAAAATATGGGAAGGAGATTGTTTGTCGGCACAACCGTTTGGTTTTTTACAGTCGTGAACGCGGTTAAATTGATTCCGTATTTCTATCACGAATTGATCAATTTCGACCGTCTTTCGACGAGTCTTATTTTGCTCCCGCTTGTGCCGGTTGGAACCTTTTTGGGAGTCTGGATGAACAAAACCCTCAATGAAAAAGCCTTCAACAGCGTGATTTATACGATATTGTTTTTGATTGGCATCAAACTGATCACCGGCATCGATCCGATCCGTCTCATTACAGAATTGACAAGCTGACTACCAATACAAGAGACAAAGCGAATTCAACTTGGGATTCCCCTGCGTCAATCTCGGTCAATCGGTCCGGTATAAACGATTTGGTTTTGCACCCCTCGATTCATAAATTTCATCTCATTTCACTGCCAATGCCTTGACCACCAATATTTATTATCCCCCGCAAACTCCAAGAAAGACACTGGATTCACCCGCCCCAACGTCACATGCAAAGCAATCCGGAAAAGAACCTGCTGCCGTTCTACCCTTACGACTTTGGCTTTCATGGTATGCTTGCCGTGCATGACATCCAATTTCGTCAAATTGTTTCGGTTGGAAAGCAGGCACAGAACATCTTGTCCCGTTTCCAACGGTTTCAAGGAGCGAACGAGAAGGCCGCTTTTGCTGAGGTTGATTGTCGTGGTTTGCAGGAAATAACCGGTCTTTTCAACGAGCAGATAACAGGGAAGTTGCATGTCGATCCGCTTGGCGCGCTCGACATGCGGACGGGGGGAGGGTTTGATTAAAGAAAGAGGTTCGTTTTTTTTCGGCGTTGTCGATTTGATAGCTGTTTTTCGTTTCCAATACATATTTTTAATTCCATCGATTCTACTTTGTAAGCGGGGACGCTTGCTCTACCCATAGAGTATATCGGAAGTCTTTTTCTTTTTCATGGGTTCGTGAACTGTGTGGTTTATCGTTGCAATATTTTCCCGCCCAGCACCGGCCGGCCGGTTCGTTTGTCATGAATTGCTTCGGTAGCCAGATCGAGGACCGCCTGCGAGGCTGTACCGCAGAGCAGCGAGCAAATAAAGGCACGGATCATTTCTTTGTCGAAATCCGCCACAAATTTTTTCTGTTGTTCGATATTTTTCAACCGCTGAAACCGTTCGAGGGCTTTGCGGATTTTGATCGGATTGTCCCGCACGTAGCGTCGTGCGAGAAATTCCTGCACAATGGCTAATTTGACCGCTTCTTCTCCGAAGAGGAGTTCCAATTCTTTTTTCAATTCCACGTTTTGCATTTCGTTCTCTCTTTCTCGATGTCCCGCTTAACGATACTATAGCATTTTTCCGAAGCATTAAAAAATGGAATCAATCGGCTATGCTACTTGTATTCATTTGCAATCGGCATAACCAATTGTACAAACCGGCTTATGTCTTTGAATTGGATAGAATCCATCCTTTCAAGGTGGATTCCAATGAATCGTAACCGGCATAACCCGTTATTTTTAAGAAACTTAATGAGCCGTTCCTCTCTTTTCAGTTTTCGGCTGACACCGATGAAACCTGAGAATTTGTTCCACAGGATTGGAGAGAGAAAAAAAACGCCTAAAAAATAACAAACATAGATTATGGATACGTGATGAATCCGTCTATTGAAAGATATACCCAAGAAAGAGGATGAGTACATCGATGGCACACTCGAATTCCGTTCAACCGACCCTCAGCGACATCGTAGCACTTTGTAAACGGCGGGGATTTATCTTCCCTTCGAGCGAGATTTACGGCGGGTTTGCCGCCTCGTGGGATTACGGCCCATTGGGAGTGGAATTGAAAAACAACGTCAAACGGATGTGGTGGGAAGATGTCGTCACCTATTCGGATAACGTTGTCGGCATGGACGGCGCGATTACCGCGCACCCGCGAATTTGGGAGGCTTCCGGCCATGTCGAAGGTTTCCATGATCCTCTCGTCGACTGCAAGACCTGCGGCTGTCGTTTTCGGGCCGACAAATTGGAAGAAGAAACCTGCCCGCAAAAACCCAGTAAAACTCCACTCGAATGCGGCGGAGAATTGACCCAGGCGCGCGACTTCAATCTCATGTTCAAACTGCATTGGGGACCGGTGGAGGATTCGGCCAATATCACCTATTTACGCCCGGAAACCTGCCAGACCATTTTTCCGAATTTCAAGAACATTCTGACGGTATCCCGCATGCGTGTTCCCTTCGGGATTGCTCAAATCGGGAAATCATTCCGCAATGAAATCACGACGAAGTCGTTCATTTTTCGCCAGCGCGAATTCGAGCAGATGGAACTGGAATTCTTTACGCATCCGGATGAAGCCAAAAAATGGTTCGAGTATTGGCTGGAAAGACGAAAGAAGTGGTATATGTCGATTGGCATTCGCGAAGAGAATCTGCGTCTCCGGCAGCACGATGCCGATGAATTGGCGCATTATGCTGCGGATTGTTACGATGTCGAGTACAAATTCCCCATGGGCTGGAACGAATTGGAAGGGATCGCCAACCGCACGGACTATGATCTCAAGCGGCATATGGAATTCTCGAAAAAAGACTTGAGCTACCGCGACGACGCCACCGGGGAAAAATATGTTCCCTATGTGATCGAATCGTCCGCGGGTGTGGATCGAACCATTCTCGTACTCTTAAACGATGCGTATGCCATCGATCAAGCGCCAAACGACAAAGGAGTCATGGAAGATCGGCTGGTTTTACGGTTTTCTCCCAAAATCGCACCGGTTACCGTCGCCGTTTTTCCCTTATTCAAAAAACCGGATCTCATCGAAGTGGCGCGGAAAATCGAAAAGGAATTACGCGGTCCGTACCGTCTCCTGTATGATGAAACCGGAAACATCGGCAAACGCTATCGCCGCCAAGACGAAATCGGCACGCCCCTCTGCATCACGGTCGATTATGACACTCTCGATGACAAAGCCGTCACTATCCGCAACCGGGACTCGATGCAGCAAGTGCGGGTGGCCATCGATCAAATCCATCAAGCGGTTGCCGATCAAATCAAAGAGATGGAGAAATAAAAGATGAAAGTTATCGTAACCGGAGCCAGCCGGGGGATCGGGAGAGGCATCGCCTCCGTACTGGCAGACAAAGGGTTTCAAGTCGGCCTGCTTGCTCGCACAGAATCGCTGCTCATCGAACAACAAAAGAACATCACGGATGCAGGGGGGTCATGCCATATTTCCATCGCGAATCTGCGCGATCCGGATTCCACGTCATCGGGAATAGCGCACCTCGTCGAAAGTATGGAGGGTGTCGATGCACTGGTCAACAATGCCGGTTTGGTCATTCGCAAAGATGTGTTCACCCTGTCCCTGGAAGAATGGCACGCCATGATCGAAACGAATGTCAACGGATTATTTTATGTGACCCGCGACGTGCTGCCGTATATGAAAGAACAAGGGCACGGCCATATCATCAATATTTCCTCCATCTCCGGGCATGTGCCGTTGCCGGGCGGCAGCGGATATGCCGCGACGAAATATGCCGTGACCGGATTTTCGGAATCGATCTTACAAGAAGTGCGGGATTATGGAATCAAAGTGACCACCATCTTCCCCGGCTCGGTGGATTCCGAATCCCATCGCCATGATTCGAGTAAAGATCAGAGTTGGAAAATCAAACCGGAAGATGTCGGCAAGGCATGTTACGATGTGCTGACCGCTTCCGCTCCAACCTGTATCAGCCAACTCGAAATCCGCCCAATCTCCTAGAAGCAATTTTCCCTATTCGATTCAGCGATACACGAACGAGATGATCTCTTTTCTATCTTCTTTCTATAGTAAAATATTTTTCAATGATTTCTATTAATCTTTAAAATATCGTATAATACAGTTATACTATATTATCAATTAATAAAATCATATTTCTGGTTAGGGACAGAATGAAGAACGAATCCGAATTGAGTATGATGTTCATTTCGTTGCTTCATCTGACAAAGCCAATAACAATAATTTTTTCTTCTTGTTCTCAGATCCAAGTGGTAACTCAATCCAGGATACACGATTGAAGCGTAAAGATGGAAACTATCCCAGATACCACACATTGAATGGCTATATTTTTACACATGTTCTCAATAATGAAGACCGTTCTCGCTTCCGGTTTCGAGATTGTCCAGGATTTCACTTACTCGCGGAAAAGTTATCCGAAAAAAGTGAATTGGGGATAACCTATCATATGACAATTACAAAAATTGAAAATCACATTCAATATTATATTGATGGCAAAAAGATATTCGATGTGAAAGACGATCATAAAAATGCGCTACACCAAAAAGGTTTGATTGGATTCCGAACCTGGCATACGGAACTTTGGTGGGACAATTTGATCGTAAAGAAAATCAAAAAAGAACAGAGCAATCAATTCACAAAATGATCTCGGCAAACCGGTCAGAGCGGGAACTGGAAATTTGAAGAAGAGTTGCGAAGATACTGCGATTTGGTTTTGAGAGAGGAATAGTATAATGGATATTATAAAACTATTTTCGTATTACTTGATTATCACGGCAATTTTATTTCATGGGAATATTTCTGCATCCTGTTTTGAATGGGAGACGGCTTCACCGGAAAGTCAGGGATTGTCATCCAAAAAATTGAATGAAGCCAAAGAAATATTGGCCCAAAAAGGAACTCAAGCATTGCTCATCATCCGCAATGACCGCATTGTATATGAATGGTATGCTCCCGGCCGTGATGCGAACCAGCGCCATTATTCCGCTTCCTTAGCCAAAGCGGTTGTCGGGGGAATGTCTCTGATGTTGGCGCTGAATGATGAATTGATCTTTGTGGATGCGCCCGCTTGTTATTACATCCCTCAATGGAAGAGCCATTCACAAAAATCCAAAATCACCATTCGCCAACTGGCCACGCATTCTTCCGGCATTGAAGACGCCGAGCAGGATGATTTACCCCATAACAAGCTGCCCGGTTGGAAAGGCGCTTTTTGGAAAAAGGAGCCTGATCCATTTACATTGGCACGTGACAAAGCCCCCATTGTATTTACACCAGGAACCGAGTATGCATACAGCAATCCCGGTACTCGCTGAAAAACGGTGTAGCGTCATCGAATAACACCGGATGGATATAGATCGCCGCACGAGCTCCGGCTTGGCGGGTTGCTCGAATGCGAGCGCGCATTTTCTCGAACGACATCTCGGCTGGCCCTTGCTTGTCACCGCGCATAGCCATCCAGGATTTGCGGTCCGGATGAATGA
>CAYPPG010000031.1:0-3907 GCA_964412555.1 uncultured bacterium
GAGATGACTATGCTCAACATGACTCTCTTGAAAGAAAATCAACCTCTTTGATTGTCACTTGTGGGGAAGAACTTTTGACTGTCGAGTAAACCAAGGAAGATTGTCGTCACCGAACCGGGGGAATGGCGTATTCGCGAAATGTTGCTCGAAACCGCTCTTACATGCCAAATCGAAGCGGATGGCGGAATCATGGCATCCAAACCGTATGCGGCATCCGGAAAATACATCCAACGGATGAGTAATTATTGCCAGAATTGCCGATACAATCCCGCCAAATCTGTCGGTGAGGAAGCGTGTCCCCTCACGACATTGTATTGGGATTTTCTGCTTCGGCATGAAGCAATACTTGCCAAAAATCAACGAATGAGCATGCAACTCAAAAACTTGAATCGAATAGCGAATCAAACAAAAGTAGAAATCCGAAAACAAGCGAATCGCCTAAAACGAAAATTAACATAAGTACGAGTTCCTGATCCCCGAAGGCTGGGGTGACATTATTGATACACTTCGCAAGCAAAGATTTGTATGAAGAAAACTCATCAAAAAAACCATAAGGTAAGGGGTTCACAAATCGGCAAATTTCGCTATCCTTCAAAGTGGAAAAACGAAAGAAACGATGACAAATTTGTGCAAAGGAGATTGTATGACTTTGAGCGAGCAAGTAGTCGAAAACGCTGTGGAAGAATATATGGCTTTAATGGATCGTATGGATACGCTGACCGAAGAAGCGAAAAAAGAAATGGAAACGGCAACTCCGGAACGAGTCAAAGAGTTGGAAGAAAAAATCGGAGATATCCAGGCCATTCGGGAACAATTAATTACCTCGGTAAAGCAGAGTGGAATCAGCCGGGATATAATCGATCAAGCCTCACGCTTGCTGAGCATATTCTAACTCAAAAAAATGCCGTCGAAACGACGGCAACACTGAATGAGATAAAGGAGCCAAAAAAAATACATGTGTTTCCCTTATCGGGTGATCCATTGAAATGTATTGGCAAATGTATTTCCATCACTGTAATGTTGCATGAGAAGTAGAATAGACACGAATGACACCGCTAGAAACAGCAACCACATGATCGATGTATAATAATTCTTTTCCGCACGCTGGTTCGCTTTATCGAATCGCTTGTGTAGTGCAATGTTGATTTTCTTTGACTCCGAATCCACCCCTTCCAATCCGGCTTGTTTTTCCCTCCAAAATTTCTCGGAAAACGCTTTACTGATTCGGTGATCCACATCCCGTAATAGACTATTCGGATGCTTGGCCGCAATATACAAGCGATGCGATGGCAATATTTCCAAGACGGCTTTGTTTCTCAATTGCAAAGCACGGTCTGCATTTTGAACATCCTCGGTCAGCAAATGCTGAGCTTCGATCAGAAGACGCACCGCTTCTCTTTCGGCCTTTCGTTGCGACCTTGTCATTTTTGGTTTTGAACGAATAAATGTATTCATGATGACATCAACCTCTTTCTATGATTCATCTTTATCTCATTCAGTCACCATGGATTCAATGCAATATTGCAATCTTACCAAAGTAAGTAAACCTTAATCAAATTATATCAATGGTTACAAGTCTTGTCAATAAAAATCTTGGATTTGTTACAATATTTTTAATGCAATGGCATTTTTCTTTACTGATCTCATTGCGCTGGCAAGATTATTGCTTTACTAGGCAAGGTAATCATCAGAGGTATTTCGATAGAAACACAAAAAAAAAGGTATTTCTGGAGGGAGTGAAATAATTATTTTCCCAAAATCTTCAGAAAATTCTCAAGCAGGCGTTTTCCTTCAACGGTCAAAATGGATTCCGGATGAAATTGCACTCCATAAACAGAGAGTTCTTTATGTTTTACCCCCATGATCTCTCCCTGTTCGGTTTCAGCGGCAATGTCCAAAACATCCGGCACTTTATCGCGGTCAACCAGTAATGAATGATAGCGGGTAGCTTCAAACGGATTGTCCAATCCATGAAAAACACCTTTGTTGGTATGGTGAATCATGGATGTTTTGCCGTGCATGATCCGGTCGGCGCGCCGAACCAATCCTCCAAAATATTGGCCGATGCATTGGTGCCCTAGACATACGCCAAGAATCGGTTTTTTTTGATGAAAACGATCGATGACACTCAATGAAATTCCACCGTCTTCCGGTGTTCCGGGACCCGGAGAGATCAATAAACCCGAAGGATTTTTTTCTCCAATCTCTTCCAAGGTAATTTGATCGTTACGATGGACTTCCATCTCCGCCCCCAATTCGCCCAGATACTGAACGAGGTTGTAAGTAAAGGAATCGTAATTATCGATAATCAATAACATGATCAATCCTTTGTACATTCCGCCATTTCAACGGCACGAAGCATGGCGCGGCATTTATTCATCACTTCCTTGTATTCCAATTCCGGTTCCGAATCGGCCACGATCCCGGCAGACGCTTGAATATACGCCCGAGTCCCGACAACAACGATGGTACGGAGAGTGATACAAAAATCCAGTCCCCCCGTCAAACCAAACCACCCCACCGCTCCGGCATAGGGACCGCGCTTGGTCGGCTCCAGTTCTTCGATAATTTCCATCGATCGAATTTTAGGAGAACCGGTTACCGTTCCGGCAGGGAAGGTAGCCCGCATCAAGTCATAGCCGTTTTTCCCTTCGATAAGGTCTCCTTCGACATTAGATACCAGATGCATGACATGGGAGTAGCGCTCCACGAACATAAGATCTGTCACATGAACCGAGTGAAATTTACATACTCGCCCGATATCGTTGCGTCCCAAATCGACCAACATAATATGCTCGGCCTGCTCCTTGGGATCATTCACCAATTGCCGCTCCAGATATTGATCTTCCTCAGTCGTACGCCCCCTACGTCGGGTTCCGGCGATAGGACGATAGATCACATGATCGTTCGTCATCTTCACCAATATTTCCGGTGATCCTCCGACGAGGCATAAATTTTCATGCCGGAAAAAAAAGGTATACGGCGAAGGATTGATACGGCGCAGCGCACGATATAAATCCAACGGTCCGGATGTGATCTCCACTTCGTTGCGAATGCCGACCTGAACCTGATAGATATCCCCTGCGCGGATATACTCTTTTGAACTTTCAACAGCTCCAAGAAATGCGGCTTTGTCCCAATTCGTTTTGACCGGTGAATGAACACTCAAACCAGCTCCAAAAGAAACTCGCGGCAAAGGAGACTGCAATTTTTTCACGATTTTATCGATTCGGCGGACAGCATCATAATACGCTTCTTCCGCCGAAGATTCCAATTTGACATTGGCGGCAATCATGATCGTCCGTTGGAAATGGTCGAAGATCACGAGAGTATCGGCGAAGTAAAATACCGCATCGGGAATCTCATAATCGTCGCGGTTGTTGAATTCCAGCCGCTCGAAATGCTGCGTCATCTCATAACCGAGATATCCAACCAATCCGCCAAAGAAAGGGGGAAGTCCATCCACTTCAACGGCTTGATATTGGGAAATAAAACGTTCCAAAATATGAAGCGGATTTTCTCCTTTTTGCAAGGTATGTTCGATTTGTTTGCCGTTGTTATATTCAACTAGACTTTTCCCACGGCAAACGAATATATTGGAAGGATTTACACCAATGAACGAATAACGCCCCAACTTTTCTCCTTGTTCGACACTTTCCAGCAAAAAAGCATGGGGATCATTGTCGGCCAGCTTGATGAAGGCGGAAACCGGTGTTTCCAAATCCGCCATGATCACACGATAAACAGGGATCATATTGCCCTGTTTCCCGAGTTCCTGAAACTGTTCAAAAGTTGGTTCATACATAATGATTCATATTCCGTGTTATCCGCTTAATACCAAGGGCAGACTAACGCATTGCCCTTGGTACCCTTCATCCCTTCCGCCGGGTAGCAAGGGTAAGCGAAG
>CAYPPG010000031.1:4007-9905 GCA_964412555.1 uncultured bacterium
CTTGCCGGTCAGCGCTCAAAAGCAAGGGCAGACTGGCGCATTGCCCTTGGTACCCTTCATCCCTTCCGCCGGGTAGCAAGGGTAAGCGAAGTCTACCCTTGCCGGTCAGCGCTCAAAAGCAAGGGCAGACTGGCGCATTGCCCTTGGTACCCGTTCGTTCAATGGGTGTCTTTATACACTTTCTCCGGGTCAAAGATTTTGTCTTCCACAATTTTGGGTTCTTCGTCAGGAGAGAATATCTCCCGGTAAAAACAGGAATAGTAGCCTTTATGGCAGGCAGCCCCTTCTTGTTCGATATCCATGAGTACCGCGTCTCCGTCACAATCAATGTAAATATGCTTGATTTGTTGAACGTGGCCGGACGATTCCCCTTTGAGCCATAATTTTTGGCGCGAGCGGCTGTAATAATGGGCGGTTTTGGTTTCGAGCGTTTTTTCAAGCGCTTCCCGATTCATGAACGCGACCATCAACACTTTTCCCGTCTTTGCATCCCGGGCAATGGCGGTTAGGAGCCCGTTAGCATCGAATTTAATGTTATCCCAAAAAGACACAGATCACCTCGATTATGATAGTAAACTCACGAATGAAAACGATATGTTCATCCTGAATTGTATTTGAGAATAAAAGGGTATGATAATCACTTCGTGCAGTAGAAGCAATACTTTTAGGAACTTACTGTCATGAATCCCTTTTCTAAAATTCGCATACCGCGATAATGGAATCAAACAATTGGAACAGGAGTAAGCGATGATATCCCGCCGCGAGATGATAAAAGCGTTGGCTGTAACGGGTGCGGCGTTTGTAACCTCGCCGTTTCTCTCAGCGAAAAATAAAAAGAAGAAACCGAATATCATTCTCTGCATGACCGACGATCAAGGGTGGGGCGATACCGGTTACAATGGACATGAGTACCTGAAAACACCGACTCTCGACCAGATGAGCAGAGAAGGCATTCGTTTTGAGCGCTGGTATTCCGGAGCGCCGGTTTGTTCCCCAACGCGCGGTAGTTGTTTGACCGGGCGGCATCCGTATCGCTATGGTATTTATTTTGCCAATTCCGGACATATGCGCAAAGAGGAAATCACCTTGGCTGAGGCGTTGAAAACGCAGGGATATACAACCGGCCATTTCGGAAAATGGCATCTGGGTACTTTGACGAAAACAATCACAGAAAGCAATCGAGGCGGACCGCGCGGTATTGAACATTACTCTCCCCCGTGGCTCAACGGATTCGATGTCTGTTTTTCGACGGAAGCGAAAGTTCCGACATACGATCCGATGAAAACGCCCGGCAGCGAGAAACCCTATGGCACTTATTATTGGAGCGGTCCGAATGAGCGGGTTACAGAGAATTTGGAGGGAGATGATTCCCGAATCATCATGGACCGCGCTATCCCATTTATTTCAAGCGCGGTAGAAGAGAAGAAACCATTTTTCGCGGTCATCTGGTTCCACGCCCCCCATCTCCCGGTTGTCGCCGGTTCAAGACATCGCGCCTTGTATAGCGAATTACCGGAAAGCGCCCAACATCATTTCGGCTGTATCTCGGCGATGGATGAACAACTCGGCCGCCTTCGCCAAAAACTGTCCGAATTGAATATCGATGAAAATACCATGATCTGGTTTTGCAGCGACAACGGGCCGGAAGGCAAAGCCTATGACGGCACGAATGGTTCGGCCGGACCGTTACGGGGCCGAAAACGCAGCCTCTATGAAGGGGGCGTACGTGTGCCGGGGCTTTTGATATGGCCGGAAATGATCAAGGAGCCACGCACGGTCGATATGCCCTGTTCCACGAGCGATTATTTCCCGACTATTTTGGACATTCTCGGCTTTCAAATGCCCGATCAGCCCAAACCAGTCGACGGTATCAGCCTTCTCCCGCTTCTTACAGGTTCGATGTCCGAACGGCCGCAGCCGATTGCGTTCGAATCGAGAGATCAACTCGCTTTGATCGGCAACCGATATAAAATTTATAGTAATGACGCAGGCCAACATTTCGAACTGTATGATATCATCGAAGATTTATCGGAAACGGCAAATCTGGCAAACAAGCAACCGGAAATCGTCGAGAGGATGAAAGTGCAGTTGTTCCAATGGAAGGATTCATGCGAACAGAGTTTGGAAGGAAACGATTATTGAAAAAGGGGAGGTTCATTCCATGATTACATTACTCGCAAAAGTCTGCAGTTGCTGTCCGTTTTGCATTGCGCGGCGCAAGTGGCCGGAGAGCGCTTACGGAAAATTCATGAGTAAAATTGAAAAAATTTGCCCCTTTTGCAAAGCGTATGATCAAATCCATGCACCCAATTCCGATGAATCCATTGAAAGAAAACAATAATCATTGATTGTCCTTGGTATTCGAGATGATTCGAAACGCCAATTCCGGCTTACCAGTCGGGCTAAAATATCCTTGCATTCGAATCCAGGTTTCAGGCTGCGCACTGTTTTGATCCAACCTTGTCAAAGAGACTTTGATTTGTTTCCGTTCCATCGAATCGAGAGAAACATCCCACAGTTTCGGTTCCACTGACCATACCGTCGGTTGGAGATCAACCGACAGTGTGCCTTGAGCTGTATCCTGACTAAAATTATATATGTCAATTGTGATTTCTATCTCTTGTTTGTCTCCGATGAAGTATTCATATTCGTGCGCCCATTGGATCTCTTTTCTTTGCATGATTGTTTCCAGGGGCATTTGGACTTGCAATACAATCGGGGAAGGGTTCCCTTCCCGCCAGGCGGATCGTTCCAATCGTTGCAGGGGGAGTTTTTCCGCTTCTCCCTTGGGCATCATTATGAATATAGCCGAAGATTTCAGTTTTCGCGGCACTTCTTCTCCGAGGGAACGCCCTAAATAGTCATAGACTTTCTCGATCTTGATATAGCGAGGTAATAACCAATCGCTGGTTGTTTTTCCGCGCTCTTCCCAATCCACCGGCCTTTCAGTCCATGCAACCAGGACATCGCGTTCTTCTCCGTCCGGCTTTCCTCGGAAAGCGATGAGGTTGGCATTCGGTTGATTGCTGAGTTCCCAACGCCCCAGGCATTTCGCTCCCGCTAACAGCCGGCCCAATGCTGCCAATGCGACATAGCTTGGCCGGGGGGTGAAGTCACGGCGCAGCAAGCCGAATTGAACTTGATTCCGTTCTTCGAAGTAATGGCCGAGAATAAAGTGGAAATGCCGGTTGCAGCCGGCATACAAGCTGCTTGCATACGCTTGTGCCATGAATTCCGCTTTCAATCGTTCCCCGCGGGGGGATAAATCATACCACGGTTCTTCCGTAACGTATTTCATTCCCCGGTCGCTTTCCGTCAACCAAATCGGCCGCCCGCAGGCCGCTTGCCGCACCGGCGCCCATAATTTCGCATACGAATGATGCCAATCATAGGAATGGATATTATAAGTATCATAATATGGCCAGGTTTCATTTTCGAGAACGTATTTTGTCTGCAATTGAGTCGGCACGCCTGTGCTTACATTCCAGCAAACCGTCACCTCGGGATCGCCGGCCTTGAATCCCAGGTATGCCGCTTTTTGATAAGAACACATCTCGTCGAATGTATGCCCCCCGAAATTACGAACGTTGGCTTCGTTCCACGGTTCCCAGGCCTGCACTTTTCCTTTGAACCGCTCACTCATGGCTTTGCAGAATGTATATACGATGCGCAAATCGCGTGGAAACCGTCCGTGCCTGGAATCGTCCTCGATTGCCCATGGGGGAGTGTCATGGAACACCTGCAACACTTTCAAACCAAAGCGATGTTGAATATCCGCAGATGTATCATACGTCGTTGGAAGTTCGTTCATTTCATCCGGTTGGGGTTGGATATCACGCCATCTCAGCCGATCCCGAATCCAGTTGATCCCACAAAGAGCGGCCAACCGGGCATATTGTTCCTGTTTTTCGGGATTGTCGCGATAAAACCACGCATTGGCTCCATCCACACAAATGGGAGAATCCTGCGGAACCGGAGCGGCCAGAGGAGCCAAAACAGCCGCCGTTGTCCACTGCATACATTCTCCTTCTTCATCCAGAAACTCGATTCGATACCAGCCGATTCCCAATTTGCCCAATTGAATACTCGATTCACTTATATCCGTTTTGGAGATCGCTTCCTTTTTTATCCTGTTTCCCTGGTCATCCAAAACATGCCAACTTTTTGCGCTTTGGATCATGTCAGCGGGATATTTGACAGTCACCGTTTCTCCTTTAAGAAACACATTTCCGGGATGATCTCCAGCAGAGTACGTTTTGCGTTCCACTGTTTGCAATGCTTTCCAATCAACAAACTGCGAAGAAGCAAAAACGATGAACCCGATGAATACGAGACCCAAAAACCATCCGGCTCGTTTCGAGATCACATGCATGTTCATTATAAAATCCGTCCTTTCCATTCCGTTTCCATTTTGATCATAGAGGATTTCAACCATGAAAGGAATATTGACAATCGAACGTTCCCTGATATAACGTAGAATCGCATATTCATATACTGTCCATATTGAACGTTATCGTACTTTGTCCTCCAGCGAGTTCGTTGGTCTTCTTTCGCTGAACAAAGAAAGGATTGAAACGATGTTTGAATTTCTCCCTTGCCGCCTTTCAAAAATGTCTATTGGAATCATGCTTTTCGCTTTCCTATTCGTGAATTCTCCTCACTCTTCGGCAGAGGAGTATCAATTTCAGTCACTGTTCAACGGTAAGGATTTAACCGGCTGGGTTGTGATGGGAAATCCTGCTGCGTTTCTCGTCAAAAACGAATGCATTTTCAGCACCGGCGCTTCCCCCTATCCGGTGTGGCTGCGAACCGAAAAAGAATATGAAAATTTTATTCTCCGTTTCGAATACAAAACCGCCGGGTGGTTTGAAGGCGGTATTTTGTTTCATGCTCCGCTATACGGTCCTGCTTCCCGGATCGGCATGAAACTACATATTCGCCATGACCGGCATGAGTTCGGCCTTCGATCGCCGGGCGCCATTTATGATGTGGCCGCTCCAAATGAAATCGTCAATCTCCCTTCCGGGCAATGGAATCACTGTGAAGTGATCTGTAAATGGCCTAATTTGCAAATCAAAATGAACGATACGATCATTCATGACATCGATATGAGCCGGGATGAACAGTTACAGTATCGACTCCGCAGAGGTTATATCGGTATTCAAGGAATCGGATGCCAGGCCTATTACCGGAATATCGAAATTTGTGAATTGCCGGATCAAGAAGAATGGGAGACTGTTTTTCCGGATTCTTTGGATGGATTTACTTATGAGGGAGAATCGGATTGGACGCTCGAAGACAACATTTTGACTGCCGAAGGAAAGTTAGGCCATGCGATTACGAAACAAGTTTTTGAAGAACCGTTCGAATTGCACGTGTGGGCGAAAACGATCGTCAATGGGAACGGCGGTGTTCTTTGCCGATGGAATGAAAACAGCCGTGGATTCGAAGTGCAGGTTTTCAATACGCCCGACAGTACCAATCCGACGGGCAGTATTTACGGGATTGCGCCGGCCAGCCGAGTCGTCAGCCAAGACGAGGAATGGTTTTTGATCCAAATCCTGGCGAAAGGCCCCAGCGTTACTGTATTTGTGAACGGGGAGAAAGTTTCCGAATACAATCAATTCGATCCCCCCTTTAAAGGCCATATCGCCTTTCAGCAACATACGCCCAATGCGAAAATCCAATTTCGAGATGCGCGAATCAAGAAAATTGTCTATTAACTCACTGGGAGCGCACTGGGAGCGCACTGGGAGCGCACTGGGAGCGCACTGGGAGCGCACTGGGAGCGCGGACATCCCTGTCCGCTCTTTCTGCGCACCTAGTTTCTTTCTCGCACTATTGGGCGGGCAAGGATGCCCGCGCTCCGACTGACTCGCACTACCGGGCGGGCAAGGA
>CAYPPG010000031.1:10005-63685 GCA_964412555.1 uncultured bacterium
TACCGGGCGGGCAAGGATGCCCGCGCTCCGACTGACTCGCACTACCGGGCGGGCAAGGATGCCCGCGCTCCGACTGACTCGCACTACCGGGCGGGCAGGGATGCCCGCGCTCCGACTGAATTACGCATTTTGAAATAGTTATAAGGTGAAATATAAAATCCAATAGAGTTTCTATTCGTATTGGGGTATTTTATAAAGGCCAAAGTTTTGAATGAGCGGACAGCCACGTGAGCCGTGAATGATCAGGCGGACTCGGGCCGCTCGTACCGGCGGGAAGCGATGCAACCGTTTATATCCGATCGTTGTGCCCCGCGCTATCTCTTCCCATCCGCCTACCCAATACTCGATGGAATACTCATAGACCCGCTGGCCGAGTTCGATTGGTTCTTGAATCATGCAGCAATCGAATTTCTTCACCTCACCCAGATGCAGTTCGAGAGTGCCGCTCGTTACGTCATCATCCGTAGCCCAATACGTGTATTGGCTCCCATCGACCGCATTTTTGGCCTGAAAGAAGGGATGATTTTCCCGCACAGAACTGGCTTCCGCGTTCGATCCGAACGCATAATCCGTTTCAAACGTGTTATCCAGCATTTCTTTTAATTCTAGCAAACGAGAGGCGTCATTCTCATGAATCAGCCCCCGCCGGTCCGGTGGAATATTCAGCAACAGCACTCCATTCCGGCCGACCGATTTGAAATATATATCCACAAGGTGATCGAGTGATTTTACCTTATCATCCTGTTCCGGATGATAGAACCACCCCGGCCGGATGGACACATCGCATTCCGCCGGATACCACATGAATTCACGCCCCTTCGGATTTTTCGCGGCTTGATCCGCCAAGTCCGCGCCTTTCCCATCGACAAAACCCCGCTGATGTTCCAGCCATTGGCGTTTTTTAATTTCGGGAGTCACGAGTTGGACGCTCCATTCCGTCTCGCGGGCGACGCCGGATTCGTTGCCGACCCAGCGAATATCCGGCCCGCAGCCGAAAATCAATGCGCGGGGCTGCAGTTCCCGCACGACCTCATAATAACTATCCCAATCGTACACCTGCCGCTTTCCATTCGGTCCTTCTCCGCAGGCGCCGTCGAACCACACTTCCGTGATTTCTCCATAATTCGATAACAACTCCCGCAACTGATTCCGGAAATATTCGTTGTAGACGGGAGAATCACCGTAGCTCGGCTCATGGCGGTCCCATGGTGAAAGATACACACCGAACTTGATTCCCGCCTCGCGGCAGGCGTCGGACACTTCGCGCACGACATCGCCTTTGCCGTTGCGCCAAGGACTATTTTTGACGGAATGTTCGGTATACCGGCTGGGCCAGAGACAAAAGCCGTCATGGTGTTTTGCCGTTAAAATCAACAGTTTCATACCGGCGTTTTTCAAGACCTCGACCCATTGGCGCGCGTCGAATTCCGTGGGATTGAACAAGGCGGGATCTTCTTTTCCATTGCCCCATTCCCGATTCGTGAACGTATTGATCCCGAAATGCGCAAACGCGATATACTCCAGTTCCTGCCATGCCGCTTGTGGTTCTGACGGGATGGGTAAAACCGGTCTCGGTGCGTCCACGGCCTGTGAAATACACGAGCAAATACACAGAGTCGTCCATACAATAACAACGTTGTGAAACAGTTTCATCGTTTCCCCCAAAAATTTTTACTTTTACTATAGATAATATAGTTGCAAAATCGAGGCTGCCTTCGCGATCAGCCTTTGAGAAGCCGAGTGCAATAGGCGCACCTCTCCCAGTAGGATATTTCCCTTTTTTTCGTTTGGATAGAGTTCTGCCATCTTTTCAGGATGGGTTATGATCATTATCAAAATCCAGGGCGTTCTCTTTGGACTTTCTTTATATACGCCGTTTGGATTGATTTTTTCACTTTTATCTGATTTTTTGTTTTTTCACTCCTTCGGATTTCCTCGATGATTTCCTTTTTGTTTGTTGGGCGCCCAACGTTTTTGACTTCGGGCGTTTTTGGGTTGACTACATTTGTACTGACCTGCCGGGTATTCGGGGAACATGCAGGCGTGGACGCCTGTTTTACCCGCGCATGGTGGGAACCGGGGGAGTTTGGGAAGAGGATCGGGGACACCACTCCCTGATCGTGCCGTTCCGCCGCTGTCTCTTTTCCCTAGCGGCGGGCAGGTTCTTCGGAAACTCCGGTTCGGTTCCCGGGAAACCGGCCGGGTCGACTGACCGGTGCTCAAACCTTTGGGTGTTCGCTGCGGGAAAGGCCAGGGCAGACTTCGCTTGCCCTTGGTACCCAGTGTGGGGGCGATTCGCGAATCGCCCCTACGATAATTGCCGCCGGGGTGGGGGCGGTATGGTTTTCGTCACGAACGTATTGTTCATCTTTTTCTTTCAGGATATCTTGTAACATTTACAATGCCGTTGCGTTATATTATTATCTTGCTTCATATTGCATTGACTATTTGAGAGAAAGGCGCCTGTCGCCCTTTCAGGGCTTTGCCTTTTTGTTGGTTTACGGCGTCCAGGGGCGTTGCCCGCTGGCTATCTTCTTGTACCCCGTTGGGGTTTTATGTATCGCCGGCATCTTGCCGGCAAAAAGTGTAAAGTGCGGAGAGGGATGTTTGTGCTTCGAGAGACCGGGACAATGAAAACTGTAATTCTACCTGTATCACTCCATCGTATCGTTGTTTGGCTGCGGGAACTTATCTGTTCTCATCCACCTTCCTTTTAATTGCGACGGGTCATGGCGGCCCATTCTGTTCCTGAAATCCATTTCCTTATCGATGTGTGTGCTTATTTGTACATGGGCACGAATTGTTAATGAATGCGTTTAAAGATGCGGGTAGGATGCTTGTGCGCCAGTGGAAGTTGCGGGCAGGATGCCCGCGCTCCGTTATCTTATTTGGAGGTTTGCGATAATGAGTAATCGAGTTCTCAGTTTATTTGTTTGTTTGTCATTAGTATTTTGCCTGTCGTGCGGAGACGAGGCGGGGCGAGAGGTTGTTTCGGGTTCTCAGCCTACACAGGTTTCTTCTGTTGAGCAAACAGAGGGAGTGGCTATTCCGGAACTCAATGTCGGGCATGTGGGGCATGATCACCAGTTGGCGCTGTATGTGGCGGCGTTGGAAGGAAAATTGGTGGAGATCCGTGGCGGCGCTTATTTGAGCATGGTCAAGAAAAACGAGGTTTATGATCTGATCGATCATGGAAAAACGGTGGCGCGTCTTCATTTGATCAAGGTCGGCGGGGGATCGAACATGCCGGCGGCGATGGAGCGGGGGGAGATCGATATCGGACTCGGCGGGGTGGCCGCGGTGTGTTTTTTCATCGATAAAGGCAATGATTTCAAGATCATTTTCCCGCTGCAAACGGATGGAGATATGTTGGTGATGAAACCGGATTTTTCGGCAGCCGACTGGACGTCCTTTGTCCAGCAGGTCAAATCCAACGATGCAGTTGTCAAGATCGGGTATAAGGCTCCGGTCGCGGTGGCGAAGTTGATCTTCGAGCGGGCGCTGAAGGCCGAAAAAATCCCGATTACCTATAAACCCGATGAACCGGGCGGGAAGGTGGAACTCGTCAATCTGCAGGGAGAGGCCAATATGGTGCCGTCTCTGCTGAACGGGGCAGTGGACGGATTTGTCATCAATCAACCTCATGCCAGTTCCGCCGTGCATAAGGGAGCCGGGAAAATCGTCTGCGATCTCTCGACGCTGCCACCGGAGGGGAAGTGGGAACAGCATCCGTGTTGCTGCGTGGCGGTTCCGCAATTAATCCTAAGCAATCACCGGAATGCGGTTAAATCCTTTTTGAAGGTGCTCTATGGGGCTACGGATATCATCAATGATCATCCGGATATGGCGGTTCATGATGCGGCGGCATGGACGAAGTTTCCGAAAGAAGTCGAGCAAGACAGTGTTGCGACGGTCAACTACATTCACGCTCCCTCGGCACGCTGGGTCAACGGGATGAAGACGTGGGCGGAGATCATGAACGAAATCGGCAAGTTTTCTGGAGAGTTAAAGGAGAAAACACCCGATGAAATCGTGGAGACGGTGTGCGATTTATCCATCATTCTGGAGATTCTGCAGGAAAGACAACAATAAGATGAATGATTGGTTGAATCGGTATAAATCTACAATCCATGCCGTTTTATTAGGAAGCATTTTGCCTATTCTGCTGCTCATCGTATGGCAGGTTTGGGCTTCGTATCGTTCACAGATTGTGCCCCGTCCTCTCGATGTGTGGGATGTGTTGATCCACCCGTTTGCGGAACCGGCGCATCTCGATTCTTTGCCGTTGGCGGACAGCTGCGGGATCAGCATCCTTCGGGTACTGATTGGGTATACGATAGCCGCACTGACGGCGATTCCGTTGGGATTGCTTGCGGGGCGAATTAGGGTTGTGCGGCAGATCGTGATTCCGTTTTTGGAACTGGGGAGGCCAATTTGTCCGATTGCTTGGATACCGGTGGCGATTCTGGTGTTCGGATTCGAATCGGTGGGCAGCGCGATCTGGCAAAACGATTCCTGGCAGTATCCGGTCTTCGATCAACTGCAGTTCGCCATGATTGCGGTGATTTGGTGGGGTGGTTTTTTCCCGATTTTTGTCAATACCGTGCACGGGGTGGAGCAGGTCAAGCAGATTTATCTGGAAGCGGCCAAGATGCTGAGAGCGAGCCGGCAGCGTATTTTTTTACAGATTGTCCTGCCTGCCGCGATGCCGTCGATCATGACCGGGCTGCGGGTTGGATTGGGGATTTCGTGGATGGTGATTATTGCAGCGGAAATTTTTCCCGGCACACGTGCAGGGTTGGGGTATATGATCGCGACTAGTCATCAGGTCGCCGAGTATCAATATACCTTTGCGGCGATTGTGGTCATTGCGGCAATCGGGTTGGTGTCGAACAAGGTTTTATCAATTTTGTCGAATCGAGTAAGCGGATGGCAGGTGATGGAACGGTGATCCGGGCGTCGAATCTAACGAAAACGTTCGGGGGTAATACGCAGATCAAAGAGGCTTTGCGGGATGTTTCGCTGGAGGTGAAACAAGGCGAATTCCTCTCAATGCTTGGTCCGACAGGGTGCGGGAAAACGACTTTATTGAGAATTCTGGCCGGATTGGAAACACCCGATACGGGAACGGTGGAAATTGGAGGTGATACGGAAAGTCACGTTTCGACAATCGGTTTTCTTTTTCAGCAACATGCGTTGTTCCCTTGGATGACGGTGGAGAAAAACATTTTATTCGGATTGCATGCGGCAGGCTTCGAGCGGCGGGAAGCCAAGGAGCAGTGTGAAGAATGTCTGCGTCTGGTTGGTTTGAGTAACGCCAAAAAGTTGTATCCCTACGAACTATCCGGCGGAATGCAAAGAAGGGCGGCGTTGGCAAGGACGATTGCACCGCGGCCGGATATTTTGCTCATGGACGAACCGTTTTCGGCCTTGGATTTTGCGACGGCGCGTTTGATCCATGAGGAAATCACCACTTTATACGAGAAGTTAAACATTACGATTCTTTTCGTAACTCACAATATCGAGGAAGCGGTGTATCTCGCGTCGCGGATCGTTGTCATGGCGTCTGCGCCCGGCCGCATCATTGCCGATGTGCCGAATGCATTACCTCGGCCACGCAATCGGCTCAGTGAGGAATTCATCGGCACCATGCTTGAAGTGCGTGAGTGTTTTGAGAAGGGGAATACGTAAATTTACAACATCATTGAATGAGAAAGGGATTTGCGATGAAAAGACACCTATGGTTTGTTATCATCGCCGTGTTTGGTTTTTGTTGTGCAGTGAATAGCGGCGTATTTGCGCAAGAGACAGCAGAGGAAGTGAATTCGTGGAATGAGATGTTGAAAGACATCGAAATAGGACCGGGCGTACTGGATATCAGCGGCAGTATTCGTTTGCGGACGGAGTTGTTCGACAATTTTACCATCAAAGGATATGGTTTTGTGAAAAATGGGGAAGTCGTCGAAAACGATGGCATGCTGCTGGAGCGGATTCGGCTCGAATTCGATTATCATTTGCAGGAGAATTTGAATTTTTATGTTCAATTTCAGGATTCGCATTATTGGTTTTCCGATCTCAAGTTAGGCGATTTCGGAAATGTCTGTCCCTATGAGAATCCGATCGATTTAAAAAAAGCCTATATCGACTGGCGGAAGATCGGGGATTCGCCCTTCGGATTCCGCTTCGGGCGGCAAGCGATCGCCTATCGGGATAATCGTGTTTGGGGACCTGGAGATTGGGGGAATACAGGCCGATATACCTGGGATTCGCTCAAGTTTTATATCGATACGGAATGGGTGGATACGGAACTTTTTTATGCACAACGGGTGATCAGTGATAAAGATCATTTTGACGATGACTATTTCGATTTCGATGCGTACGGTCTGTATTCCCAAATCAAGCAGTTGCCGTTCGATTTGGATTTCTTTTACATTCTGAAAGCGGATGACGAAACGATTCCGAATATCGACAAAGCGGAACGGCATTCTATCGGTTTTTATGTCAATGACGTTCTGGAAAACGGAATCGATTGGAGCGGAATGGGAGCCTATCAATTCGGTGATTCCGGCAATCAGGATATCAGCGCATTCGGTATGAATGCGAAAATGGGATATACCTTCGAGGCGCCATGGAAGCCGCGATTTGGGTTGGAATACTCCCATGCGTCGGGTGACGATGATCCTACCGATGGTGACGAAGGAACGTTTGACGGTTTGTTCGGAGCGGTGGATAAATTCTATGGGCGGATGAATATTTTTGCTTGGATGAATTTGCAGGATTATCAAGCGAGTTTCAGTGTCAAACCGATGAAATCATTGAATGTTTCCCTTGATTATCACTATTTCCGGCGGGACGAGGACAACGATTTCTGGTATCATTGCAACGGGAGGCCTGTGCGTATTACGAACCGAGGGCTTCTAGCCGGAACCGATTCCGAACTCGGGCATGAAGTGGATTTGCTGGCCAAGTGGAGAATCAACGAACAGGTTGAGTTGTTCACCGGGTATGGTCATTTCTTTGCCAGTTCATTTATTCATGATACGGCGAATGTGGGTATTACGGACGATGCAGATTGGGTGTTCTTGCAATTCACATATTTCTTTTAATCAAAAAAATACTATTCCCAACCACTGATTTCCCTCTCTATGCAGTTCCTCTTTTTTCCCGAATCAGTACAATGAGTCAATAATAGGGATTGTCTCAAAACCTCTATTTATGACAAGAGCTTCACATCATCGGGCAATCACGTAGGATTGCCCCTACATCATGTAGTAGGGATAGACCTATGTATCTATCCGGTTTTGGGATAAGCCCGCTGCCTATTGCACGTCAAAGGAAGGGAGTGAGTGGAATACTGATGGACGCCATACAATCAAGGGAATTGGAAAGCAAACAATTGGCGGATTTGATTACCGAGATCTACGAGGAGCTTCGAGATCGATACGAAGTGCTGTCCATGCCGGATGGGGGGCACGGGATTTGTAAATATATCGGTTCCAACCCGGAAGCCCAGTATTACCTCACAAAAATGAGCAAAAAACGGGATGTCAAAAGAACCGGCTTGGGATTCGTCATTCAGCGCGCCGAGTTCCCCGACCATTTTCGAATTCATTTCGATCTGGAAATCGGTCAAGACGTTGCCGGCAAGGATCCGAAGGATATCGTGGAAACCATGAACGTGTATGCGCAGAACGAATATGGCACCCAGGCTCCCGAATTCATCATTTACATGCAGCCTGCGCACAGCGGGATGCGGGGGTGGGACAACAAGACATTCGTGGGTGTGGAATTCGAAGTCACTGACCGGGATTTCAATGCGATGAACAAAATGCGGAAAAAATTGTTGAATCAAATCTGGAAATTGTTCAATTCGGTGGATTATGCCTTGACGGAATAATGCCTTATTTAACATACCTAAAAGATACAATTTCATCGTTCCTTATCATTCCCTTTTCATTTAGAATCCATTTCTTGCTTTCGGCCAAGTGCCTTGAGGAGACCCATCATATATTCATATTCGGGAATGGAGAGATTAAGGCGTTGGATCAGGCAGCGCAGAATTTCAATTTGATGATCGCGCCTTCCCGATTTGAAAAACTCTGTCCGATCCAATACTTCGATAAAACGATTGACAGTCCGTTGAATATCCGCATGAGCGGCATAAGCAACCTCATCATTTTTTAAAGCGGTGTTGATTTTGTACTGTTTGCTCAGTTCATACAGTATGACGGTCACGGCATGGGATAAATTCAAACTGAAATCATCTGCCGCCAGGGGAATCGAAACGAGACAATCGCAGAGATGCTTATCTTCGTTCAGCAAGCCGAAATTTTCCGAGCCGAATACGAGAGCGATGCGTTTATCAAACGACTCGGAAGACAGCCAGGATTCCAAATCGATTTGAGGCCGTTTAAATTTGTAATATCTACGGGTAAAACCGATTACCCTTTGACAATCCTCGACCGCTTTTGTCAGTGAAGGCACCGTTCGCGAGCACTGCAGTACTTTTCTCGATCCGCAGGCGGTTTTGTACGCGGGGGAATCCTCGTTCCATTCAAATTCCGGCGCCACAAGAATCAGCGAATCGAAACCGAAGGCGGTCATCGAACGGGCGACAAATCCAACGTTTTCCGCAATTTTGGGGCGGACAAGTACGATATGAGAAAGAAAATGTTGCATGATATGTATGACTATAACGCTCACCTGTAAGGGTTGAAAAGAGATGTTGTGCTTCATATGATTGAATGATATACACCAAAATATTTATATCTTTCGGGAGCGAAGGAGACAACTATGCCAGAAGAAAAAGTGACGAATGAAAATCAAGCAACCGACGCCGTGTCAGAATCGGGGATGTCCGGATGGACCGATTTGTATAAGAAGGAAGATTATTGGGCGATCTGGCTCGGATTCGGATTGATTGTGATTGCCATGCTGATTTTTATGCCCAATCCACCGGAAGGGATGCGGGAGACCATCCAAGAATCCAATGCGATCATGGAACAAGAAGCCGAGAAAGCCCCCTTTAAGACGATTGCTTGGTATCAAGCGAACGATGCCAAAGAAAAACTCAAAGCGTCCAGCGAACCCTTTGCGAAAACAATCTCAAAATGGATCAGTAAACCCCATGGCTGGAGCACAAATCCACTCAATTCATTGGTATTAAGCGATGAAGAGGCACAAGCCAAAGAAGCCAAAGCGGTGGAAAAGTACAATGCCGCTCAAGAGAAAACGGCGACTCTTTTCGAAGAAGCAAAACAGGCGGAAGCGGCGGCGGAAGCGGAAAATTTCAATACTGTCAGTTTAAATCAAGAGGCTAAAGAAGCCATCACGCAATGGAGAAATGCGAAAAGCGCCGAATCATCCGCGAAAAAGAAAGCGAGTGTCAGTAGTTACAATCAAATCGGATATTTGATCGTTCTCGCGATCTTACTGGGAATCTTCTTCGGGATCGGAATGTTCTTCATGGATCAGCCATTTTCGAAATTTTTGGGAGGATTTTTCTTTGTCTTTCTCATCGCGATCATCGCTTATGTGTTAGAAGGTCAATCCATGATGAAAGCGTACGGTATCGGCTATGCGGCATGGGCGATCATTATCGGGCTTATTATCAGTAATACAATCGGAACTCCGAAATGGGTGATGCCGGCCGTGCAGACCGAGTATTATATCAAAACTGGCTTGGTTTTATTGGGAGCGGAGATTCTATTCGGAAAAATCCTTGCCATTGGAACCCCGGGGATCTTTGTCGCATGGGTCGTCACTCCTATCGTCTTGATCAGCACTTATCTTTTGGGACAGAAAATCATCAAAATCCCGTCCAAGACTTTAAATATTACCGTTTCGGCGGACATGTCCGTCTGCGGAGTCTCCGCCGCGATTGCCACGGCTGCGGCTTGTAAAGCCAAAAAAGAAGAATTGACGTTGGCGGTCGGTATGTCGTTAATCTTTACCTCGATCATGATGATCATAATGCCTAATTTTATTCTTTTGGTCGGAATGGATCATGTTCTCGGCGGCGCCTGGATGGGCGGAACAATCGACGCAACCGGCGCCGTGGCGGCGGCGGGTGCATTTTTGAGCGACCGTGCATTATATGTGGCGGCCACCATTAAAATGATTCAAAACGTGCTTATCGGAGTGATCGCATTTTGTGTGGCTGTTTATTGGTGCTGCAAAGTGGATCGCCAACCCGGCTGCCGTGTAAGCGCTTGGGAAATCTGGTATCGTTTTCCGAAGTTTGTCCTCGGTTTTATCGGCGCTTCCATTATATTTTCCATCATTTATCAAATGCTCGGTTCGGACGTGGGGTACACATTGATCGACAATGGTGTTATTCGCGGATTCACCAAAACGTTTCGGGGATGGTTCTTCTGCCTGGCCTTTGTCAGCATCGGATTGGCCACGAATTTCCGTGAATTGAGAGAATATTTCAAGGGCGGGAAACCGCTTATCCTGTACGTTTGCGGGCAGTCATTGAATATTCTTCTGACATTAATAATGGCTTACATCATGTTTTATCTCGTATTTCCCGATATTACCGCCAATATTTAAACAAGATAGGTAAAAAACATGAATCGAGAAAAGAGAACACACAAAATATACCGCTGGATGCAACTGTTTTTTTCTTTCTTCCTGTTGTGGCTGTTTATTTTCGTAGTGGCTCCTCTGGGAGAAAGAATCGAGTCTGTAGACACGTTTCACCGGCATATTCGAGAAAAGAACATCGATGCGTCTGCGCTGTTTTATACGGAAATACAGGAGTTTTCCGATGCGGACAATTCTATTCGGAACACCATGAAATATTGAAATTGGAATTCAACATATGAACAATTATTCTGGGGCAATCACATAGGATTGCCCCCTTTTGTCATAAGGTAGGCGTAAATTTCTGTCACCCTTTCAGGGTGATGTTAAAAGTCGTACATCATTTTTCCAGGGGCGTTGCCCACTGGCTATCTTCTTTAACCCCGTTGGGGTTTTTTAAAAGTTATCTTCTTTAATCCCGTTGGGGTTTTTTAAAAGTTATCTTCTTTAATCCCGTTATGGGGTTTTTTAAAAGTTATCTTCTTTAATCCCGTTGGTGTTTTTAAAAGCCAATTTCCGCTCCATAATTCCGCAAGCGAATTTGTTTGTGGATTTTCTGATTCCACCGATTCGACCAAGGCAGCGAGCATGATGTTATCCGTTCCTCTTCAACCTGCTTGTTCCTATGACGTATGGGAGGGAGTTTTGGATTTAAATAATTTCGGAATCGTGAAAAAAACGGTACAAATCACTAAAGCAGGCCATAGAGCGCGTGGAAAAAGGGCAAGATGAAACCACATCAGAATGATCCCGATGACGGCATAGCCGCGTAATTCTTGAAGGAAACTGTTCAGGCCGACTCCACTCAAAATGAACATTATAGGAAAAGCATAAAATGGTAAACGATAGTAGTCGTTGGCAACAACCATTTGAAGTGCACAAAGAGCCACATAGACAATAGAAAGAATCTTGAGACGTGTCGAGATATAAAAGAAACCGATCAGGGCAAATCCCCATAAAAAAGGCAGCATTTCCCGATAGATCACAGGTGACCAAAGTATTGCAAATCCTTGTTGGTCAAAAATTTCTCGTATCGATTCCCGCAAAATAACATTATCTGTTCCACTGATCATTTTATAAAAATATTGATCACTCAATTTCGGCCAAACGAAGAAGATCAATACAGAATACATGATCGCCGGAAACGCACAGAACAAACAAGATAGCACAGAGCGAATGGATTCTCTTTTATTGAACCAAGCGATGCAAATGACAGGCAAAATCATCAATGATTCAGGACGGTTCATTGCACCGAGCATCAAAGCGGCCATGGTCATACCACGATTGACGATCAAAAAACTAAAGAAAGTAACAGTCAAAAAACTAAAGCTAAGCGGATCCACATACCAGGCATTGGCAACAATAAATCGAGAAGTCGGAGCCAGAAAGAATGCAGGTAGTAAAGCAGCAATGGCATAACGGTTCACGCTGAACAAACGAAGAAGAATCCATAATAAAACTCCACTCCCACAATACGCGATAAATGCGACGATACGAAATCCTGTATCGATATTTCCAGGAAGGCAATAGACGAGAAGGGGGGTCAGAATGCGAGCGCCGTACGGAAAGTGAAAAAAGTGAAATGGCGCTTTGGCCATATTGTAATAAATCTCCACAGGATTTGTTTCTTGCAAAGGAAAGAGTAAAAATGTAAACCATGTCAAGATCGAGGAAACAACCAAAGCCAGCAGGATATCGAAGCGGGAAATATACTCTACAGCCGAAGAGGGAAGAATAGAATGCTCACAACGATACCAATTCAATTTCATGATTTCCCCAAAAGCACAATATGAGTAATGTATAATACAGTAGGTTCATCCGAAAAAAAGATCATATAAAAATAATCCGCTTCTTCCCATGGAACGGGAAAAATATCTTTGTCATAGTAGGTCGGAAGATTCAAATAACTGGATAACTGATCGGGACTGGAGAAAAAGAAGCGTCTTGCACATTGCAAATCCATCATTTCTTCGACAGTATGGGATTCCTTTGAAAAACCATAGTATAACTTCGGTGCCCCTTTATGATAATCAGAGATCAAAATCCCAAATTGCTTGCATCGATGAAGGGCCGGAAGTTCACTCATGGGAACCATCAATCCGGCAATTTTTCTTGGTAAAATATTGATTTCAATTGCATCTTCCCGACCTTTTTCTGTTTCTATTTTTCGATCCAGTGTTATATTCTCCGAATTGATCAGGAGATACTGTGAGGATTCACCTTGTTGAGCATCGATGAAATTCCGCACCAGGTTTTCTACGATGATTTGGGGACGTAATGTTGAACCTTGAATAAAATAATAAACGACAAACGAACAGAGAATCGCCGTGAGAATATAGCCGAGCAAAGAAAAAATATGCTCATATGCATAAGAAGTCAACATCGGTTTTTCTAAAACCGGTTTAGAAAAGGAAGAAGATTGGGGGGATCCTGAAAAAGGCAAAATACGTTCTGTTTGTCTTTTTTTTCTTTTTCGGCTCATCGTATTCTCTATTTCGATTTAGAGGATTTCAAGAGTTCACGGGCGTAGCGTTGCGAAGCGCTGGAATCTTCCCGCCCGAGCATGCGGGCTAGTTCTTTTTCTCTTTCTTTCCCGCTGACCATCGTGATCAAACTCGTCAACCGTCCTTCCCGTTCTTTCTTCTCGACGCGGAAGTTTCGATTTGCCCGAGAAGCAATATGGGGCAAGTGAGTAATACAAAAAACTTGTTTTTGTTCGCATAAAGTGGTCAACTGTTCTGCAACGGCATTGGCGGTTTCACCCCCCACTCCTACGTCAATTTCATCAAACACCATGGTCGGGACAGCGTCAGCTTCTCCGAAAGTACATTTCAACGCCAGCATGACACGTGAGACTTCACCGCCAGACGCGATTTCGCGTAAAGGACGCGGGGGACGATCGGGGATGGTTGTCAATAGAAATTCGATTTCATCCGTTCCGTCAGCATGGAAGAGTACCGGTTGCCGCTCTCCGATTTCCAGTCCTTTCTCAGCATAACGATAGTTGACATCAATGCGGAACTGAGCGCCTTCCATTCCCAGAGCCGCCAATTGGGAAGTTACACGGGAAGAAATGAAGCAAGCGTTTTTTCCCCTTTTGCGATGAAGTTCTTTTCCTTTTTGAATGAGGATTTCGCGTACCTGTTTTTCTTTTTTCAAAAATTGATCGCGAATTTCATCCGTGTTTTCAAGGCTGGAGAGTTCTCCTGCGATTTCGGTACGGTATCGAAGAATCTCTGTGATACTGGTGCCATATTTGCTTTTCAAGTTTTTGATCAAAAACCATCGTTGTTGTGCTGTGTCCATTTCCGAAGGATCGAAGTGTAATGATTGGGAATAAGATTGGAGTTCCCGGGCAATCTCATGCAGAGCAATACCGACCGGTTTCCAGTTCTCGACAAGAGGAGAAAGCGAGGAATCCAGTTCTGCCATATCCTGCAACAAATTCTCAAGACGGTCCAATTCATCGATAATCGGTTTTTGTGGTTCACAGCCTTCCGTGAGTGCGTCACAGATGGTGCAGCAATTTTCGTTCAATTTTTCAGCATGTTTGTATATTTGAAGCTGAGAGGCTAGTTCTTCTTCTTCACCTTCCCGAAGTTGTGCGGAATCGATTTCCTCGATCTCGAAGCGTAGGGCCGCCGCTCTTCTCTTCCGTTCTCTCTCATTTTTTTCCAGATGGAATAAGCGTTCATGAATATCCATCCATTCGCGATAAAGGATTTGGTATGCTTCGAATAAATGGGTGTAGTCTCCGAATCGATCAACCAAGGGCCGATAAGCGGCTTTATGAAGAAGGGATTGATGTTCATGTTGTCCATGTAAATCCAAAAGAAGGTTTCCCAGTTCGGACAATTTTTTGAGTAGACATTGCGTATTGTTGATGTAGATACGATTTCGGCCTTCTGCGGTAATAATTCGTCTTATGATGACCGTATTTTCCTCAAAAGGAATCCCGGCGTTTCCAAGAATCGTATGGACTTCATGGAATACAGTATCTTTCGATGAGAATTCGAAAACCGCTTCGACAACCGCTTCTTGATTCGTATCTCTTACCACTTCAGAAGAACTTCGTTCTCCAACAACCAAATTCAGAGCGTCAATGACCATCGATTTTCCAGCTCCGGTCTCCCCGCTCAACACGTTCAATCCGGGATGAAAATCAATTCGGCAATCGTCGATCAGAATAAAATTCGTAATGCGCAAAGAAAGAAGCATGAATCAGCCCGAACATGTATTTGCTCAATGAGATTATTCTCCACCGAACGGGACAAAGAGAAAAGGTGAAGATTGAAAATCTTATCAAGAAATACAGGTTAGGGAAGCAAATCGGGAGAGTCGGCTTGAACTAGAAGAGTTTCATGAGGGTAGGAAGCGATTAGATCGGTAACCGGTATATCTTGTTTTTGTTGATCCTGAAGGAGTTGGCGGTAGGTCGTTAAAATTTTCTTGGCATATTTTTTCGGTAATTGTCCGCCTTCATCCAATCGTTTTTCGAGAAGATTTGGCCCAAGGTTGTAGGCATAGATCGCTTTTTCGAGGTTTTTGTATTTCAATAAAAGATTGGTGAAATACAGAGTGCCTAATTGGATGTTTCCTTCAATATCACGATAATTCGGAAGAGTAATATCCTCGTCCGAGTCCGATCCAATGAGTTTCGGATCCTCCATCACTCGTTCCGCCAATGCTTTGCCGGTCGTTGGCATGAGTTGCATCAATCCTTGAGCGCCCTTATGAGAGCTGACCCAGGGACGCAAGGATGATTCGGTGGACATCAGAGCCAATAGAAAGAATGGATCATGACCGTACTTTCGGCTTTCCTCATCGACGGTTTTCGCGATGACCAGTTTCTCTTGTTCTGTTGTATCGGCGCTACTCAGCCTGCGAATGGCTTTGAGGATTTCAAAGCGTTTTTCCAATTGTTCGATTTGTTGCCTGTTTTGCTGAAGATACAAATCGCGTTCTTTGATTTGATTTTGAAGTTCGAGTTCGATACGCCGAAATTTTTCGACTTCATTGTCCTTTTTGATGATCCAGTATACGGAACCACCTGCATAGACGGTCATGGTCAAAAAGACCACAAAAAGCCAAGATGCCGGAATACGGATGTACTGAGAACCGCCGTACATGCGCCTTTGCCAGGAAGAACGTTTCCATATGCGCCAAAGCGTTTTTCTCATGATTTTACCCTCAATTTCAAATTCAATATCATAGATACAACTTTTGACCTATGATTTTATAAGCTTCAATGTTTATAAACTATACATACCTATAATATTTTGTCAAATGGACATACTCAATACGGTACGACAAAGCAAAATTTATGCCTTGAATCACAACCATTGTTCTATTCGCTCAACCTCACTGCTATTGAAAATACTCTTTACAAAATGGATGAAAGGCTTATCGAGCCGATATACTTGAGAAAGAACGATAAATAAAACGCATAGTAACGATATCACGGGATAGATATAAAGTCATTTTCCTTTTGAAAAAACGTGAAAAAACTTCACAAGAATGCGTACTCCTTATCTTCTAATACTTATCAAAGTGAATTTTGTTTCAATTTGACACTAAAAATGTGTAAAAAAAACTCAATCAGGAAGGTATGCAGAAATCAACCGAATGATTTCTTTGCTGACAGTCACAAGATGAATGTCACAATCCATCTCTTTTTTAAAAAAGAGCGAGAAGAAAAGCAAGCAGGAAGAAACAAGTTGTCAAATCAAACATTTGCCCGCCGTTTTTTTGACGTTGGAGCGCTTTCATGACTTTTGATGGTTGCAAATTCAGCAATTCTCCATGCATTGTCTTCAAAGATGAGTTCGTATTCGCGATGAAGAGTGAGATCTTTGTTCGGCATTTTATGCAATTCAATGCAATAAACAGAGGTTTTGTTCCCGTGTGCTTGGGAAGAAGTAATTTCAACAACTCTTTTGGCGATCGGTCCAATGGAGTGTCGATCCTCATATTTTTGCATGCGGTGCAAAACGTATTCTTGAACGTTGTCGGTTTTACGTTTTTGAACGGGGAAGAATTTGGATAGACAGAAAAATTCGGTTTCAAAATCTTGTTTATTCCACGCATCGACAAAGACTTTGCAAACATCTTCCGGATTCAAGTTACGGAGGGAACGTCTTTTCGCTTCCATTTGGGCATCCGTAACTGAGGAACCATATCCTTTTTTCATGGCACTGCGCTGTTCTATTGTCCGCAATTGGTTCACTTTACGGACAAGAGATTCTACCAATTGATCATACGTTTCCCGTTCTCTGGCCGTGAGGTGGTTGGCAGAATAATAAAGCATTTTTCCCAGCAGGGATATTTGTTCTTCTTCGATCAGAACGCCTTCCATATTTACACTCCTTTTCCCTTCCTCCCTTAATGAACCACCTGGACCAAAGCAGCAACCCTCACATTTTCAGGCGATGTTCTATATCATCAGTCGTCCCGCGAATCCTGTCCTTGCCGGGGCTGGAGAGAATAATTACATGGTTCATCGTTTGCATATCATATCGATTTCCAAAAGGATCGTGCGTCACCTCCGAGCCGGCTTCACCCGATTGTTCCAATTCGACCAAGTTTTTCGGAAACCGCCCATGCTGAGTATAAAACATCATCAATGCGGTTTTAAGTGCCGGGAGGTTAAATGTATCGCTTTTTTTCTCAATTTTCAGATATTGATCGACAGCGGTTTTTCCTGTCAATCCTTCTATGACCCCAGGCTCATGATCGGGAGAATTGATCTCCTCAATGTAGGAGTTGCGCAGCCAGTCAAAAACATTTACAACGATACCCAGTAACACAATAAAGAGAATTATTTTTAGCCACGTCTTCACGACTTTCTCCTTGAGGATATTGTGAAGTATTCTTGGAAAAAAATCAAGCATATTTTCACAAGATTATAATCCGTGGATTGTCGGCGGGGTAACGGTATCCTATAATAGCGAATTAACCAAAAGTGTGTCAGCCATATGCGCTGGGTACATGACTTCATCATGATTTACCGCTATATTATTTTTAAAGGGAACAATACAGTCCCCAAACCAAGGAACAAGTGAATGAATTTATCCGATATCTTGACGGAGAAATGTATTTGTTTGGATTTAAAGGCGCAGACAAAAGCAAATGTCATTCGTGAGATGGCCGAGTTGGCCGGCAAGAGTGGAAGAGTTGAAGACCAAGAAAAATTGCTTGAAAAACTGATGGCGCGAGAACGGATTCAAACAACAGGTATTGGGCATGGCATGGCAATCCCTCATGCGACCGCCGATGGAGTCAAAGAACTGGTACTGGCATTGGGAATTTCTAAAAAAGGAGTGGATTTCGAGTCTCTCGACAATAAACCGGTTCATTTGATATTCGTTCTTGCAGGTGAACCGAAGTTACAAACCTCCTTCCTCAGTATCCTCAGTAAAATTTCCCGCTTTTTTCGCAAGGAATCATTTCGTAGAGAAGTGCTCACCGCCGATTCAGCAGAACAAATCATGAAATTGATAGAGGAACGCGAAGAACAATAATCATTCTAAATTACATTTCTATGCAAGATATTATCCATCCATACAATGAATAATGGAAAAGGGGTTTTCCGTTGCCTTGTTTTTCTAGTCGAGATTCGTTACTCTGGAGAACACTAGGTTTTATTGATTCAACTCTATGACTTCTTATGTTGATATTCTTGTTTTATTGGGTCGAAAATGGTCAAAAAAACACTCAAGAAGCAATTATCTCCCCAAAAGTTACACGAAATTTTGGAGAAAAAGAACGGAGAATTGGCGTCATTGCTTGATGAAAAACTGCTCAAGATGGTTGTGGAAAACTCAACAGTTGAGCGGCATGAACCAAAGGATATCATCGTAAAACAACACGATCCTTCCGATTCTCTTTATTTGATTCTCGAAGGCCGATGCACTGTTACGGTCAACGATAAGGTGTTAAGTCAAGTGGAAGCGGGGGATTTGATCGGAGAAATGGGTGTCATTCAGAATACCCCCCGAAGCGCGACGATTCTTTGTATCGAACCGACGGAAACCCTGCGAATCCCTGGAAATACCTATAAGTATATGTTAAAGGATTCGAAACTGTCATCCTGGACGCTCAATTTACTGACCGATCGATTGAAACGGTGTTCGTATGATGCGGCTCGAGTGATGAAAGAGATGGAAGAAATGGTTCAAGATCAAATGGAACTCGCCCGGATTCAACGCTCTTTGCTTCCGAAAGAGCTCCCATCCGATTCCCGGGCACTCATCCATGTTTTATATTCTCCCTGCGCTTATGCCGGTGGAGATTATTATGATGCGATCATGTTGGATGAAAGCCGGCTTCTTTTAATCGTGGCTGATGTGACCGGCCATGGGGCACAGGCATCCATTTCCATGGCAATTGTTCGTTCCTTTGTTCATCAACACAATTTCGGGAAAACGCCAGCAACGATTTTAAAACGGTTGAACCGGTATTTGTTCGAATATGGTCCTTCTCAACATTTCGTAACCTCACAAGTTGCGGTGATCGATTTAAAGCAGAAAAAAATTCAAGTGGCATATGCGGGGCATCCACCATGTTTGCTGTTGCGGGGGGATGAGTGCCAATCCTTGGTCGCTCCGCGCGCATTTTTTCTTCGTTTTCGACCGGAAGGTGAATATAAATCGTCGAGTATGTCATTGCATTCCGGAGATCGAATCGCGTTTTACACCGATGGAGTTGTGGAGACCTCGAATCCGTCAGGGGGGATGTATAATGTGAAAGGTCTGCAAGATTTTCTCGTCGAAACTCGCAAGAAACCGATCAACACTTTACCTGGATTGCTGGAATCGAATCTACATCAGTTCCGTGAGGGGAATCCGGAGGAAGATGATATCACGTTTATGGTTGTCGAGATTCGGTAATGGGTTGCAGGAACTCGTTTCCAAGCAAACGGGAAAATTCATTGTTCTATCCCTATCCCTTCTTCTTCTCGCCCTGATTTCTTGGCGTTCTCTCAACTTTCAAACGTATCATCGCCCCTTTACGGATTCGGGAGTTTTTGCCACTGTCGCCCATCACCTGCTTTGCGGAAAAGTGCTCTATACAGAAGTATGGGATCACAAACCGCCGCTTATCTATGTCATCAATATGCTTCCTTTATTCTTTGGAGACGGTTCTCAGAATGCGATTGTGTTCTTCGAGCGTTGTTTTGCCATTGCAGCAATAGGGACGTTTTTCTGGATCGTATATCTAGCCTTCAAAAAACCATTCTTGGCTTTTTTCATCGCTGTGGGTTTCAATTTTCACTTTTATCAGCCGCAAATAATACAAGGGGGGAATTATACGGAAGAATATGCGTCCGTACTCATTTTGCTGGGAATACTTCTCATTCTTCTAACAAAAAATAAGTGGAGAATATATAACGATATCCTATGTGTAGGAGCAGGATGCTTATTTTCCTGTGCGGTTTTCACGAAAGAACCGTTTGTTTTTTCTTCCATTCCCTGGTTTCTCTATTTACTCTTTCTTGAGGAAATTCCATTTCGAGAGTCGTTACGGAAAGGTTTTTTTTTCCTTGGAGGAGCGTTCCTGCCGGCAATCGCAGTGGTTCTTGTGTTTCTTGTTTGGGGGAATTTCATGGATTGGATGGATGTCATATCCTATAATTATCAGTATGCGAAACTCTCCCATTCTTCATTACCATGGAGTGTTCAAGTAGGGGAGCATCTGCAGCGTCTTACGAAATACATTGCCAGCCAAAGCACCACTTTTCATCTCCTATTTTTACTGGGGCTTGGAAGTGCGTGTTTCTTGCCATTTGTAAAACAGTATCGGTATTTTCCTTGGATTTGCTTATCGGCTTATGGAATAGAATTCGCCGCCACCATGATCAGCGGTTTTGAAATCGGCCATTACTATTTACAAAATGTTGGCTCCTATATATTGGTTTGCGCCTGTGGGGGCACTTTTACGCTATTTCTCTTTGATCATTTTCATTGGAGAAAAATTTGGCTGGGTATGTTATTCTTCTTATCCCTTTTTCTTTTTGATGCCGAATCCTGCAAAGATTATCTTTGGCGGTTGACTGTACCCAATAGCCAGGCAGAGGTGGGCGTCCTATCACAATGGCTTCTGGATAAGAAACAAGAGGGCGATCGTTTGTGGGCGAATGTGGGAGAAAACTCGAAATATTGTGTTGAGACAAAGCTTTTGTCACCCACCAAATACTTCTACGTTTTTGAGCATCATTTCTTGGATACAGCACTCAGCACTCGAGAAGAAAAAAAGGATTTGTTGGCCCAGCAACTCCATTCCAATCCACCGGAATTTCTCATCCTCTCTCAAGAGGATGAGAATCGTATCCGAAAAATGGGATTTCAACCACTCATGGATTGGGTTCAAACAAGTTATGTAAAGATATATGATGTGTCTGAAAACGGACATTTCATTTACGTTTTTCGAGATCGTTATTCTTCATGGTAACATCAATGAGGATTACGAAATAAGAGGGAAACCAATGATCTATCGTATGTTGCTTTGCATTCTGTTTTTCATTCCTAGCACATTCTGCAGTGAAACATCCAGTTTACAATACGATCGTTTTGACGGGTGGATGAAAATCTCAACAAAGCCCAAACTCTTTTTTTATGTCAAGGAAATCGACGGCGTTTGGTGGATCATCGATCCAGGTGGAAATGGCTTTATCTCCAAAGGGGTGAATCATATTTCGTATACGGCCGATTTCAGTCCGGAGTTGGGGTATTCTCCCTATGCCCGTACAACAGAAAAGAAGTACGGAAACGCTGAAGCATGGTCAAAAGCGGCTGCCGACAATTTACGGCGTTGGAATTTCAATACGGTGGGTTCCTGGTCCAATGAAAGTATGCGCCGTCAACAAATCCCTTATACATTGATTCTCAACATCGCCGCAAAAGCGGGTGCAAATTGGGAAAAGGGAACTTTTCCGGATGTTTATTCAAAAGATTTTCGGCGGGCGGCACACAATATCGCACGTTCGGAATGCCTGAAACGAAAAGACGATTATTACCTGATCGGCTATTTTACCGATAATGAACTCCACTGGGGGCCGGACTGGCGAACGAAAAACTCGCTATTGATCGATTATTTGCAACTCAATTCGGAGGCTCCGGGCAAACAAAAAGCAGTCGAATTTTTGAGAGAGAAATATGGTTCCCTCGAGGATTTCAACAAAGCATGGGGATTGAAAGCAGCCTCTTTCGAAACAGCAGCCTCTTCCCTTCCCTTACCGGAATCGAAAAACCGGAGCAACGATGAAACCGAATTTCAAAAAATGCTGGCGCGAGAGTATTTCCGGATTTGCAGCGAAGAAATCAAAAAACAAGACCCCAATCACATGATCCTCGGTTGCCGCTTTGCCGGACATGCTCCGAAAGCGGTTTTGGAAACCGCGGCGGAATATGTGGATATCATTACTTTCAATACCTATAATTATTTGCCGCCACGAATCGTACTCGAAGGTATTCATGAACTTACCCAAAAACCGATCATGATTACGGAGTTTTCCTTCAAAGCGATGGACTCGGGACTCCCCAACACGAAAGGGGCAGGCAAACCGGTGGAAACACAAGAGGATCGTGCATCCCATTTTACGGAGTTTGTCACAGATCTGATGGAAATGCCCTTTATCGTGGGATATCATTGGTTCGAATACGCCGATGAGCCTAAAGAAGGGCGTTTTGATGGCGAAAATAGTAATTACGGCTTGGTCAATATCAACGATGAGCCGTGGGAAATTTTGACAAACGAAATGACGCGCACGAATGGACGGATTGAAAGGGTGCATGCCCAACCGGGGACGATAAAGAAGTGAAAATGTATGCGTTGCATGATGCGGGCAGGGATGCCCGCGCTCCCAGTATGTTGTAAGGTGCGGGCAGGGATGCTTGCGCTCCCAGTATGTTGTAAGGTGCGGGCAGGGGTGCTTGCGCTCCCAGTATGTTGTAAGGTGCGGGCAGGGATGCTTGCGCTCCCAGTTGGTCTTATTTTGAAGATTGGCGTTGAATGAACAATTATGGATCAAAACTGTTTTTCTATCGATAAGCCTTTTATTCACTTTCTTTTCCTTTTTCTTGTGGCTGTATTCTTGTTCACAAGCCCATGTCCTGCGCAGGATACTAACGATATACTTTACGTTTTCGATTTGGAAACCTATATTCAACAAAAACAGGACAATCGACCGTGGCAATATGATGTCATCAATTTGGTTTCCGCCCTCCAGGGATTGGTCAACCGGGATGAACCTCAGCTCTATGTTTTTTTTGTTCATGAAGGGCTCTCGGAACACCAAAAAAATGTGGATCGGTTTTGGCTGGAAAAATTACGGTCTCCCGGGGGATTTTTAACGAACCATGAAATTGTCGAGATCGAAACTCTTGAAGAATTATTGGAAACATTTAGAGAGTATTTTTCCGCCATGGCATCGTGGGATCCCCAGGTACCCGCCACAGGGAATCTGGCATTGACAATTGCCGGTGTAGATGGGTGGCTGCCGATACGGTATGACGAAACGCCAGGCTCTTTGTATATGCAAATCGTACGGGGCGGCCCTCAGCTCAATCCGGGGATTCAAATGCGGGGGAAATTTTCCGGTATCGGTAAAATCTCCGATTTGGATCGCCAAACCACGCAGTTACCGAAAAACGATGCGTATCTTTGGGCAAAAACACTATACTTAGACAACGAAAATTGGAGTTCCTCCTATATCGGATATTTTTTGGATCCGTTTGATTGGGTACCCGACGTGCCAGGCTCTCAATATACAAATCTTTATGATTGCATGATCGTCAACCATGACTTTTATATCAGTGAACAGGCATTCTTTGTCGATCTAGATCCCTGGCTGGACGAAATCCCTACAGATACTCCGGACAATCCTTTCAATACGGGAAAAGATAAAAGAACGTTAGTGGAAATTCTGGAATCGGCATTTGATCGTACTGTCCCCAGTGAGCGAATGTTAAAGGTCGGCGGATTTGTGCCGTGGTGGAAGAAATACAGTTCGTATCAGGATGTCAATACAGAAGTGGTGGGGAAACATTCGGAAACAGAAACAGCGCGGGAATTCATCAGCATCATGTCCGCTTTCAATGGAGTGATCGACGCCGATAACAAGCCGTTTGGCTCCATCGCCAATGTATCGATCTTTCGTCACTCTCCCCTGAAAGAGCGATATTTTCAAAATCCGATTCCGCCCCAAAAGCCACTGGAGAACAAGAATTATCTTCTTTTTATTATCGGAGATTTTCGGTCTTCCGCCATGTTGTACCAAGCGATCCCCGTGTTATGGGAAGACATGGCCAGAGGTTTGATTCCGATTACTTGGGCGATAACGCCGTTTCTCAGCGAGCGGGTACCCCATATTTTTGATTATATGTATAACACCAAAACGTCCAATGATTATTTTGTTTCCGGCAATACGGGTCCCGGTTTAAGTTATCCGAACCGATATGTCCCGAACCGCATTCATTCGAGACTGGGAGATGGATTGGCGTATTGGAACAAATTTGCGGAAGAATTGTATCGAAAATTCGACCTTCAGATTACGACGGCGGCGGATCTCGACCAAAATGTTTTCAATCAAGCTTTGGTCAGTGGACAAATCGAACCGGAGACAGTCTTGTTTAACGAGCGGCTGCAGGATGTATTTTTTTCATTCTCCCCCCATGGTGTTTCCGCCTTGAAACCATTTTATGAACCGCTGGGTAAAGGAATTGTTCCTTTTGTAAGAGAAACCAACAACTTTGACGAACGATTGCCGTCGCTCGAGGATGCCGCTCAACGTATTTATCAGGAAAGCAGTGCAACAGGACGGAAATTTCACGTATACCGTTTCAATTTGGCTACTCCGCAAACTCTTGTTTATCTTTCTGCAAAGATCAAAAAAGAAAGGCCGGATTTGCGGTTTGAGTTACTCGATCCTTACTCCTTCTTTTATTTGTTACGGCAACATTCCGCGAATGGGGATGCGAGTGTGAATTACTTGCTTCCGAATTATCTTTTCCACACGATTCCGGAACTGATGGATTCCGGCCGTGTGAATGCACAAAGTTGCGAAGTCACATTGCGAAACGACGGATGGGATATTTGGAATCCAATCGGGACAGCGCCTGAACAGCGCCATCGATTGACCTATCGATGGGAATTTGTCGATGACGGTTCAATGATTCCAGGAAAACATAGCGCTTACGTGAACGGACCGATTCTGCCGGGAGAAAGAGCGACCATGAAAATCCTGATCGAAGCACCTGCACGGGAAGGGCTTTTCGATTTGGTGCTCACGTTTGAAAAAGAGGGATTTCGTGAATCGTTGCTAGAAAAACGAGTAAAAGTCTACGTGACTGTTCCTTAATCGGATTCATTCGTGAGCCGTTCAACCAGGACATCCTTAAACGCATCCATATCCACCCATTCGGTCGCGACTTTCATCTTCTTTGCTGCCGGGTTGATTTTGGTGTACCCGTCATCCGTAACTTGAATGCCCAGTGTTTCCATTTTGAGATGCCGGTTGGTGTATCCCAAGTAAACGGCAACCGTATCGAAGAGTGTGCTGCTTTTCCGGACAGCCGTTTCTACATTGGCGTTTTCGATATTCCGTAACCAATGGCGATAGTTTTGGATGATAGTGAACGCGATAACATCTTTTGAATCACGCACTTTTTTATAATGCTCCCCATCGAGTACAACCAGTCCGCAAGTATCCAACGGAGTAATGGTCACGTCCCATGGTGCGGACAATACCGTTTGGCAGGCTTCGGCATCGGCGCGAACGTTGTATTCCGCCGAAATTTCCTTGCTGCCTCCGTAGCCTAAACGAACGCTGCCGTGCATTCCGACAAACTGTGCTTTTTCGGCGATTTTCGGTTCGCGTTTCAATGCTTCCCCGATATTCGGCAGGGGGCCAACGGCAATTACTGTAATGGTTTCGTTGGAATTCATGATGGTATCGATAATGGCTTGGACTCCGTCTTCATGGATTTTGCCGGGATAATCATCGAGGTCGTAATTTTCCGCCCAATCCGATTGTCTTCCGCCGCCGCGGGTGTTGGTCGCGAGTCCGATTCCAACGGGAATGTCGCTTCGCCCTACTGTCTCGAGGAATTTCGCGATCAGTTTTGCGCGATATAAGGTTTTTCCTTGATCTCCAACGACGAGTTTGACATCGAATTCAGGGCAGCGCAGCAGAAATCCCAAGGCCCAAGTATCGTCGATGTCGTCACCGATATCCGTATCAAAAATCACGGGGATTTTTTCCATCTCAGCGCTCCTTGCTTCCGGGATCAAACCATTCATGTGAATGAGAATCCCAACCATAAAAAAGCCAATCCAGGTTTTGTCGATCCATGCAATTTTCATTTCATTCTCCTTCTTCATTTTTCGTTATTATGGTCAGTATTGCATAAAACTGTCAACCGGCGTTTCGGGTGGGAGCTGCGTTTTTGCGCCCTTCGCACCCCTTTCGTGGTTCGAACCCATAAAACAAGCCGGCGGGCATGGAGTCACCCCCACACCTGCCGCCAAATCGATCGTGTCACTACTTTTCTATTTCAACTGCTCCGCAAACGGAATGGACATCTTGTTCCCTTCCGACATCCAGAACAACTGCGTGCCGTCATCTGTCAAATGGATATCGGGTAATACATTTACTTCCTCCGGATTGACTTGCCGACTCACCCAACTGCCGGATAGTGTTTTGAAATAAATAAAAGCATCAAAATATTCTATAAATCCATCCAATCGTGAGTCTTTCAGCGATTGGATAGCGATGACGTTGCCTGTTTCAGCAATTTGAAATCGATCACTATAACGTCCTTCTTCGTGTTGAAATGTATAGTTGATTTGCTGAGGAACTACCCATATACCACTGTCTTCGTAAGCCACGGCAGGTTTTTGATCTTCATTCTGGAATAATATGGTTTTGCCATTATTGGCAATATCCATAATACCATCTCCACCAATCTGAAGAGGTGAATCGTCTATTTGAATTTCCTTTGGCACCGTCCACCCATCTTTTGTACGATCTACAAAAAAATGCTTATTCCCAATGGCTATATTGCCGGTCATGAAAATAATCCGATCCCCAGTAGATGATAAATGTAAATTTGAGGGGTTCACATCATCCTTTTCTACAACAGTAGATTTAAAAATTTCTGCATGGCGCTCTACAACGTATAATCGCTGATTTCCATTTCGGGGATGATCAGTAAAGACAAAGATTGACGCATCTGAATTTAATTGAATCCCACTTCGGAATGGTACAGGATGTTGAAAATGAGTAGTCAAAACATTTCTCTCAATATTATAAAACTTTACATCCATACTATTCGTGGATTCAAGGTAAGATACAAAAATAAGCCATTTACCATTGGCACTCAGGTACATATCTTCTGAAGAATGTTCGTCCAAGAATGACGCTTCAACATTCAAAAAACGATTGTTATCCTTCCGGAGTAAATCATTTCTCACAACCATCACATTCTTACCGTAATCGATAAAAACATGTTCTTGATTAAAATAACCATATTGACTCAACAGATTTGTGGGATTCGTTGCAGACAATGTATGATGTAAGGGATTGATCGATGTCAACAAAATGACATTTGAAGGGCTAGGTGAAAGTTCGATATTCTGAGCGAATGAATAATTTGCTATAATAGCAATGATTTTACCATTATACATAATAATTCTCCTTTTCAATCATAATATTATTGAGATAAAGTCAAAAAACATGCACTACCATATACATCCGTTGAATCCAAACTAGATGCACTAAAGTAAACAGTATGATTACTATCCTGCAAACTAAATAATCCATCGTGTGCAACCACAACTTCATCTAGATTCGTGATTGTGTGATTGGGGAAATGAATGGACGTTGAATGTGTAGAACTATCATTATTAAAATTGCAAAATAAGAGTAAAATACGGTTATCTTGCCCATTTTGATCACGTCGAAGAGTAAAGCGTAAGCGATCATTATCTCCTTGACTATCGGAGATAGTTGCAGTTATGTTATCCGCCGGTTCATCCATTAGCCAATCTTTCATGGTGGCTGCTTCTTCAGCGATTACCGCACAAATTTCATCTCCATCTGGAGCTGAATCATCTCCAAACCATTTTTCTGCTTCACTATTTGCATAACTGAAGAAAAGCAAACCTTGACCACCAGCCACCCAAGATGAATAAGCAAGATAGCGATATAATTCATCATTTAGATTAGCTGGAATTGAAGTTGTCATAACGTTATCTTTACACCCAGCCCACCGGGCATATCCTTTCCCGTATCCCTCAGAGATGGCGTATCGGATGGCGGATTCGGCAACATACACGGCTTCTTCCCAATTATTCGTAAAATCGGAAAGATACGTGCTCGAATCCCAGATGAAATCTTGGATATCCAAATCATCCAACCAACTCGCATTGGGGGCGGTGATTACATCATTGCTTGATCCGCCAAAATAATTGCCGTAGTTCCGCAAATTCAAATAGATAGGGCGGGATACGGTCAACTCAGCCTCAATCTCATCCTTGAAGGTATCCAAACGATCATGGATATGCGTCCGAAAACTAGGCGATTCATTTTCCGCATCCTCTCCCCCGTAGGGTTCGTCACTCATATGCCAGCCGATAACGCGGGAATAATTTTGATGGCTTTCCAAGGTGGAAACCAAATCCGCGACTGTGTCATATTCATTTTGCCATGAAAATGCCGTCGGATAATAACTCGCTTCCGAAAAAACATCCCATATTTTACTGCTGCCACGTCTGATTACTTCGAATCGGAGTGCGGATATCCTCAATCGGATTTCCCGCTTCATCCAACACGTATACACTCACAGGACGAAGCGTATGAACCGTTTGTCCCTCTTTTTCGAAACGGAGAGATGAACCGATGTTGAACGCCTCGGAATACAAATCACGAATTACATTCCCGTGCCTGGCGTCACTCACGATCAATACCTGCGGAATATCGAATCGTGCCGTGCTTGAAACGTGCCGTCCCTTCGTATTTCATCGGGGCGCGCATTTCCAAGTTTGCCGACTATGGTGCGCGTCCTTTTTATTGTTTTGCTCTCATCCATTCAGCGAGTAGCAGGGGTAAGCGAAGTCCACCCTTACCAGATTGCGTTCCATCCAAGGGCAGACCTATCGTTTGGCCCTGCCTACCTGCTCATTATTCATTACATATCAAATCTGTATAGAAGTGTAAATTTGCCATAGCATAAGTAGCAGTACAATGTCAATAGAAAATATAAATATTTTTTATTTTCCACAAATTATTACATGAATATCGAATAAGTTTTCTATAAATCCATACGAGAAATAAAGATGAATGCAAAAATGGAACACTGTAGTCAGGATGACAAATATAAAATGCCGGCAGGATGCCGGCGTTACAGCGCATCACCGCCAGGGCATCATTCCACGATCCGAAGCAACGTCTTGATCGCTCCCTCCCGGCGGCTGCAGGCAAGTTCAAATGCTGTTCCAATCTCCTGGAGAGGAAAGGAATGTGTCATGACTTTCTGAATCTCCAATCCCTCCTCGGACACCAACCGAATGGCTTCGGGATAGTTGCGGGGGAGTGAACGGCGCACAAAAATGGATTGAAGTTCTTTGCGGCGGGCATGGGTGAAATCGATCATGAACGAGCCGTATGGGTAAATGCCGATAAAACAAACGGAACCGCCCGGCCGCGCAATTTCAAACGCCTGCTGAAACGCTTCCGGTTCACCGGCCGCTTCGTAAACCAATTCCACACCGTAATCCGTATGGGATTGAAGAATGGCCTTGATGGTATCATCCTCGCTCGGATGACAAGCGGCCAGGCATCCCACTTCTAACGCTTTCCCGCGGCGCTCCGCTACTGGTTCCACCACCATGACAATTCTGGCTCCGTGTTTGACAAGCAAAAGAGCGACCAGCATTCCCACCGAACCGGAACCGATAACCGCACAGTTTTTCCCCCGCGGATCAGGCATCAGTTCAATGGCATGGATGGCAACGGCAAGAGTCTCCAACACCGGTCCCATATCGTCGGAAATGGTATCCGGAAGAGGATATACATTTTCTACAGGAATAGAAATATATTCGGCGAAAGCGCCTGGATAGGGAGGGAATCCGGTAAAACGAACATGCGGACAGATATTCGGCCTGCCGGATTTGCAAAACGGGCATTCCCCGCAGTGCACGGCCGGTTCTACCGCAACGCGTGTACCTTTCGGGGGAGAGGAAGGAATGCCATTTTCATCTTCGATGACCCCGCTGAACTCATGCCCCATCAAAAAAGGCTCTTGAAGCTGCGCATCCCCAATCCGTCCGGTGAGATAGAAGTGCATATCGGATCCGCAGATGCCGGCACGATTGACACGGACGAGCACCTCGCCGGATGCAGGCTTGGGAGGAGAGATGTTCCATAACGAAAACTGTTTCGAAGCAGTTAGAAGAGCCGCTTGCATATTCATATCTTTCCATAGTCGTTTCATAGATCACTTGATTTCACTCAAACAATGATATGATAACCGCAGAGTGTCAAGTGATCGCTTGATTTGTAGGGGATATCATGAGATAAGACAATACCGGTCTTACTGTTTCAGGTTTGAAAATATGGAACCATTCACTCTTCAAATTCGAAATCGAACATTGGAAAAGCAAAGCGCGTTGTGTGTGGGATTGGATACTGTTTTTGAAAAAATACCGGAAATACTCCATCAGGAGAGCAATCCCCAACTAACCTTCAATCGAATAATCATCGACTCCACTCATGATCTAACCTGCTGTTATAAATTGAATACGGCATTTTATTTCGTGCGGGGAATCGAAGGTGTTGCAACATTGATGGAAACGATTCAATATGCGCGCAGCTTCGACGTACCCGTGATTTTGGACACCAAATGGGGTGATATTGGTCATACCGCGAAATATTATGCCCAAACGGCTTTCGACACCTACGCGGCCGACGCTGTTACCCTTAATCCCTATATGGGTGAAGATGCAATTTCCGCCTTTCGTGACCATACCGACAAATGTTCGTTTCTCCTCTGTTTCACTTCCAATAAGACACGGAATGACCTAGAAACCCAACCCGTCAATCGAACAGAGCAACCGGTTGTTCCTTTTTATCAAATCGTTGCGGAAAAGATTGTGTCTTGGAACACATCGGCCAATTTAGGAGCCGTTGTCGGCGCGACCGCTCCCGAAGAATTGGCAAAAATTCGGGATATCCTTGGCTCCTCGATCCCCATTCTCTGTCCAGGGATTGGAGCGCAAGGAGGTGACTTGGAAGAAGTATTATGGGCCGGTTATTCGGAACCGGGGAGTTTGGTGATCAATGTATCCCGGGCCATCATTCATGCTTCGAATCAATCCGACTTTGCAGAAGCAGCCTGCCGAGAGGCAGAAATGTTTGTAACTCAAATGCGAACCTTTTTTTCGCAATGGAAAGAGACATGAAATTTATGATTCATTTGGATTACAAACAAGCTTTTGCGTCACGATTTCCGACCATTCCCCCGCACTGTTTTTGGCTCTCACCTTAAAAAAATAATGAGTGTAATAGGGCGGTGAAATAAACGGTAACGTCATCGAGCTTTCTTTTGTAACGACTTGTAAGGGCGGATCGATGCGATAGTCTTTTTCGAAAGAAACTGTATACCCTTCGATTTCGCTCAAATCTTCGGCCGCCGAATCCCACGACCATTCGATCCGGTTCTTTTTTCGCTCATAGCGTATCGTATCAGGAGCGGACGGAGGTGTCGCATCAAAGGTCGTCGCTTGAATGTTACGGCTTGTCCACAAACGGACGCCGTCCAAACAGAATTTGTATTCGAATTCCCGATCCAGCGTTTTTTCTTCTTTGACAAACGAAAATGTTTGGATGGAGGATCGGTCTTGCGGAGAACAAAGTTCTCGATCCAAATCAACGACGATGGAATGCCATTTCCTTTGTTCCTTACCGGTTTCGGAAAAATCCATAACGGGAACTTTCAACTCGTGAGAGGCCGAGCGAATCAAAAGAAACAGATCGTCCGGAAAATTGGACCAGTAATTGAATTCGAGGTAACGATATTCAGACCAATCCTGGAGTGGAAGGTTTTGGTTGAACGGAAATCCGAAAAACACATTGTCCGGAAATTGCTTATCTTTCTCTCCGTCATATCGAAAAGATATCTTAAAATATCCGGTTCCTTCGGCGGGAGAATCAACATCCAAATTAAAACGAGTGTTCAAAGGAATCCCGTTACTGACATACCCCATGAGATGCATATCATAATTGCGATCAAAATCGGCCAAGGAATATCTTTCTTTCCCCTCGGCAGTGATGGCCTCGGAGCGAAACTGAAAGTGCTCTCCATGTGTCCCGTTTACGATACTTTCGGTTGCGCCGATAGAAACCAGTGAGGGGATCGGCTGCCATAGTCCCGGTAGGCCGTCACTGACTTTCCGTTGATACACAGTAAAGGAAGCATCGGACACACGATCCGATGTGGACCATTGTAAATAGAAAGAAGCCGGCGTGAATTCCGAAAGTGGTTCAATCGAAGAAACCGGCGCAGCCGAGACGGCAAGTGCACATAAACAACCCCAGAACAGAAAAATAACTGCAAGACGCAGCATGTGAAGAGTCTCCTTCCTCTTATACAAATAGGATAGATATCCGTTCCGCAAGAACGAATCATGCGCTTTGGAATTGGCTGATCGAATCCGTACCGGTAAACATCCCTTTCGCATTCAGTTTGAATTCTTCCGGATTGGAAGAATTGCGCAATGCTTCCTCATAGGAAATGATTTCCTGCTTATAAAGAGCCAGCAGAGACTGATTGAAGGTCTGCATCCCGAATTCGATTCCTTTTTGCATCAGTTCTTTTAAACGCCAGAATTCACCGTCGAGTAACGCTTTGCGTACACTGGAAGTTTGCCGGAGAATTTCAAGTGCAGGGACTCGGCCTTTCCCGTCCTGCCGGGTGAGAAGACGCATACATATAATGCCTTCAAGCGACATGCCTAATTCCTGGCGAATTTGTGATTTCAAATGGTCTGGGAAATAATTGACGATGCGGTCCAAAGTGCGCGAAACATCCGAGGTATGAAGAGTGGTCAAAACCAAATGGCCGGTTTGTGCAGCGGAAACAGCTGTCATCATCGTGTCCTGATCGCGCATCTCCCCGATTAAAATGACATCCGGACTCTGACGAACCACATGGCGAAGCGCATCGGTGAATGTCAAGGTGTCGTACCCTACTTCCCGCTGATTAATCACAGACTTTTTATCTTCGTAGATAAATTCGATCGGATCCTCAATGGTCATGACATGCCGGGATAGATTCTCATTGATATGGGTGATCATTGACGCCAATGTGGTGGATTTACCGGAACCGGTAGCACCGGTCACGATAACCAGCCCCCTTGGTAATTCCGCCAATCCTCGAATAACAGGAGGGAGATGCAAATTGACAAAAGACAAGTCCGTGTCGCGAATCAACCGGGCAACCAATCCGATATGCCCCTGCTGGCGAAAAATATTGATACGGAACCGTCCCCCTCCATCGAGATGATACGCAAAATCGAGATCGGGGCGTTCGGTAAATATTTTCTGCTGATGATCCGTCAACAATGTTTCGATTGCCTCGTTCACCCATGCATCGGTGATTTCTTCCAGCTCGATACGTTCCACTTGGCCGTGAATACGCATGAATGGCACAATTCCGACTTTTAAATACAAGTCAGATGCATTTTTTTCTCTCATCATCAATAAAAGATCCACTATTTTCATCGCGATAAGCCTCCAAGGATTGACATCATTCAACTTCCTTCATGGAACAAACGCATCCTTGCTCCACAGACAATTATGTTCAAAACGAACAGTGCCTTTTCATATAACTATAGCGCAAGCATCGAGAAAACAACCAGGATCATGTGATGGTAAGGAATAAGAGATGACTTCCATTTCAGGTCTTTACAGGGGATGAAATTGGGTAAGCAGATCACGGCTGGGAGTTTGGGCAAGTGAAGCAGCCCTTGACGGTAGTCCTCATCATCACGGGCAGACCTAACGTCTTGCCCGTGCTACCCCACATGGCAAGTGAAGCAGCCCAAGTAGAAATCCCTTACATGCGTCATGTTTTTCAATCCTCGCTCAAAAGATCGAGTAATCTCTGCAATTTTGCTTGTAAGGGAGAGAAAAGAAAATACGCCAGAATCGTTCCGTAGAGGGCGGTTAATAATGAAATGGAACTCCATTTTGTGAAATCATATGGATTTTCCACGACAGCCAATACTTGAATGAAACCTATCAAAGTGCCTACAATACCTGTTGCGAGCGCGTAGATTTTCATCCGTCCCAACATGGTAATCCCAAGTTTTAAATTTTTCCGAAGTTCACGCGTGTCCTCATCTATAGTTTCCTTCATTTCAATACGGTTTCTAATCGCTTTGGGTGAAAAAAATGCCGGACAGATCAGTTTTGTGAATGCAAGAATATCCGGAAGGGAAAAACTCATGAGAGTCAACGCAAACGTTCCACCGACCACAATCAATATCGATGGCACATCGATAAAGATCGGCATATTTCCACCAACCAACATCGCTGAAATGAACAACCCCCAAGCTAAAACCAGCCCAACTACGGTTGAAAGATCCATTGTGTATCCTCCTGATTTTTATACATCATTTTGATTGACAAAATACATTTTCATTCAGTCATAATGTAAGCATGACTAAATAAGAGCGATTTTCTCATACCAGCATTGAACTTGTCAAGGGATTATTCGATTCATTTTATTCCATGTTTTTTTCAATGCGTGATCCATACCATTATTAAGATTGTTCAAGTTACTCTATCGACTCAGGCAAAATCAATGATAAGACGTTTATGCAATACTGCGGCTATTTTTCTCAACATTGACAAAGAATGCCCTTCATAATCAGCATCTTCAAGTCGGGCAATTGCTGATTGGCTTGTACCGGCCAACTCGGCAAGTTGCGATTGTGTAAGACCGGCGGATGTCCGTGTATCATAAATCAATTGGGCAATATGCCTGTTGATTGTCTCTTCTTCGATCATGTCTCGCATTTCCTGATCCTCGCCAATCATATTTTCAATGATCTTCATTGCGTCCTTTGTTTTCGGCATTTTGAATCTCCATTTCGGCTTTGTGTTTCTCCGGATTTGTTTCATATAGTTTTTTTCTCGATATTGTACGATCGATTTCGAACTCAGGAACTTTACCTTTTTTCGTTATTGCATGCGTCAAAATTACGATATCTTTCCCGTGAAAGAAATAAAGTATTCGGTAATGAATACGTTCTTTTCTGATTCTCAACTCATAAATCCCGTCACGAAGGTAATCAGCCTGCGGTCTTCGGAGTTCATATCCGATAGAAGAAAGAAAACGTATCGCGGCAATGCATTTTGCATAGGCTCTTTTATCCCGCTTGAATAGGGTTCTGAGCCATTCAAAAACCGGTGCGTTTCCCTTTTCATCCTGGTAAAAATAGACGGATGTTGTTGGCATTATCTCCTGTTAAATTATATCAAAATTGATATATTTTCAAACACATTATCTTACAAGGGGAATCAACAAAGTAAATGTCGTTCCTTTGTTCAGCTCGCTTTCTACAAGAATAGTTCCCCCATGCATTTCAACGAGTTCTTTGGCAATCGACAATCCCAATCCGCTTCCTTTGGCAAACGACTTCGATGCATTCGTCCGGTAAAACCGCTCCCATATCTTTTCACATTCTTCTTTCGTCATACCAATGCCGGAGTCTTTGACGGAAAGCGTGATTTGATCCTCATGTCGAGTGAGAGCGACATCGACATTTCCACCTCCCGGTGTGTATTTGATCGCGTTGCTTACGAGTTCCCCCACAACGCGCTCCAGTTTTCCCGCATCGGCGTGGATGTTTGCGTCAGTTTCAAGATTTGCTATGAGTCGAATGTGTTTCTGATCCGCAGCTGGTTTGTTTTCGTTGATGATGCTTTCGACAAGTGTCTTGATCGGCACATTCGATTTTTCTAATACCATCCGGCCGGATTCGATGCGGGAAAGGTCGAGGACATCGTTGACCAAATCGGTCAAACGGTCGACGGATTTGACGGCGCGGGTCATGATTTTTTCTTGCTTTTCATTCAAGGTTCCTGCAATGCCCAGTAATAAATTGTCGAGGCTGCCTTTGATGGCGGTGAGGGGGGTGCGGAGGTCGTGGGAGGCTTGAGAGACAAAGGCGGTTTTTATTTTGTCCAATTCACGGAGTTTTGCATAAGCATTTTGTAAATTCACATGGGATTGGGAAAGTTGAACATGCCGTTTGATTGCAAGACTCGCAAGACACACGATTATAAATATTGAAATCGTCAGGATTGAAATGAAAAGAGGCTCTTTGTACCAATGTCTTAATACTGTGAATTGCCAAGTGAACGGCGCGGATTCGTTCCAATTTCGGTCGATGGATTTGACCTGAAAGATATGATTCCCAGCCTGCAGCCCCGTAGCGGAAGCAACGGTTTCCGTGGAATACTCAGACCATTGGCCGTCTCCGAAACGGTACGAGTAAAGCAGTCTGTCTTTTGGGGTGTAGTTCCATTTATCCACACCATCAAATATGAATTGAGCTTCTCCTTCAGGTGAGATCGTTCTGGTATTTTTCTCTTTTGGCATCATCACGATCGGGGAATCCCGATCGGCATCCGGATCGTAATAACAAAAACCTTTCGCAGTTCCCACCCAGAGCCGGTTAGTACTATCCTCATAAATTTTGTGAACAATCGTATTGGGTAAATCCTCTTCGGCCGTATACAAGATCCAAAAATCATCCTTGATACAAAAAAGCCCCGAATGGGTTCCAACCCAGATGTTCCGGTCATGGTCTTCACAAATTGAATTCACCCGGTCCATGATTTTCTTTCGTAATACTGCTTCACCACTTTGGGTTTTCCCCCATAAAGAATAATTACTTGCGATCCAGAGATTACCAAATGACATTCGGGCAACAGAAAGACAGGATGGCGCCTCGGGGTATGTTGACCATTCCCCTTGGTCAAAAATTCCTATTTCTTGATCCCCACCCAGTATGATTTTTTGAGTGCCGTCTTCATAAATGAAATAAGGCAATTGCGTACTCCATTGATTCGGGGGAATCGTAAAAAGAGTTTCAAATGTTTTTCCATCATAGAGTGAGATATCATATGTATCCTCATTTCGTAAAAGCGCCCAATATTTTCCACTCTTTCCTTTATGGATAAGAAGAACTTTCTTTGGAAATGGAGTAAACGTTTTTGTTTTTGGATCATACGAATTAAAACGCTTCGGTCCACCAATGAGACCTAGACTCATACCAACTGTACCATCAGGGAGTTCGCTCAGTGTATGTGTATAAAACTCGCTTGCGATTTCCGGCAGGGCTACTGTTTCCCATAATTCTCCGAATCGAATGTATAAGTAAGAGGGGGATAAAAAATAGAGTCTTCTCTTGGAATCTTCGTAAATATCGTAGATTTTGTCATCCACGTTCGGAGCGGCATGAGGAATTTTCCATGTCGAGGGCATATATCGGGCAATCCCATAACTGCTAGGTACCCAAAATGCGCCGGTACCATCTCCGTGAACATAGCGGTGTTTCAGTCCGTGCAAAGTATGTAAGGAATCAATGTGACAGATCTTATTCTCTCTTAAAAAGAAAATTTGAAATGTTCCCATGTCCGGAACTTTTTTAAAAATCCAATATCCGTCTTGTTGGTTTCCAAATCCCCAGAAAATCCAATTTTTATTATCGGAATGGACAATGTTCCATTGTCCATTCCGTAAAGAAAGAAGGTAAGGAATAACATTGTTGACAGAGGGATGCGTACCATAGGCAACACAGCAGATTTCGGTTTCATCGATTGCTATTGGATTTGTGATTTTTATATTATCAAAATATTCGATCTCGTGGAAACCGAATCGGTCATCCAGGGGATAATCCCGCCATTCGATTTTTCCCTTCCTCCATTGGATGCTTGCGATTCCATGCTGGCCTACAAGCCATAATGTACCGGACGGGGATATTGTAAACTCTACAAATGAACCAATTTCGGTATCGTTGGATTTCTTCAAGAGCGTCCATTCTTTCGTTTCGGCATTCAATTGTATAAACCGTTGTTGTGACCAAACAAAGACGATATCTTTTTGAGGAGAAAATATCCCCTGGCGGCTCTTGTACAAACCGACATGAGGAAATGTTTCCCCACTTGCGCTTTGGATTTCTCCTGAAATGTTCCATTGGCCATTGATATATTGATAGATTATCCATGGTTGAAATAGTTCGCTTTTATCCGGATATCTGACAGCCCATTGTTGGCCTGCCTTGTTTTCGTAATATGTGCGAAAATTGTTTTGGGGGATTTGCCTAACCCGATAACCATCTAAAATACTGAACACTCCCCCCCTGTGTTCCGCTAGCACTTCACCGGAAGCGCTTGCCGGCCAGCTTCGCACATAAGAACTATGGAGACCGTTTGTGCGTGACCAGTACCGCCAAATGCCGCTTGGCTTTTTTTCCCATTCAACGGTAAGGGGTGGAAGGTATCGCCATTCCTGTATTTCCATGCCATTGTACGTTCCATAAAAAAGAGCCACATCATACCCGGCAGTGGTCTGAACCGAATAGGTAACATTGCTGATACCGGGCGAAACGTTCAATGACCATTGGATCGTTCGACCGTGCTGAACGCCCTGTTGACTGATGTGCTTCACTTCCCATTGTTCTGGTATTGTTTCATGAATCGCGATCTTTGTTGCTTGTTGAACAGTATTATGTACGGACAAAGTAACATCAACCGGCTCTTGAAGCTGGTAGGACTCAGATGAAAAGGAGCGTTGAACAAAGAGTTTCAATTCTTCTTCATCCGTAGCCAGGCAAGGCATCGCTATGATAGAATACAATATGAAATGCTTGATCATTACCTATCTCCCTAAAAATGCATATGCATAGTAAATTGTGTTCCTTCCCCAAGTGTGCTTGAAACATTCAACATTCCCCCATGCATCTCCACCAATTCCTTCGCAATCGACAATCCCAATCCGCTCCCCTTCGCAAATGCCTTTGACGCATTCGTCAGGTAGAACCGCTCCTAGAACTTCACACATTCCTCCTGCATCATATCGATGCCTGAATCTGCGAGGGACAGAATCCCATATCTTTCCCGTTTATTCTCAAAACCATCTCTTTCCGCCATTTTCTTCCTTGATAAGATACATGAAGAATTTTTACTATTAGAATTCTTGGCATCCAGCAACCCCATGTTTCCGCGCTCATGCGTAACCGTTCCGGAAATTTTTCTTTGGGCCGGTTGGTGATGTTCCTGACGGCTCTCGATCAGGATGTTGAGATCACCGTACGTCCCAAGCGCAACGAACACGCCGAATTGTCTGTTGTAATGAAATAGAACACGTATAAATCATTACACTTTTGTTCTTCAGTTTTCATCCCGTCAATGATATGTCGCTATACATATAAGATTCATCGTTTAGTTACCCAAAGGAAGCAAAAGTAGTCAAGGTAAAAAAATCGTGTTCACCCAAGCAGCGAATTCAAATGCTCCAAACTCTTGGCCGCTTGTTCCGGTGTACCGCACTCGACGGAAAAGACGATATCGCGCGGTGTTTTCTTCTTGACGATGCCGATAACCTTTGCCCAATCAATCACTCCCTCTCCGCAGGCACAGCCGACCGCCGTTCCTGTCACTTTTCCGCGCTCTTCATCGGATTGAGAAACTGAAATGTCTTTCGCGTGCAGATGCACCAACCGTTCGGCTACGCGATCCAGCCACTCGTATACATCGTGACCACAGAGGTAAGCGTTCCCTGTATCGAGATTGATGCCGACCGCCGGTGATTTCACCAGATTGTAAATCCGGTCAAGGCCATCCGGTGTGCGAGAATATTGCGCATGCGGTTCCAATCCGATTTTTACATTGCGCCGTTCTGCGACAAAGGCAGCTTCCTGCAATGTGTATTTGATCAGCACATGATCCTCTTCTTCTGTCGTCCACTTGGCCTTGATGCCTTCATCGGTGTTGACAACCGGCACGCCGATTTCCGCTGCGGTGCGGATCGCCAATTTAAGGTACTCACCATGAACATCCGGTCTCCCCATCGGCCCATGCGACTGCAGGGCGGAAATGGTCAATCCGGCTTTGTCACAAGCATCCTTGATACGATACGGATCGTCGAACATCGATACGGTGTGATAATACCCCGCCTCGCTCATCAACTCCCGGCCATAATGAACCATCGGCTCGAAATATTTATATCCCATTTCAGCCGCATGTTCGACCGCCCATTCGAAAGGTTTGTCCGAACTACGAGAGTACTCTGCGTTCAATCCTACGAAAATGTTCCCCATTTCAATTCTCCTTATCTGACAATATAGATTTGTTGGATAGAATCAACGTAGCCCCTTACTGGATGGTTACAAAGAGCGAACAGGCTGCACTTCGCTCGTCCTTACAACCCACTTTATTTTATTTTTGCTTTTTTCTAATGTATACTGGTTTGTTCGATAAAAAAATCCAAGACGCGGGAGGAATTTGTCATGAAAAATTGGAGAAAAATGTTTCCGTTTATTTATCTCGGATTGTTGGTAATTCCTGTAGCGGTTGCCGCACAGGACATTCCGGGGGAATTGGTTTTCGAAGATCCATTCGAACCCGATGTCGAGGTGGAAGGTTGGTATATGGTTCAAAACAATGACGCGACAGCGGAAATCCTCGGTCCGTTCGAAGATGGAGTGGAAGGGGGAACCGCCTTGGTCATTCTGACGAATACTCCGGATTCAGCGATCTTGAACGACTTGCAGTATTCCAACGAATTTCCCAAACCGGATGAGAGTGATCTTTATCCCTATCAAATTCGATTTTGGATTCGCACCTTGGTTGCTCCCTTTGAAATCCGGCCGATTATCGCCATGAGCGAAGATCCCTGGACAGGAACCTCTACGGAATTGACCATCGAGACGGCGGAAGAGTGGGTGCTGGTGGATGTAACCCTCGAGGCCGGTGATTTTCTCACATCCGATCCCTTACTCTTTATCATCCATATGGGCAATCCGGGAGACGAATTCGGGGAGAACGAAGTGTGGCTCGATGATTTAAAAGTGTATCTGCTCAATGAAGAAACTGCTGTGGAGAAATGGATGATTTTCTAGGTAAAAGCTGCTATTTTTTCTGAAGCCATTTTTTCAACTTGTCGAGCGCCATGGTATTGATCACATCATTGGCTGTCAGCCTTCCTCTCTTTGCCGTTTTGATTCCATACTCCAGTTGATCATAATCATCTTTACCGTGCGTATCCGTTTCGATCGCGAATCGTACTCCATGCTCTTTTGCCTCGCGGATATGTCTGTCATTCAAATCCAGCCGCAAATAATAGGAGTTGATTTCCAGCACGGTTCCGGTTTCCGCTGCCAAGCGAAAGAGTGTTTCCGGATCGATGTTGAGCGAAGCGCGCTGCCCAATGAGACGGCCGGTCGGGTGGGAAATCATGTCGACATGGGGATTTTCCAACGCACACCGTATACGGTCCATCATTTTTTTCTCCGGCTGATCGAATCCGGTGTGGATCGCGGCAATCACAAAATCGAGCTGTTCCAAAAGTTCATCGGGAAAATCCAATGTAGCATCGGATTTGATATCGACTTCCGTCCCTTTCAACACCGGAAAATCATTGATTTTCTCGTTGAACCGATCGATTTCGTCCATTTGCTTTTTCAGGCGGTCCGGAGATAGACCGTTGGCAACTCCAAGCGAACCGGAATGATCGGTCACGGCAATAAATCTGTAACCTCGCTTTTTCGCTTCCGTAACCAATTCTTGAAGCGTCATCAGACCGTCGCTGGCAGTAGTATGGTTGTGCAACGCACTGATAATATCCGAACGATCAATCAACTTCGGAAGATTGTCTTTTTTGGCCAAATTGATTTCATCGAATCCTTCCCGCAACTCCGGTGGAATCCAAACCATACCGAGCGCTTCATACACGCCTTCTTCCGTTTCCCCGGCAACTTTTTGATCATCGGAGGTTTGGAAGACACCGTATTCGTTGACTTTGAAACCATCCTTGACCGCCAGTTCCCGTAATTTGACATTGTGTTCCTTCGAACCGGTAAAATATTGGAGCGCCGCGCCAAAACTATCCTTCGGCACGACGCGTAGATCGATTTGAAAATTCCCAGCAAGCAGGATACTCGATTTCGTGGTTCCTTGCGCCAAAATGTCTTTTATTTCCCCTGTCTGTAAAAATTCATCCATAACCTCTTTTGGTTTTTTCGCCGAGACAAGAATATCGACATCGCCCACCGTTTCTTTTCCACGCCTTACACTACCCGCCAGTTCGGATGTAAGCACTCCTTTGACGGTACGAATTCTCTCAAGGATTTCACGGGCGATGGGAAGCGCTTTACCCAAGGTGTGTTTCCCCACAGATTGTTCGAGCATGGCAATGCCTTTGAGAATCTTCTCTTCCGATTTTTTCCCCATCCCGGGTAAGCCTCGCAACTGGCCTGCTTCAGCTGCGTTTTTCAAATCTTCAATGGAGGTGATTCCAAGCTGATCATACACAAGTTTCACTTTTTTCGGTCCCATCCCCGAAACATTCAAAAGATCAAGCAACCCTTCCGGGATCGAAGCTTTTTCTTTTTCATAGAATGACATCGTTCCGGTATCGAGCAGTTCCGCAATTTTTTCTGCGATCCCTTTGCCGATACCGTCGATCTGTTCCAATTCCCCCCGCTGATGGATGGCTTGCAACGATTCAGATAAATTGTCAATAATGCGTCCGACTTTTTGGTAGGCGCGAACTTTGAAGACATTTTCCCCCTTCATTTCAAGAATATCCGTAATTTCTTCGAACATTTTCGCAATTGTGCGATTATCCATCTTCAGCTCCTTTGGTATAAACTAGCAGGTAAAGCAAGCGTCTCACTTGTACTATCCATGCAGGCGGGGACGCCTGCGTTACCCACGAATTGAAGATCAATATATAGTACAATGATCAAGATATTGATCCAATATGATTTTCAGGCATACTATGCAATCTACTTTTGTATCACAGGTGATCGCAATTGAAGTCCTTTTCATCCAATCCTCGCATCGCCTTTGTGGATTTAACCTTCAACTGGCCACCCGTAGGAGGATGCTGGATCGACACTCATCACGTACTGGAAGGTCTACAATCCCGAGGGGCGGAAGTCTGTCTTTTTGTTCCTGATTTTCAAGAATACTATCCACGCGGCTTTATACAAACGGAATTACCCTATCCGCTCGTCACCATTCCATTCAACCGCTACACATTCAATTGGCGAACCGTTCAAAAGCGTTTCGGCCATCGGGTGGGGCAATTCGAGCCGGACCTCGTCTTTGTGACAGACGGGTATCATACGAAAAATCATATCCTCTCCGCACTCGGTCCGGAACGTTGTTTTTTACGGTTTTATGCTTATGAAATGTTCTGCATTAATCTTCATTATTACCGTTATCACGAAAACCGTATTTGTACCGAAGGTTTTTTCCACAATCCAGCTGAATGCCGGCGTTGTTGGTTTCGCCGGATGCCGCCCTGGGGACGAGCAGTTCAAATTGCTGTGGGGTGGCCGGAAAAACATCCGAAACTGCATTTTTCACAGGAATATCTTGCGAGTTTGGCTTTTACAAAAGGATACAGAAAACGGCTTTTCGAAAACTTCTCCAACTTGAAAGGCGCAATTGTTTACAACAATTTCATGAAGGAAAAACTCTCACCTTATATCGATTCGATCTATACGATTCCATCCGGTGTGGATGCGAACCGATTCTATCCCGCGAAAATTGAATCCGGAAAAGACGATTTATACCCAGTAAAAATTTTCCTGCCGGGGCGGGCAAATGATCCCTTGAAAGGAATCGATGTCCTGATCGAAGCGGGGAGACAGTTGCACAAAGAAGGTTTGCGCTTTGAAATTCATTATACCGCCGCGATGGATTGTCCTCAGCAAGAACCATGGCTGATCAATCGTGGATGGGTCAGCCAAGACGAGCTTCCCGCCATGTACCGTGAAATGGACATCGTTGTCGTCCCCTCGACTTGGATCGAGCCTTTCGGGATTACGGCATTGGAAGGAATGGCTTCCGGCATCCCCGTAGTTGCCAGTAAGATAGGCGGGCTGGAGCTCACAGTTGTCAATGGAGAAACAGGATTCCACTTCGAGGCTGGAAATCCTCAAGCATTGGCGCAAGTGCTAACGATGCTCATCCAGGATTCTACACTGCGCCACAACATGGGTAAGGCGGGACGAGATCGCGTTTTACAGGTATTTGATTGGAATGTCATTGTCGATAAACGATATGTGCCTTTGGTCGAGAATTCTATGTCGAACACAAATCGAAATCATTCTTTCTTAGCAACATCACCATGAATATCAATCCTAATTTGAAATCTACGGTACAATCGAATCGAAAACTGTGGTATTGGAGCCTCTTCGGTTATATTTTTTTCGTCGTTGTGGCTCCTTATTATGCCATTCGCATGCTCTTTACAAAAAAATATCGAGCAGGGATCCGCCAACGATTCACTATATTCACACCAGAAGAAAAGAAACAGTTGAAAGACGGCCCCACTATCTGGATACACACAGTTTCTTTTGGAGAATTACAAGCAGCCCGTCCTTTGTTACGCCGCCTTAAAAACGAATATGACTCTTACAAACTATTGATTTCAACCGTAACCGAAACCGGCCAGGAATTAGCGCACACAATCCCCGAAGTGGATGCTTCGATTTACCTACCCCTTGATCTGTATCCTCTTTGCCGGCGAGTCGTCAATAGGATTCAACCGGTTTGTGTCATCATCTTTGAAACAGAACTATGGCCGAATTTCATTCGCGCAGTCTCGGATCATCCAGTTCCTTTATTTCTCGTGAATGGAAGACTCTCAGATCATTCCTTTCAGAATTACTTCCGTTTCCGCTTTCTCTTTGCTCCTTTGATCAACCGATTTCTCCAAATTCTTGCGCAAAGCGAGGAAGACGCGCAGCGCTTTCGTAGTATTGGCGCTCTATCCGATTCAGTTCAAGTAATGGGGAACATAAAATTCGATGCGATCGAAGTCAAGAACGATCCAATCAAACGCGATCATTGGCGTTCTCTGTTTCAAATAAAAGAAGATGAAATCGCCGTCTTGGGTGGTTCAACGTTTCCCGGTGAAGAATTGGTCTTGGCTCGAATCGTCCATACGCTCGAACAGGAACGATTTCCGGTTCGTCTTATTTTGGCTCCCCGCCATATCGATCGAACACAAACAATCCTCGATGAGTTGCGCTCCACAGGATATACAGTATTCCTACGCTCAAAGATCATGGAAACAGAACCGTTTCCCGAAAAGCCTGAAATGTTCATTCTCGATACACTCGGTGAACTTCGCGAGGTCTATGCCGCTGCAGATATTGTATTTATGGGAAAATCGCTGCTCCATAAAGGCGGTCAAAACCCAATCGAACCGGCCGCTTGGGAAAAACCGATTCTATTCGGAAAAAATATGCAGAATTTCCGCGATGTTGCCGGCCTGCTTCTTCGCGCCGAGGGAGCACGTATGGTCACCAATGAAGAAGAATTATTGGAAGAGTGCCGAAGGTTGTTTGCAGATAAGCAATTACGCATGGAAATAGGTCAAAGAGCACGGCAAGTCATTCTTGAGAATCAAGGCGCTTTGAATAAGCTGATGAAGACGTTAATTCCGCTATTCGATGAAAAGTAACAGTATCCTATTATGAAGTTCCAATCGTTGTTTTTAACTGCTTGGTACCGATGTGCTTATAAAGGGAAAGGACCACTTCGCCTGGCCGCACCACTACTCCTTCCTTGTTCGTGGATATATGGTTCTATCACATTTCTCCGAAGGCAATTGTATCGTCGAAAATGGTTGCCCTCGTTTGGAGTGGATGTGCCTGTCATATCCGTCGGAAATGTAACTGTCGGGGGAGTCGGAAAAACTCCTTTCATTATGTACATGGCGCAGCATCTAAAAAGTCTGAACTACAAACCTGCCGTAATCTTACGGGGGTATGGAAGACAATCGACAAAAACAATAGTCCTCCTCCCAGAACAATTTCTATCTCTCCGTATTCCCGAATACGGAGATGAAGCTGCATTGCTCTCTTTTTTATTAGATGTACCGGTTGGTATCGGCGCAGACCGGATAACAGTTGCCGAAAAACTTCTGGATAAAACCGATTGTGATGTAATTCTCCTCGATGATGGATTTCAACATATGCGCTTGCAGCGCGACGTAGATATCGTTCTTCTGGATGGAAAAAAACCTTTTGGAAACGGACGCTGCCTTCCCTATGGTCCGTTACGGGAATTTCCTTCCACAATTCGATACTCGAACATAGTGATTTATCGTGGGAACAATGCTCCAACAATAGTTCTCGATCCTTCAGAAAATGAATGGTTCTTAGGAAATTTGCAATGGGAAAGAATCCTGCCGTTTCAGGATTGGAAAACAAAAAAGTTTGAGAAAGGGGATTCTCCGGCTCGTTTCGCATCGAGAACAGTCACTTTACTCTCAGGCGTCGGTGATCCATCCCGATTTCAGAATCAAGCAAAAGAATACGGTTTTGATATTCACTATCATTTCGCTTTTCCCGACCATCATTGGTTCACACCTCGAGACCTAAATCAGTTGATAAGCAAGCCGTTTCGAAACTATCCGGTCCTGACAACAGAAAAAGACGCGATTCGGTTGCTATCAATAGCGGATCAGTTTCCAATCGACAATCCTTCTTTCTTATATGTAATCCAGGCAAAATGGCATATGAACGAAGAATTCCGCTTTCAACATTATGTAGAAACCTGGCTACACAATAGAAAGCAAACAAGCAAACACTAATCCTTCCCTCTTTTTTCAATAGGAAAAACAAGAGATACTGAGAAATATATTTTGAATGGAGGATATCCCCATGTTCCATCCAAGAAAACAATTGTTATTGATTTCTGTTTTATTCGTGATCGCCTCTTGTCCGTTGCTTACCTCCGCTTCGATTGAAAAAGTCGAGTCTCCGAATGGCTGGATGATCGAAACGAATTCATCCGTTTACCAAATGGCTGTCGCAAGCGACGGCATCGTTGTCCCCGTTTATTACGGGCCGAAAGGAAATTATACCGAACTCAATTGGGTCGGATTGAAAGTGAATCCAAAAGTCGGCAGCCGAATCCGTGAAGTTCCTTTCCGCGGTGGGTATGTGGATATGACTCCGGCGGTGGAAGTCATTTTTACGGACCATACGCGCGATACGCATTTGGTCTACGATTCCTATGAAATTCTGGAACAAGACGGGATTCAATGCCTGCGCATCGATTTGAAAGATCCGGAATACGGATTGCGTGTTTCGTCTTTCATCCGCGTTTTCCCTGAACTCGATATCATCGAAAAATGGCTGGTGCTGAAAAACGACGGCGATGATTCGATCCTCCTCGAAAATGCACAATCCGGTTCTGTTTGGCTGCCTCAAAATGAATATGATCTCATTCACCTTGCCGGCCGGTGGGGACATGAAAATCTCGTTTACCGCACAAAGTTGACGCAAGGCGTCAAGACTATTCAAACACGCAGTTTCCGGAATCATGAAAATCCGCCGTGGTTTGCCGTCGGTCCAACGGATAACGTGAATGAAACGGAAGGTTCAGTCTGGTTTGGCGGACTTGCCTGGAGCGGAAACTGGCGCATCGACTTCGAAAAATTTCATTCCGGCAACCTACAAATAATCGGAGGGATCAGTTTCTGGGATACGTCTTGGACACTCGATCCACAAGAAGAATTCACCACTCCGAAAATCGTGTTCGGATTTTCTCCTACCGGAGTTGGCGGCGCATCCCATCGAATGCATGAGTATGTATCAAATCATGTCATGCGAAAGCCATACAATGAAAAATTGAGACCGGTTTTGTATAACAGCTGGTATGCCACGACTTTTCATGTAAATGAAGAACAGCAGCTCGAACTGGCCAAAATCGCTAAAGAGATCGGTGTAGAAATCTTTGTCATCGATGACGGCTGGTTTAAAGGACGCAAACATGACCGTGCCGGTTTAGGCGATTGGACAGTCGATAAGGAAAAATTTCCGAATGGTCTCCAGCCAATGATTCAAAAAATCAACGATCTCGGCCTTGACTTCGGAATCTGGGTGGAGCCGGAAATGGTCAATCCGGACAGCGATTTGTTCCGTGCTCATCCGGATTGGACTTTTTATTATCCAAGCCGTATCCGGCATGAATCCCGCAATCAATTGATGCTCAATCTAGCACGCCCCGATGTCTGCGAATACCTCCTCGACTCCCTCACAAAACTGTTGAGCGAAAATAACATCAAATTCATCAAGTGGGATCGAAATCGTCCCCTTTCCGATCCCGGTTGGCCTTCAGCCGATCCTGCCACCCAGCGCGAAGCGCAGATCCGATATGTTCACAACCTATATGATTTGATCGCTGAACTTGAAGAGCGATTTCCGGATGTTCTCTTCGAAGTTTGTTCCGGTGGCGGCGGTCGAACCGATCTCGGGATTTTTTCCCTGATGGATCAAACATGGACCAGTGATAACACCGATCCGGTTGACCGTCTCATGATCCAACATGGATTTCTTCATGCTTTCCCAGCCAAATTGATGGTGGGATGGGTAACGGATGAAGACTGGCACAAGAACAATCCGTCTCTGAAGTTCCGCTTTCATTCTTCCATGTGCGGCGTTTTGGGAGTAGGAACAGATTTAACGACTTGGAATCAGGAAGAACGCAACCAAGCCGCCGATTTAATAGCACAATACAAAGAAATCCGCCCTATCGTACAAGAAGGAATTGTACACCGCTTGTTTTCTCCCTTTGAGGAAAACCGCGCGGCATTGGAATATATCACTCACGATGGGTCGGAAGCGGTTGTTTTCCTTTTCAATACCTGGGAAACGTTACAAGGCAGTACGCCGTCGACAAAAGAATATCCCTCCATTCGCCTTCGGGGATTGGATGCAAATGCAAAATACCAACTTTCCGGAGACCGCAAAGGAATTGCAACCGGTGAAACGTTGATGAACGTCGGGATTCCATGGTTCCTGAAAGGAAGCTTCAGCAGCGCAATCGTTCGGTTACAAAAACAGTGATCGTGAGAGTATTCGTTGCCTATTTTTCCAGTTGTTTCAATGTCGCAGAAAGATCGGATGTTTTAAAGATGGCAATCTCTTTCACATCCGAACCACCGGCCGCGCTTCCGTACACGTAATCGACATTGATCTTCGCTTTTTGCAGTTGCGCGGCTGCATCGGCAAGCGCGCCAACCTCATTGGGCAATTCGATCGCCGCAACATCGTCAACAGTCATTGTTGCCCCCATTTTATTCAACGCTTTTTTCGCATTCTTGATGTTGCTGGGAACGAGCCGAACAACCCCAACATCCATAAGGTTAGAAACGCATATCGCTTCGATATTGACTTTTTCCTTGGCGAGATTTTTGGTCAGTTTTGCTAATTCCCCGACTTTGTTCGGAAGTGCAATGGTGATTTGCTTTTTGGATGGCATAACGTATTCCTCCCTTTTTACTTGATGAAAATCACAAAATTGAAATATCGTATTTGAATTTGATACAAAATAAATTTGCGTTTGTCAAGGCTATCCCCTCTTTTTTTATACATAGATCGGTAGTCGTTTGGATTTTTTAAGGAAAAACTTGCAGGGTAAAGGGTTGAGGACGGTTCAATGCTGAATTTTCTTATAATACAAATCATACATCTCGTCGAATTTAGGACTGTTTTTCTCATCGTGGCATTGGACACATAATTCCTTTTTCTCTCCTCGACGAATCGGAGACGTGCCCATATCATCGGCATGCTTCTGCCCCGGTCCATGACAAGTCTCACATTGAACATGGCGTAATCTCTCGGAACGCCCGAAACTGATATATCCTCCCGCATTTCCATAACCGGTCACATGACACATCACACATTCAGGTACCCAATGGCGATTCTGATTCAAAAGATCGTCGAAGGCGCGAGCATGGCGTGTTTGGCTCCATTGCTCATATTGATCGTAATGGCAATCCATACAAAACGTCGCCCCGGCATATCCGGCAAAATCTTCTTTTTCCTCCGGTAAATTTTGAAGCACGGCAGTTCTTTCTAACTGCAGACCGAGATCTTGAATCATCCGCTGATAAGCCTGTGAAAGATATTCTCTCATATTTTCGTTCTCATAAGTTTCCGGTTTCAGAGAGACACGTTCATAGTCGACCTTTGTAACACCTTTTCCTTTTTCCACATCGAGAGTAATTTTCCCGATGCCATATCCTTTCGAGGGTACATTGACCAAATATGTATCTTTTACTAGTTGTGGTTGTATTCCAAATTCAAAGGTAGCGGCCAAATCGATTTTCGGGCCTTTGTAGTCTTCCAGCCATTGAATGACGATTGGCGGAGGTTCGCAGGCTAACAAAACAATCACATCGACTTCATCCCGCTCTCTCAATGTTTCGGCTTCGGCTCGCAGTGGTTCCGTAGGATCGGATAGATTGAAATCCTCGATTTTCAAACCAGCCTTTTGCATGAGCGAACTAGCGCCGAGAAAACCGATCTTCAGCCCCTTCATTTCCTTGACGATGGATGTTTTCCAGAAAGGACTACGCTCACTGAGAACACTTGTACTTAAAAGTGGTAATTGAACCTTCTCCGATATCTTCGACAAGTATTCATATCCAAAGCGAAGATCAGCGGAACTGAGATTCACGAAATCGTATCCCATTTCGTTACACGCTTGCAAATAAGTGATCCCCAACGCTTTGTTGATCTCATTGACTTCTTTATCCACGAACTCGCCGAGATCGATCAAGGCAAATGAGTCATTCTCCGCTCGAAAACTTTCGAGAAAACCGGCTCTGGCCTCCATTCCACCTTCTACGTTTTCACAACCGCAAGGCTCGAGTAATCCGTTGGTTTGCCCGGTAATCAGCAATGTCACCTCTTCACCAGAACATTGAATAGACATTGCAATCATAATCAAACCGATCTGAAATGCGCGCAACACAGTTCGTTTACCTCCATTCAAGGTTTTAGATACGTAGCGCCGGCATCTTGCCGGCATCCTGTTTGTATTCGTAACGCCGGCATCTTGCCGGCATCTCCAAAATAGGATATATCTTCCTCTCTTTCTTTTGACTTTTCGGATTTTTGATAAAGAGTCTACCAAGAAAGCACGCGAACCACTATCCCCAACACTCGCGTATCACAGCGCTTAGCGTATACGCACCACTTTCCCCGGATAATGTTGAATCACAAGAGGCGCATCTTTCAAGGAAGGCCAATTATGATCAAGAGATGTTGCTTCCGAAATCGCTTTATCGAGTTCATCCTCGGAAAAACCATAATCCAATGCGCGGCCAATATTGGTAGAAGGTAAAAAACCGACTCCGGCTTTTCCGCGATCGTTTACGAATAAATAACAACTCAACTGCTCCTTGCCCCCCACAAACCGCTCGATTCGATGATCGACCGCAACATCCATGACGTAATCGATTTGTGCTCCGTTATGCACCTCGGTCGGCTGGCGTTTGTGGAGTATCAGATGGCTTCGATCACCCTCACCCGCCGTGAATCCATACACATATTGGCTCGCATCCGGAAAACTGCTCATAAATTCTTGCGCACGGGGGGAAGCCATTCCGAGCCGATACACTTTTTCAGGAGATGCGACCCGTACCTTTGTTCTCGCGAATTGAATCGTCATGAATAGAGTCGGAATGACGATTCCAATCGTGAACGCGACACCAAGGGTAGGCCATAGCGGAGTCGCCAAATACCAATAGGGAAAAAGAAATAAAATCAAAGTTGTCGAAACCATCGTAATGTATTTGTCTTTTTGGATGGAAGCCGGTGTTCGCTTCTCCCAATGAAGCAGCATATCGAACGGCCACCAAAAAAAGATGAATCCAAGCGGCACAAGATACCAATGAAAAAATCTCTCCGGCAAATCGATTAATCCACCGATGTCCATGATCAATAAAAAAAAGAAAATGGTTATGGCGGGCGCCAGGATCATCGGTATGAATGATTTCGGCATGTTTCTCATAAACAATCACCCCAAAAAAAACAGGTATTTTATTGTCGCTGTGGCTTTACTTTCCAAAATGGAAACAACATATCCTTAACTTCTCGCAAAATTCCTTATAATATTGAATAGTAAGTTCATCCGTGGAGAGTGTCAAATCGTTATGATGAAAAAATTAACTGATCGATTTTCCCGTTTGGCTCAGCGTACAACACCACCTGAGATCAGCTGGTTGATGGCGCAGGCTCTTGAAGTCCCCGGCTTGATTTCTCTGGCCGCCGGTTTTGTCGACCGTGAATCCCTGCCGAGTCGATCGGCCTCCCTGGCGTTGAAAGAATTGTTGGAGGAACAAACCGCCGGTCAAATCGCCTTACAGTATGGTACGACGCAGGGAGATTTGGAATTACGCAATCAGCTCGTAGAACGCTTAAAGCGCGAAGGGGTGTTTCATCCCACAGCAAAAATCGATTCCGAACATGTATTGATCGGTTCCGGCTCTCAGCAAGTTTTGTATTTGGCGTCTGAAGCGTTTTTGGATGAAGGAGATATCGTTCTTCTGGAAGCACCGACCTACTTCGTGGTCCTCGGAGTTTTTCAAACACGCGGCGCGAAGACGATCGGCATCGATACGGATGAACACGGTATCGATCCCCAAAAAATCGAGAAAACGCTGCAAACATTGGAATCCCGCGGAGAACTCGGCAAAGTCAAGATGCTCTATCTCATGTCGTATGCCACCAATCCGATGGGCGTTACCCTCCCAATGGAAAGACGAAAACAAATTCTAAGTCTATTGCAGTCTTACCGGGAAAAAGGATATCCGATCCTTCTGGTGGAAGATGCCGCTTACCGCCGCCTTTGTTTTGAACAACCAACATATCCCCCCATCAAGTCGCTGGAAGAGGACAACGATCTTATCTTGTACACGGAATCCTTTTCAAAATCCCTTTCCCCTGGCATTCGGCTGGGCTTTGGCGCCGGGCCGAAAGCGGTTATCGATAAAATGGTCGATATTAAAGGAAATCACGATTTCGGTAGCACGAATCTCAGTCAACAATTGTTGAAAAAACTGCTGTCAACCGGCGAATTCGACAAGCATACTACGATTCTTCAATCGGTATATGCCCAAAAACGGGACATTGTACTGGATATATTGAAAGAAACTTTTCCTCCGGAAGCCTCATGGCTTTATCCAACCGGCGGTTTTTATACGTGGATTACACTGCCGCCGTTCTTTGATACCGGCGCGAATAGTGATATATTCCGCCGGGCATTGAAAGAAAAAGTACTCTATGTCCCCGGGAATTTATGTTACTCGTCCGATCGGCCTGAATCGGAACACTCTTCCAGCCTGCGGCTCTCTTACGGAATGATCGGAAAAGCCCAATTGGAAGAAGGATGTAAACGTTTAGCCAATGCATTGGAAAGTATCACCTCAGCGGCGATGTAATCAACGACAAAAGGTTGGAGGTTTGAATTATGATAAAAAAAGCCTTATTGGTTTGTGATATGGTCAATGATTTCGTTCAAAAAGGCGCCCCTTTGGAAGTCCCTGGCGCTCGCGAAATTATCCCCAATATCCAACGCGAGATCGAAAGAGCAAAAAAAGAAGGAATTCCAATTGTATATATCAACGACTCCCATATTCCCAACGACCCGGAAATGTCCATCTGGCCCCTTCATGCCATCAAAGGAACGGAAGGAGCGAAAGTTGTTTCCGAACTGGCCCCCCAAGATGGGGATATAGTCGTTGAAAAAACACGGTATGATGCATTCTACAGAACCAATCTGGAGGAAATTCTTCTTCAGTTGGAAGTATCGGAACTGATCATAACCGGCGTTTGCACGGAAATATGTGTCCACTACACCGGTGCATCCGCCATTATGCGCGACTTTACAGTTTCGGTTCCGGAGGACTGTGTAGCTGGATTGAACGAAAAAACTTCATCCGCCTCGTTGCAAATGTTGAACGAAGTGCTTCAGTCTAAATAGCTCTTC
>CAYPPG010000031.1:63785-85767 GCA_964412555.1 uncultured bacterium
AAGGGGATCGAAATGAAACAAACACGACGGGCTTTCATTCAAAACTCCGCCAAAGGTACCGCCTCGGCTGCATTCCTTGTCAGCACCGGATCGACTTCCATTCTTGGCGCCAACGAACGCATCCGCATGGGCGGAATCGGCGTAGGCGACCGAGGAAGAGATCGAATTCGCACCGCCCAACGACTCGGTGCAGAAATTGTCGCTCTCTGTGATGTCAACCAGCTGATGCTGGAACATACGCGCGAAGTAACCGGCGGCAAAGCGGATACCTACGAATTTCACCAGGAACTATTAGAGCGAAACGATATTGATGCCGTTGTGCTCGCCACTCCGGACCATTGGCACTGCGAAATCTTTCTCGATGCAATGATTGCGGGGAAGGATGTGTATCAAGAAAAACCCTTATCTCACACGATCGAAGAGGGAAATCAGATGGTCGAGGCAGCAGAGAAAACTGACCGAATTGTTCAAATCGGAAACCATCGCCGCAGTGGTACCCACTGGCAAGAAGCCTTTCAAGCGATAAAAGAGGGGGTCATCGGTGAGATCAAATGGATCCGAACATTCGACTGCCGGGACTGGTCGGAAGGCGATCCATACCAAGCCAGAGGAAGAAACGAACAATTCTACGATCAACAAAAAATCAATTGGAAGCGCTTTTTAGGACCGGCTCCATCGCGCCCATACAGCAGCGACCGCGCATCGGCATGGCGCTGGTATTGGGATTACGCCGGCGGATTGCTAACGGATATCGGCGCTCACAATATCGACGTCGCCATGTGGATGTCGGATTGCTACGATATCCGCTCGGTCGTTTCGAATGGAGGAACGTACTGTCTCGATTTTTGGGAAACCCCTGATGTCGTACACACCACCATGGACTGCGGTACTTTTTCTATCGATTTTTCCGTGGTCTTCACGAACGGGCATGACGGATACGGGCACATCATTTACGGAACGAAAGGGACAGTCGTACAAGAGCACCCCACTGTCAAAATCTTTGCCGATGGCAACCGTTCCAAACCGATTCAAGAATGGAAAATGAACGACGAGGGAACAGCGCACGTACAAAACTTTCTCGACTGCGTAAAATCGCGTAAACCGACGAATTCTCCTATTGCCCTGGCAAATAAAGTAATCACAGCATGCCACCTGAGCAATCAAGCGTTTCGCGAAGAACGAAAAATCAAATGGGATGCAATGAGCCAATCAATCCTGTAAACGTAACGCCGGCATCCTACCGGCTTTTTTCAATATGCCGCCGAGACGGCGGCGTTTCATACTATTTTAGTTAGCAGAGGGAACTTATGGATTGTCCGAGATGCAGTCATGTTCTTACACCGTACACCGTGGAAAATTTGGAAGTCGATATCTGCAAAGGGGGATGTGGCGGAATCTGGTTTGATTCGTTTGAACTGCAGCAGGTCGATGAGGATCACGAAACAATCGGGGAAGCGCTCATCGAAATTGAACAAGGATTGAATGTCGTTCCCGATTTCTCCAAACGGATTTATTGCCCTCGATGTGACAATATAATCTTGATGCGGCACTTTTGGAGCGTGAAACGGGACACCGAGATCGACGAGTGCCCCTCCTGCGGCGGGTTTTGGTTGGACGCCGGTGAACTCCATCGAATTCGCCGACAATTCCAAAACCAAGAAGAACGAAAAGCCGAGTTTGAAAAAGTATTCGGTGAACTCTTTGGGGAAGAAGTTGCTACAATACAATCAGCGAACACCAAAACCAGAAAAGCCGGTTTTTTAACACGATTTTTTTGGAGACACATGAAATGATCTCCGGGACAACATCGGGAAAACAAAAAGAGAGGCAAATCAGGTAATTTGCCCCTCCTTTTTTATCTTTTTTAAATATTACACTATAAGAAAAAATTATTAAATCACCGGCAATTCCCATGGTGAACGACGTGGACGATCCAGATACGTATTCGCATCTGCGTCTCCGACAAATTCTTCTTTCTCCGGATTCCACTGCATTTTCCGATGCGTCCACCGGGCAATATTGATCAGATGGCATAACGTCGTCGAATAGTGCGCCACTTCTACATCGGCAATCGGCTTGTTCCGGCTGCGGACACAATCCAAAAAGTTCTGCTGATGGTTGTGGCTGACCTCCAGCGGATCCGTGATGGTTGCGGATTCGGCCAGTTCGGGCGGATCAACTTTATACACGCCCCGGCTCACCATGATAGTCCCTTTTTCGCCTTCGAAGAAACCGCCGCCTTGCGGGCCTTTGTTATCCATTGTTAAAAGAACGCCATTGGCGTATTTCATATTGACGACGCGGTCGAGGACGCGTGGATTCCCTTCCGCCCACACTTCGACCGGCCCGGTCTTGTCAGTTCCCAACGCCCACTGGATCATATCCAATCCATGCGCTCCCCATCCGGTGACTTCTCCACCGGAATACGGCAGGATGGAAATCCAACCGGGTTGTGCGCGCGGCGTGTAAATATCCTTGTGATACCCGCGTTCCTGCGCAGGTCCCAACCACGTATCCCAATCCAAACCGTCTGGCACCGGTTGTGCGGGAAACGGCTGATCCCATGGGCTGGGGTAATTCGCTCCATGAACAGTATGGATTTTTCCAACGGCTCCATTGCGAACCAATTCACAGCCAATGCGGCTGCGCCGGTCCGACCGCTGTTGGCTTCCGCATTGCACTACACAATTATACTTACGGGCCGCCTTGACCATAGCACGCCCTTCCGCAATCGTCAGTGTCATCGGTTTTTCAACATATACATCTTTCCCCGCCATACAAGCATAAATGGAATTCAACGCATGCCAATGATCCGGCGTCGCGACGATCACCGCATCCACATCCTTCGATTCCAACAGTTTTCGAAAATCTTGATATTTCCCCCACTTTTTCCCGCCAGCGATACGGTCCATCCGCCGCTGATTGACATCGCTGATGGCAACGTATTGAAATCCCTTCAAACGGTTGAAATCCCCCATCAATTGCCCCCCGCGCCTTCCAGGACCAATCACACCAATCCCGATCGTATCGTTTGCTCCAAGCACATTGAATGAAACCACCATCGGAGCAGCAAATGCTGCAATCCCCGTTCCACCGGCCCGCTTCAAAAAATCTCTGCGTGTATTGCTCATAACACTTTCCTCCTTCTTATGGACTCACTCTCACGATCATAATAAAAACCTCGAACAAAGTCAATCAATCAGCGTGATTCAGTTCGTGGGTACTTTTTTCAATTTCCCCATCAATTCATATAAAGTGATCACCGCTTGATCCACCAACCGCTCACCGGCTCCTACTTCGACATACGTTGCATAACTTGCACCATATCCCCCATCCACCGCCGCTCGTATCGTCGGAAAGTAGGAATGAACGGCATTACAATAACCGGCAAAAAACGTATGCGGAATCGGGGAACGTTTTTTCAAATCGATCTGAAAGTCATTGAAAAATTCTCCCGGAAATCCCACCCAAGCAATACTGTCCCCCAGCATCACAAACGGTGTCTCCACTTCAAGCATGGGGGGACGATCCTTATATCGTTCTTCGACATATTCCTTCCCGTATCTCTTCACATAAAATTCCTTGACTTTCTCATCCTTCAAATCGAAACGATAATCGAAATCGGTAACATAACCCGTGGCTGTCAATTCGAGCGATTCATCATCCAGGAAGCGCATCGAAGGAACAATGCGAATTACGGCCTCTCCCAACTTCTTCCCTTCCCCCCGCAGGACAGCATATCCTTCCTCAGTCGAATCCCCTCGCTCGAACGGATTCACATCCCCACACGCTCCCTGCACAAACAAACAGGTTCCCCCAATTTCCTCTTCCACCCGATCCCGCATCGCCCCCACGAAATCCGCCGTATATTTCAAATTTTTGCTTCCGAAGATCACCGGATGACAGGCATAGTGAACCAGCAGGGCAATCCACTTCTCTTCCCCATCTTGAAATCCAACCAAACCGACCGTCTGATCGACCGGCGTCGGTTCTTTCCGCTCCGGATTCTGAAACAGCATCTTCACCGATCCATCCGGTTGCACTTCACGCCGGTCATACGAAATCGCACAAGAACCGTCCCCCACCGCAACACGAGCCTCCCGTTTCATTTCCACCGCTTTCCCGATGACCTCCTGCAATTTGCTCCCCAGCGTCTCCAGCCACGGTTCTTCCGCCGATGGCAAATCCTCTTTCAAACTCGGTCCGGAATGCGTATGCGAAGCGAGATACAAAACCTTGTCGATACCGTATCTCTCCTGCACTTTTGCATAAACCTGTTCCTGCACTTCCTTCGGTGGTGGAGCGATCAAATCAAGCGTCACCATCGCCGCGCAGGTTTCTCCATCATCCATAACAAGGGCTTTCGCCAACAACGGATCCCACATCCCGTTCGACAACTCCTTCCGCGCCGCATACCCCCGCATCGGCATCCCCACCGGCGGAGTGATATCGATTTCCGCGACTCCAACTTCCAACGCATCCGCGGATAGGATCATCCATTCACTTCCTGGAAAAACAGGCATCAACAATAAAATTGTAACGAAAAAAATAAGGGATCGCATCTTCATTCTTCACCTCCCGATGATTTCAATCATATTGTTTGTATGTGTAATAATACCATGGAACTACAGAATGGTTCAATGCAAGCAGGAAAAAGATAACGAATCAAAGAAAAAATTCAAAAAATCATCACGAAGAATTTGCATGCCTTAAATCAATCCAGTGCAGAGGAAGACTTTTTAGATTCCTGTAATGTAAATCAGTAGTAACAAATAACTCACACTGATAAGCAGTAGCAAAAGCAACATGCACTGCATCCATTCCAGTCAGACGATCTTTTTCTGCGATAAGGAGAGAATGCTGAAAAATTTCAGTAAAGGTTTCAAGATGGAGTAGTTGATGAAAAATTTGATTGTACGAATCAATCAAATCTATCCGATTATTTAGTAATGGTTTCGCAAGAACCTCAAGTAAAAGGGCATCGGAGATACAAAATTGCCAATTATCACGCATGAATGATTGCAATTGTTCTTCCACAATGTCCTGATAAATGGGAAGTCCTTCCACAAAAGTAATCCAAACAGAGGAATCAACATAGGCGTTTTTCATGTACTTTCTCTGAATTCATGAAGATCACGGAGTATTTCTTCGTGCGTTCGGCGAGGAATATCAAGTTTTTTAGCCTCATCAAGCGCTTCTTTAAGAGATTCCCAACTCCCGTCACCGATCAGCGGCGGCCGGATGCCTTTTCCGGATGGAATCGTGAATTTACTCCCCACCGGCAGCTCAGGGCTAGTCAATCGCAACATACCGCCTTCCATGACTTCGACTTCGATGCTCATGAGTTACACCTCCAATCGACATTGAATACTCCCTATATTCTACCTATACGCTGATTGTTTTTCAAATCAAGACAACATAAATTTATCGTATTTTATGCACTCGTATCTTCCCTCACCTTCAGCCACTTTCATTCATATTGCTTACATACATTCTTTTCCTATAATAACATTCATTGAAAATTGTGGTGCGGACATCCTGTCTGCACAATCGGGTAACAAGGGTAAGCGAAGTCTACCCTTGCTAGATCGCGCTACACCGCCACGGCAGACTGGCACATTGTTCTGAATACCCGCTGCATTGAATACAAAGGAAAAATACAATGGGTTTGTTCACTCGTAAAAAAAACCAGCCAACCGATCAACATTACGCGACAATGAACTCGCTGGAAGAATGCCTGAAAACCGCCAAAGACTCCCCGTTTTTCATCCTAAAACACAGCACCACCTGCCCCATCTCCACCGCCGCCAAAAACGAAATGGATCGTTTCCTGAACAAGAATCCGGCCACCGCCTATCTCGTCATCGTTCAGCAACAAAGAGCGCTTTCCAATGACATTGCGCAAACCTTCAACATTTCACACGAAAGCCCTCAAGCGCTCTATATCCAAGACGGCCAAGTCAAAGCCGTCTTCAATCATTACGAGATCAATGAGGATAATTTGAAGAATGTCGACTAAAAGGGTACTATTTCTTCTTTCTTCCAACGGGATACCGTTTCAGGATATTCGTCCATACGTTCAAAAATAAGAAAAGGAGCAAACATGAATCCATTGCATCATTCCCGAATTCTGATCTACGGAATCAGTATACTGTTGTTGTCGCAACTCTCCTTTTGCCGCGAAATCGACATGAAATCTCATTGGAATGACCAAATCCCGCTCGAAAATCCGCACAAAGGATGGTATCACCACTACCCGGATAACCATATCAATAAATACATCATCCAAGACGATTCCCACATACTCGATTTTCCCGGTATGGATCACATATACATACGTCTCGCTTGGTCTTATCTGGAACCGGAAGAGGGCAAATTCAACTGGAATATCATCGACTCGATCATCGGTAAATGGGTTGAGAAAGGACTGGGAATCGCATTCCGGATCAGTTGCAAAGAAACAAGTACCGACCGCATCGAGCAGCAATTCGCTACCCCGAAATGGGTCATGGAAGCGGGTGCAAAAGGAGATTATTACCGGCGAGCTGAATTAGTAGGTCCGGAAGGTCCTTGGGAACCCGTTTACGATGATCCTATCTTTCTCGAGAAATTGGAAAATTTCTTGAAAGTGTTTGCGAATCGTTATGATGGCAAACCTTGGCTCCGTTATGTGGATATCGGCAGCGTCGGCGATTGGGGCGAAGGCCATACCCATGCCGGAAGCCGCCTGGATTACAATTTCGAGCAACGGAAAATCCACATCGACTTATACCGGAAATATTTTCAACAAACGCAATTAATCATCTCGGATGGTTTCGTCTTTTTCACCGGCGACAAAGAAGATTATGAAAAAATGCACCGCTATATTCTCCGCCACGGCATCTCCTATCGGGATGACAGCATCCTGGTCAATTATTTTGTGAGAGGGTATTCGGATTCCTATACAGTCCGCAGTCCCGACCTGTTTCGGGATTCTTATCTCACCATGCCGAACGTGTTGGAACTGCAGCACTATCCCATGATAAAAAGAGAAGGCAATTGGTGGGGCAAACCCGGTTCGTCTCTACAGGAATTCGGAAAAGGCAAAAGCGGCGCCGATATGTTTCGCGGAGCGATCGATTTACTCCGCGCCACCTATATCGGCTATCACGGAGACGCCCACGAATGGCTGACCGACAATCCCGAACTGACCGAAGAACTATTGAATCGCTGCGGCTACTGGTTCTTCCTGCATTCAGTCAATATTCCTGAGTCATTGCCGCAAGGTGAATCATGCCAAATTACAATGACCTGGGAAAACAAAGGAGTCGCACCGGCGTATCACCCGTACGTTTTAAAAATCCGACTCGAAGGTCCGGATACTATCGATTTTGAAGTAGATTCCAATAATCAAAACTGGATTCCCCAAAAGGGTAAATTCAAAGAAACATATTCGTTTACGATTCCCGATACGATTCCCACCGGTCAATATACCCTGAAAATGAAACTATATTCCCAACAAGAAAACCGCAATGTATATCTCGCCCTTGATCCTCAAATCATGGATGAGAATCAATACTACAAAATTACTAAATTGAATGTGAATTGAATCCTACCATCACACCGCTACAACCCAGAAGGTAAACGGCAAGAAGTAAATCCCAAATGATCGATCAATGAATCCCCTCGAAATCCCTCCCCATCAAAATCCAACCCATTAAAACTCATGAATAATCATGCAATACATTTGAATTTCAAAAATAATTATGCAATTTTCATTTTATTCCGTTGACATGCTGCTCAAATAGATTTTATACTGACCCCAATCATTCGAAAGATACATTTTTGGGGGAATGGTTTTTGTAGAGGGAAATGCTTACCTGCCTCTGACTTTCCTCGTGGTTATTTAGAAATGGATCTTGAGCAAACATTGGGGGACTGTTTTTTCTAATATTTTTTATTTACTATAAGGAGAAATACGATGGTACGCGGGAATGCTAGCTGGATATTGGTGTGTGTTTGTGCAATTGGATTCGGTTTTGTTGGAAACGTTGAGGCCGAGAAACAAGTGATGCAGGATTTGGGAGTTGCGATTCGGGAGGCAATTCATGAAACCTCATATAAGGCAGTTTGGAAGACGAATGACGGATCGCTTGCATTGGCTGGGTATCTGGGAGCGTATATGGCTCCGAATCGGGAACAGAATTACCGGATTTATTTCACACAGGAAGGAATTCACCTATCTTCACGCCGTTCCATATCTCCACATTGGAGTTTTGGCCTTTCCTCACATCAATATGGTTATCCGGAGAATCTTCTATCTGTTGATAACATCCAACCGACGTTGCACGGAAACCGAGTTGAATATAAACGGAACAAGAATCTTATAGAATGGTATCACAACCGGCCGGAAGGATTGGAACAGGGATTCACACTTCTATCTCCGCCGTTGGGAAAAGGCCATTCTATACATTTTCAATTTACGATAACCGGTGAATTGAACGCTGCGCTCGATTCCACTGCACAAGCTGTTTCTTTCACCAATCAAAACGGTGAGAAGATTTTGCGGTTTGATAAACTTTTTGTATTTGATGCGTCAGGGAAAATCCTTCCTGCTTGTTTTTCTGTATCCGGCGATATTTTAAGCATTGAGATTGATGATACAAACGCACTTTATCCTATTACTGTCGATCCGGTAATACAATCGGAGACGAAGTTGACGGGTGGGGAATATGATACTGATGCAGGTGATTGTTTTGGGCGCTCGGTTGCCATAGATAATGATATAGCCGTCGTTGGAAATCCTTATGATGATGATAGGGGGGATGGTTCAGGATCCGCTTATGTTTTTGTAAAAAAAGGAGTAGGCTGGGTTCAACAAGCAAAATTATTAGGAAGTAATTTGGTTATTCATGACCGCTTTGGTCAGTCTGTTTCCATCTCCGGCAATACCATCGTTGTAGGAGCGTATGGTGATGATCCATCCGGCGCATATCCGGGTAAGGCTTATATCTTTGTAAAAAATGGAGATGATTGGATAGAACAAGCAATATTAACTGCAAACGATGGGGATGGAAATGATTATTTCGGATATTCGGTTGCAATATGGGGTGACAAAGTGATTATCGGAGCGCATAAAAATGAAGAATATGGAGAATTATCCGGAAGTGCATATATATTCGAAATTACGCTGTTGTGGGAGCAAAAGGCGATGATGAGTGGGCCACAAAATCCGGAGCCGCTTATGTTTTTGAACGTAATGGAACCAATTGGTTTCAGCAAGCCAAGATCAAGTCGAACAATCCTCAAGAGTATGACGCTTTTGGGAACGACGTAGATATTGACGGCAACAAAATTCTCATTGGCGCTTATCTCAGTGATCCGATTGGAACGGATTCCGGTTCCTCTTTTCTTTTTGAGCAAGTAGGTGATCAATGGATTCAAACAGCTACTTTCGTTCCTACGGATACTATTTCCCAAAATCGATTCGGATTTTCCGTATCTCTGCAAGGGGATATGGTTTTTGTCGAAGAAAAACCGGTCCACAGTTCCACGTATCCTACAACTTTTTATATATTTCAAGATAGTAGTTCAATTTGGCGGCTCCGCGTGAAAGTTGAAACGGACGATTCTTATGAAAATGATAATATAGGAACGTCCCTTTCCTCTTCTTCGGATCGTGTAATCGTAGGTGTGCCGGGAGATACAGTCGGTTCTGCCACATCGGTAGGCGCGGCCTATGTCTATCATCTTGATCTCCCTCTTGTCTTACTCTCTGTTAATCCGATTCCAAATGATACAGATGCCCTTCCGAATTCCAACATAACCGCCACCTTCAGTGAAAATATGAACGAAGGAAATCCAAACACCTACGTCGTCCACGGTTCGCTGTCGGGGAAATTGAACGGCACATACAGCGGTGGCTCGAGTCCGACTTTGACGTTTGATCCGCAGGATGATTTCAAACCGGGGGAAGAGATTGCGGTGACACTGACGGATGGGATTCAAAGCAGCGGGGGCATTTCGTTAGCAACACCTTATATTTGGGAATTCATGGCTGATGTTGGGGGATCAGGTGAAGGATATTTTCGTGGGGAGAGTGTTAATTTTGGGACTGGAAAAGATTACACAAGTACTTTAGCTCTTGGAGATGTTGATGGTGATGGAGATATTGATATTGTTGCTGATAACGATCAAGGTGCCTTATCTCAAAATGTGGTATTCTTCAATGATGGTCAGGGTATTTTTACAGCATCACCCTATATTTCAAATAAAACTTATAACACTGAAAAATTGACACTCGCTGATATTGATAATGATGGAGACCTAGATAGTATCGAAGCCAATCAACAATATCCTGGCGTGGATAATCTGACATATATCAATGATGGACTCGGAAATTTCACGGTTGGATCATCGTTAGGGCTAAGTGCCTCATCCCTCGCGGCAGGAGATTTGGATGGTGACGGCGATATCGATATGGCATTTGGAAAGGGAGCAACATACAACGAAATCTATTTCAATGATGGATCGGGAAATTTCTCCGCCCCATCCTATTTCGGCCCTGGTACTGACAACGCCAATCATCTTGTGTTAGCCGATGTCAATGGGGATGGGGATTTGGATATCATTGTTGGGAATGAAAATCAGCAGAACACTATTTATCTGAACGATGGCACAGGCGCAATCAGCAATTCGAAAAACTTTGGTACCGGAAATGATCGAACTAAATATATCGCTGTTGGCGACCTTGATCTGGATGGGGATTTGGATATTGCTGTTGGGAATTGGGGAACAAATGAAATTTATGTGAATGATGGAGATTGCAATTTTACAGTAGGGTATTCATTACCAAGGGGGGGATTGACGGAATCGATTCACGTAAGCGATATAAACCACGATGGACAATTGGATGTAATATCAGCCGACGTTTACCGGCGGACCGGATGTAGCAGTATTGGAAGATGCCGGTCCACAAGAATTCTCAAATTGGGCAACGAATATTTCCGCCGGTATGCCCTATGAATCGGGGCAAACGTTGTGGTTTGAAGTCGAGACAAGTAATCCGGATTTGTTCTCGGCGAATCCGGCGCTCGACGCTTCAGGCACACTGCGGTTTAGCATGGCACTGAACGCGAACGGGACTGTCGATGCAACGGCTATCCTTTTCGATGACGGCGGAACTGTGTATGGCGGAATCGATGCTTCCACACCTTACAATTTCATAATTTCTGCGACACCAGTAAACGATCCGCCTTCGTTTATTCGCGGGGCGACAGTGGCATTGGTGAATGATTCGGTACAACCGGAGGAAATTGAAAATTGGGCAACGGCGATATCGGCAGGGCCGCCGGATGAAGCCGGGCAACTATTATCGTTTGTCGTCACCCCCGACCGGCCGGAGTTGTTTTCGGCTTCACCAACCATCGATGCGACGGGGACACTACGATTTACACCCGCTGCCGGGGCACATGGAGTCGTCAATACGACTGTTTTTGCGGATGACAATGGCGGTTGGGAATACGGCGGGAATCCGATTTCAGACGTGACAGAATATAATACGATTCTCTTCGAAACATTCTTGTGGGGAGATATGAATGATAATGGCACTGTCGGATCGGTGGACGCTTCACTCGTTCTACAGTACGACGTGGGGACGATTTCTTATTTCCCCGAATTTCCCCCGAGTGAGTATCCGGAATACTACCAACAATATTATGTGGAATATTTCCCGGTACCCAGCGAAAAGGATCCATTCTTCACCCCATCGGGTGATGTGAACTGGGATCAGACAATCGCGACAGTGGATGCCTCGCTCATTCTGCAGCAGTATGCACTCCTGATCGATTATTTCCCGGCAGATACGAATCAGGACAACTATGGGCCGGATTATACGCCGGACGGGAAATTGGCGCGGCGTGAACGTACGGGGTATGTCGTGGATCGGGAACTTTCCGCTTCGGTGATTGCGGGACCGGATGGAAAGAGTTGGATTATACGGTTTGCAGTAGACAACGCGAATGGACTCTGCGGTATGAAGTTAGGTTTACGGTTTGATCCGATTCAGCTCGCTATCGTTGAGGAGGATGCTTGTTTATTAGTGAATAACGAGTTGAGTTTGATAGCTACGAATGCAGACAATGATGGGTTGTTCATTCTTGCAGGAGCGTTGGGGGCGTCGATTGATGGGTCGAAAAGCGTCACCCATCCAACGGAGTTACTCTCCGTTCGATTCAAGTGGGTAGGCGGAAATGAGCCTTCGGAAAGTATTATGATCGAGATTGATGAAGGGTTGACTCGGCTGAATGATGGAGGAGTACCGTTATCCGTGAATAGTGTGAAGATGGTGGATTTAATGAGTGATACATCTATACCCAGCTGGATGGTGTATTAAAATGTAACGCCGGCATCCTGCCGGCTTTTTCAAAAACACCGTCGGGACGGCCATGTTACGTCTTCCGTCCCGGCGGTTTTTCACCATATCACTCAAACCTGTAAAAAAACCGGGGAAAATGTCAAAAAAATTTTGGATTTCCTTGCATAACGGGTTATACTCAAATTAGTAAAGTTCAATGGATTGAAAAAAGCAGAGAACAATGAAACACGAAATCAGAAAACACAATCATAACCTAAGCGTCATCAATAAGTTAAAGAATGAGTTCGATGCGCAAATCCATAGCAGTGTAAAAAAATTTACCAAAAAACCTTGCTTACGCAAGTAAGGATTTTTATCATCTACATAGTAAAGGAGAAGTATCATGAAAGCGTATTTCGAAGCAGTCAAACGGTTCCTCGAGAGTGAAGATGGTCCTACCGCAGTGGAGTATGCAGTCGTTGTCGCCTTGATTATTATTTCCTGCATCTCGATGATCACCGCCTTTGGTACCCAATTGGGAACCTGGTTCACGAACACCTCTGACACCGTCGGCGGTCTTACCACCGATGGCGGTTGATACCCGAAACAACACGATGAAAGTAACTCGGACAAACAAGGGCAGGCGCCACGCCTGCCCTTCCCATGAAAATCAAAAAATAATCTTGAATCTCATACTGATTTGATGTTGATATAAGGAGCCATAATGATCATGAAACCGGAAATCATCGCCGCCACGATTATCCTAACCATCGCCGCCTATATCGATTGGAAAGACCACCGAGTCCCGAATTGGTTGACTTTTTCCGCCTGTCTGTGCGGACTTCTCTTTCACACCCTAATGAACGGAATGGACGGCTTCACCGCCGCCATAATCGGAACCTCTGTCGGAATCGCCACATTGATCATTCCCTATGCCCTCAACGGAATGGGAGCCGGCGATGTGAAATTGATGGCTTCTGTTGGAGCCTGGGTCGGAGCAGCCGCCACATTTCAAGCCTTTTTCTGGATCGCCATCATCGGCGGACTCATGGGACTCTACTCGATTATCCGCAGCGGCCAGGCGAAAAAACGCATTCAGACTGTCGGTCGTGCGGGGGTCAACCTCTTCCACTTCCATCATCTCGATGTCGGAAATTCGGAAGGCACCCCCACAAAAATTCTACTACCCTACGGGGTTCCCATCGCGTTCGGTTTTTACGCCTATTTTATTTTCGGAACAATCGTGTAAAAAAAAGTCAAAAATTGTGGTGCGGACATCCTGTCTGCACAATATCCGATGGTAATCAGAATTCAATAGCCACAACGGGTGTTTTCGAGTAATTCATTTCTCCTCATTTTTCTTCTGGATGGCCGTTTGGAGATTTCTTTTAACCGCCGGATCAGCGTTGCCTAATTGGATGGAATTTTCGAAGGCGTAAATCGCGTCTTCATATTCCCCCCGCATCAACAAACAAACACCGAGATTATTGTAATCATCGGGATTATTCGGTTCTAACCGGATCGCATTTTCAAGATGAGCCTGCGCCTGCTCCACTTTCCGGCTTTTGAGATAAAGCGCCCCCAGCACACTATGAACCTTGGCGTTATCAGGATAAAGTTCCAATCCTTTTTCGAATGCATCCGGCGCGTTTTTATATTCTCCCCGGCGGAGATATTCTGTCCCTAACTTGAACCACAAGTTCGCGTTGTGCGGATTTCTTCGAATCGCCTTGAGCAAATCCCCGAATTCTTCTTCCTGTTCTTTCAATTTCTGATAGGTTTCGAGTTCCCTTTTCGCTTCATCCCGTTTCCCGGTGCGGGCAAAGATTTGCGCCAAGAGACGGTGCGGTTCGGGATTTTCCGGCTTGAGTTTGGCGGCTTTGATCAAAGCATTCTTCGCCTCTTCATATTTCTTCTGGTTCAGCAATATATTTCCCAAACCGTAGTAACCATCATCCATGCGAGGATGAATCTTGATCAGTTTCCTGTACGTTTCAGCAGCTTCGTCATAGCGATGCAATTCGGTATAAACATCACCGAGAAGTTTGCGGGGACGGTAATAACTCGGATCACTCTCGATGGCAAGCCGGAAATATTTTTCGGCATTTTTAAAATTCTGTTTCTCGTGTTCATAATAAATCCCAATCATTGTCAGCGCTTCTGTATGCTTGGGATCGAGTTCGGCCACTTTCAGCAAAACCTCTTTCGCTTCGTCGGTTTTGAACAAACCAATCAGCTGCTTGGCAAGACCGAAATGGACTTCCGGATCGGAATCATCGATAGCCAAAGCTTTTTGAAACAGTTTCGCCGCTTCGGTGTAGTGATAACGGTCCGCCTCATATTGAGCGTTTTGGAGGAGTTCGCGATAGGTTTTCTGTTCTGTGTTTTCAGCGGATTGAGACAGATTTGCAGTCAGAAGAACGAAAATCCCAAGGAAAATATAAATTCGAATCATGATACGCCTCCAACGTTTTTTCGTACTCTCATCATCTTTCCATATTTTCCTATGATAAAAAAGGGGAGAAAGATGGGAAATAATTCGGATTACTCAGAAGAGGAATAACGATTCAATTCAAAACAAAAGGGAGCGGATCACTACACCACTCCCTACATTCAATGCCCATATTCAGGATAGATAAATCGGGTAATCTAAAAACCCGACTACCCAATCACAATTGCTGTATGGCTTTTACACTCTCAGTACATCATCCATTCTGCTACATCAACCACTTCACCCGGTCCGGCCATCCTCATGATCCCGCGCGGATAATTGTGGAATCCGCCTTCACCCATGTCGTTCCACGTGATCAAGGCCAATCCCTGCGTAGCGATCACGTTATCGGCATACCCTGCAACGTTGATCAACCACTCATCGCCTTCCACCACATATTTCCCACCAGCCTTATCTGGCATCATGAACAGATTTTCCTGAAACATATCAACCTGATCCATACTGTCATAATCGGGCAGTGCGACAAAACCGAATTGCGAGTACGGAAAAGCGATTTCCAATACCGGATACGCGACCATATCCGTTCCCACTTCTGCGCCTTCCACATGATGTGGTTGGGCGGCTAATAAGAGCGGTTTGACACCTGCCGCCTCCGCTTCCGCCTCATCATAGATCGGATCCCATCCACCGGAAAGCCGAAAATCACCGCCAACATTTCCGGTGTTGAAAAACGGCGGCCCTTCCGCACCACGAATGCCGAAATTGGACGGCGCCCATTCATTCCCGCTATCATCCACATCGGCATCCAAGGGAAAATAGCACAACTGATACGCAGGTGAATTGCCTTCCATATCGTTAAATCCATCCCCATCCTGCCAATCCGGTTCAATAAAAACTTCTAAATCCACATTCTGCCCGGTTCCCCATCCTGCGAAGCCGGCATCATCTGCCATAAGGGGATCGACGAGTTCACCGGAATATAGAACACCATTCGGATTCAAATAGCGCAATCCCGCTTCGATCAAGATGTAGAAATAATCATCATCCCATAAAGCACGCCATCGCCATTCTTCTTCCGTTTCCGCTCCTTGATAGCTTGCGCTGTTGGCGCTGTGACGAAGGCCATAAAATTCGCCCGTCCATTCCGAACCGGCCCATTCCTCTTCTGTGTAATTCCCGTCGATTACCGGCGGATCACCCGCTACTCGATGGCATTCATACTCCTTGACGCTTTGAGCAGCTGCAGGAAAAGCCGCCACCGCTACGAGAAGTATTACTGCCAATGCTTTTTCGATTTTCATCCCTTTTCTCCTTTCTGAGTAAGAATTTACTATCACTCTATAGCTAATTCATAATACCACATGAACAATTCACAGATCAAGCGTATCAATGAATTTCTACAAAAAATTTTCATTCAGGACATGGATGAAAGAAAAATAGGGAAAAACTATTCTCTTCAAGTTGACAGGATAAAAATCGTGGATTCACGTGGAGAAAAAAATGGAAATACGATTATTATATATACTGAACGCACAGAAAAAAAAAGTTGAGGGAGAACGTCCTAAAGGACGCAGGCAATGCTTGTCTCCTTTTTGGGGAAGGATCTCGATCCCAAGTCCGCTCTCCCTCCAGTGTGTTGAGCACTCTCCTTCTGTGCGTGTTCGCCAATAGAATAACGACGCTTTCTTCTTACCGTCTCTTCTTTACAAATACGGTTGATTCAATCCCTTCTCAAAAAATTCCGGTTCTTCTTTCTCTTTTTCTGTTTTCAACATTTACAAAACCATTTAAGATATGCTATCATTAGCAAGTAAATCGGTTTGTTCAGATGTTTCACTATTACTTTGAATATTGAGACTCAAAAACTATACTTTTACCAGTTATCATTACAAACAATAGCGCAAATAAATTACTAACACAAGTAAAGCATAACTTCAAATACATGTCAAGCATTTTTTTCAACTTTTTTGATTTTTTTTCTGTGCCGCTTGGAAGCATAATAAGCAAGTAAAATACCTACTATTTCTTAAACGAATAAAAGATACACAATGACCATTAAAGTGCTGAAAAAAGAGGTTCTGTCATTTGTTTTTTTCGAATTTTTCAGTAGAATGTAATTATTACTAACAAAGGCAAGGAGTTGGAAGACCTTGAAATCCTTTGGCGAATTGCTTCGTGATTTTCGTCGAAACCGAAGAATGACCCAGCAAGAAATGGCTGACCGGCTTGGTCTCTCTTCGCCGTATATCGCTCAAATCGAGAGTGGCTTCAAACCCCCTCCCCCCGAGTCCATTGTCGAAAAAATGTCTCGGATTATGCAGTTAGGATATGAAGAAAAACGCTTGTTTACGGAAGCGGCGGAGGCGGAACGGGAACTACAAAGTTTGGTGAAAGCCACAAGAAAAATCGGGTATGTGCTTGCCGGAAACAAAGTTTGTGTCCCCCAAAAAGCCATTTCGTATCGCACACAGCATGAAATCGATGAATTGATAAACCTCATCCCCCCCGAGGCAAAGTTTGTAATCGATGTGATGTATGACGGAAGAAATCAATGGTCTCATCAAGATATAAAAGAGGATCTGCAATCTCACGATGACCTGCGAACCTGGACATTGTCCGAATTAGGCGACCAACCCTCCGTCTGGCTGATCTTTCTCGGCCAATTACACGATGTCATTCTCCTCACCCCCGACGGACGGCTTTTATGCCGCCAACCTTCTATGAGGCGACAGGAAATCGTCAAACACGCTCAAGAAGTTGGTTTATTTTTTAAACTACTCCGGGATTTGATCGAAACATCCAAAGAACTTGCTGCTGAACAAAAACTTCCTGACGTCATCGCCCCCCACGAAGCTTGGAAAAAAATCGATCAATCACTTGGATTATCCGGACAGGCAAAGCAAGATACAACTCCTGCCGGTACAAGTGAAAATGGCGCGATTCGCAATATTCCCATCGTCAGTATCGTTCAACCGGGATCGGAAATACTTGAAATCCAAGATCATTTGGGCGTCCTTGGTTTACCACGCAGTTGGTTCACCTCGGAACTGGACTATGAAGCATTTTTCGTTCAAAGCGACGCCTATTTATCCCTGGGCGTTTGGCCTGGCGTCAAAGCCGTCTATGAACTCGATGGAGCATTGGAAAACGAGGATTTAGCCGTCGTTCAAATCGGTGACCGGCGGTATGTTCGTAAATTTTTCGATTTAGGCTCTGAAATGCTTTTGCAAGGGGGACCAATGGCAAAACCGATTCGAGTTCCCAAATCCGAACCGTCCGTTAAAGTAATAGGAGTAATACGTGAATTGGTCTCCCGATTCAAGGATATTAAATAACAATATACTAATGCATATTGCAGGAACAATCCTCCGTGATTGTTCCTCTTGAGGGAATTCAAAGATTTAAAAGAATAGGTAGAATATGCATCGCAATAGGACAATAATTCACAGGATAGACGGAAAGAGGGATTGACCTATGGAACCATATACAACCGAACCCTCATTCTGGACAGGCCCCGTCTTGGTAACGATTGAAATCACAGTCACTCTTTTAATCGTTGTCATCGGAGTCATACTGATTCGATACAAGCGCAAAAAAGGCAAGAGCTTTGAGCATCCACCTCTCAAAGACAAAAAGTATTCCGGTCAATCGATTCAGGAAATTTTGGAAACCACCCAAGAAAAAAATTCTTCCGGCCAAAAAGTCGTTCAACTCAATGGGGGTTCATTCTCTCTTGACAAAGAACTCCACATCTCCGCACCGATCCAATTGAAAGGAGAAGGACTCAATAAGACGAAAATCATTTCGAAAGGCAATCAGCCCGCAATCCAAATCGAAAATACAAAAAACTGCTCCATAGAAGGAGTTCGCGTCGAAGGAGCGATCCGTTGCGCAAATGGAGAATTACGATTGGATAATTGCCATATCGTCGCCAACAAAGACGGTATCTGTATTGAAGCGCTGGATGGATCCTCAATCATCTTCAGCGGCATGATCAGCGGCGGACAAAGCGGTATCGCCATACGCGCACGGGGTGAATCCCAGGTCATCCTTAAACCTCCTTACAAAGTATCCGGTGAAGATTATGTCATCGTCGAACCGAAAAGCACAATCACTCTCGAAGAGCAGGAGAAAAAAGAAGAAAAACCTTCCTAACCGGAAAAATCGCCTGTCATTCTTGCATTCCCCCCTTATTTTTAGTACTCTGTCTTGAACCCTTTTTGAAGGATTGATTGTTACACTAAAAAATACAGAAATCATTGGCAATTTGTGATGCAGACCTCTGGTCTAATCAAATCGTGTGCAGACCAGAGGTCCGCACCACAAGATTTCCATAAAGAGAGGAAATAAATCAATGAATACTACCCGTTCTCTCCCCTTCAGCCTTCTCCTGTTCACAATTGTTACAGTCTCCACTCCAATAGGATACTCGGAAGACTGGACGCAATTTAAATTCGACAGCCGACATTCCGGCAACGTGCCGGAAAGAAATATCACAACTCCGCTTTCATTGGTGGATGCGATCCCTTTAACGGATGCGATATACACTTCGCCGGTCATCCGGAATGATAATGTCTATGTGTTGGACGGTTCCGGTGTCTTGTTCTGTCTCGATGCAAAAACCTTGAAGTTACAATGGAAATACGAATCGCCCGGCGGTCTGGAAAATTGCAATAACGTATCCTCACCGGTCATTGCCGACCGCTATGTCCACTTTGGAACGATGACAGGAACCTATTATGTGTTGGACGCGGAAACCGGTGATGTGATCCGAACCATCGAATGTCAAGATCCGATTTTCAGCACTCCAGTGGTCTCCGGTAATCGTGTTTACTTTGCCACACTAGGAGCGCAGGTATATGCAGTCACGGAAAAAGGGAAACTTTGTTGGACATGGGATTTCGTGCGGGAAGTCCTGTCGTTTACTGGAGATCGCTGGGACGGTCAGGATTGGCTTGAGCACAGCGATGGACGAGTAACATGGCGGGATCATTTTTGCTGTTCCCGTAACATTTCCATGTATGACAAGACGCTTGTTATCCCTGCCGGTGGACGAACCGTCTTCTTGAAGGATGACGGCGCGGCACCGAAACTCCTCGCCGTCGGTATCATTCCCAGCTATCATGGGAGTGAATATCCGGCCACATTCGGACAAAGCGTGGGAGAAGACGGAAAAGTATACGTCCAATACCATCGCCGTGACAACGCCGGAAGAGTGGAAATCCTTCAACTAGTCAACGGAGAAATCGAAACCGATTTTATCGAAAGCACTCGAACCGAAATCAACCTCCACGGCTTGCTGAGTTTCAGTTCTGTCAGCATCCGAGGAGATGATGTCTATCGCTGCCGGCCGGAGCAAGGATTTGGTTTTTGTAAACACACAATTGATTCCAACAAGGTACAAAAACTTGGGGGGTATCCCTCCATCTCCTCACCGATACTCACTGAGAATCACGGCATCTATGGCGGATTGGACGGCAGCCTCTATGTCACCCCACTTTCCGGCAACAGTGAAGTTTGGTCATTCAAAACCGCTTTCGGGAAACCAATCAGTGCATCGGTTGCCGTTTCTGAAGGCCGAATCTACTTCGGCTGTGAAGATGGATATCTCTATGTTTTAGGCCCAAACGGAAAAGCCGATTCCCCCACTCAAGATCTTCAACTTTGGAAAATACGGCATGCCGTCGAAGAAAAACATTTCAGCCCCAAATTCAATTGGTTCACCAATTATGGCAACATGGCCAATCGGAATGCAGTTGACCGGGACATTCAAAAACCAATCGAAATCAACTGGATACGCCGAGTGGAAGGCACCGTTAAACATCTACCCGTCTCCGGCGGCGGACGAGTATATACGCACACAGCCGAAGGCATCATCATGGCATCCGAACAGGATACCGGCCGGATTCTGTGGCGCCGCTATTGGCCGAATACCTATCTTTCATTCACATCCCCCCTTTATTACGAAGAACGCCTATTGCTGCCGCAAGCCGGGATGGATAAATCCATGGTGCGCTGCCTGGATGCGGCAACCGGCGAATTAATTTGGGAAACTCCATTCACCGGTTCCCCCAGTTGGAGCCGTCAAGCCCCGCCGGCCGTCTATAAAAACCTAGTTATATACGCTTCCGGTTCCGGCAAATACGCCGCCCAAGGTACCGACAAAGCCTTCATTTTTTCCGGCAAACCGGAAGAATCCCCGGAAGGGGAAGAAATCATGAGTTGGATGTATACTCACAACAATCCCTACTATCCCAAAGATAACAAACCATTGATTTGGGCGTGGGATTTGGAAACAGGAGAACTGGTGTGGAAAAAAGACTTTTCCGACATCGGCCGTGGTGGAAACGACTGCGGTGTTTGCCTGATGGATGGGAAACTCTATTATTCGACTTTTTTCGGTTATTCCTCCAGCCAAAAAAAGCGCCGAGGATTGCCTTCCGGACCAAACGGATTGACCGCCGAACTCGACCCGATGACCGGCAATGTGATTTGGAAAACGACTGACTATTTCGTCACTGCCGGCTGCACGTTATCCGGCAAAGATGGCCGCTTATACCTCGGTGGATATAATCCACCTAATGAAGAAACCGACTTGCGCCACATCTGGTGCCTGGACGCGAAAGACGGCTCCTTGATCTGGCAATCGGATCCGGTCAAATCGGCTGTCAATGTCGTCAGTATCGGAGAAAAGTTCATTTTCTCCAACGCCATCCGCGGCGACGGCCACGTGATCGATAAGAAAACAGGTAAGATCGTTTCCCGTTTCAACAACAATTATAACTGCACCCGCTTTGCTCTCTCCGGCTCCTATCTGATGGGCGCCAACATGGACATCATCGACCTGTTGCACGACAACCGATTGATTTCCACAGGCCCCGCCGTCGATTCACGTGAATGTCTCGGCTCCACCGTAGCAGATGGCCGGATTTTTTACACATCCCAAGCAAGCGGTCTCCAAGTTTCATTGGTATATGGTAATAAGGCTGAAGAACTTTCTGCGCCATGGGAAAGATAGAATTAACAACAGCATAACCAGCCCTGAAAGGGCAACAGATGACAGCCAGCGGACATCGCCCCTGGAAAATACAAACTATCATTAAAAACAGCCCTGAATGGGCGACAGATGATAGCCAGCGGGCATCGCCCCTGGAAAATACAAACTATCATTAAAAACAGCCCTGAATGGGCGACAG